>CAZMBZ010000022.1:0-30119 GCA_964564285.1 uncultured Planctomycetaceae bacterium | reverse complement strand
GCGCCCGTGGCGCAATTGGATAGCGCATCGGTCTTCGGAACCGAGGGTTGCAGGTTCGAATCCTGTCGGGCGTAGTTTTTGGGATGATCTCACGATCTTCCGGCGCGTTTGCGCGCGGGTTCACCCGTTTCGGATCTTGGACAGTCGGGGGTTGTTTATTCAGGGCGAGCGATTTTCCGGCGTTTTCGCGCGCGGTCCTTCTCGCAGATCGTGGGGTTCGGGCTGGGGTGTCATGACAAAGAATGACAAACAATAAACATGGCCCCCTAAAACGCCGATAAGGATCAACGTGCAAAGTAGTTCAATTGCGACCCGGTCTCGAAAGGGCGAGACCATAAGCCATGGGCATAGTACCATTGGAAGGGTTGTTTGGAACAAATCTGCCGGTGGGATTATTCGACGGGTTTGATGCTCTCTTTAGTTGGCCAGGGTTGCGCAAGAAAACATTGTCACTGCGGCGATTTTGACGTTTTGGCGGTCCGGCCTGACTGGCGGGGCGATTGACGAGAAGCACCCGGCGGGCCGGAACGCGTCGAGCGAAGCCTCGGACAAGTCCGAGAGCGTAACCGAACAACAGCAGCCCATTTCGTTTGAGGGCGGGAGTTTTTTTGCATGGCAAAGAAACGACTGCAAGTCAACCAGGTCGAGATGTCCAGGCAAACGCGCATCCTGGAATCCGCCATGCCGGCGGCTGAAATGGGGAGGTCCCCGGCTCGCGACACCGACGACGGCGAAACCTGCCTGGCCTGCCTCGAAAAGAACAGTCTTGCATCACAGGTTCAGATTGGCTCGCTCCGCCGAGCCCAGAAGCCCCCGGGGGGCAACTATCCCAAACGGGAGGAAATCATGTCGCTACCAGGTAATCGATTCTCACGATTCTGCTGGTTTGTCGTGCTCGCCATTGCCGCGGTCGCCTGCACCCGAACCGCGCCGCCACCGCCGTCGTCGGCCAGGATGACCGCGAACGTGACTTACGTCGCCGACTCCCAGAGCCGCGTCGTCCATCGGTCGGACTGCGAATGCGTCGCGCAGATCAGCCCGGCCAACCGTGTCCCGTTCAAGTTATTGCCCGACGCCCTGGCCGAAAGGTACACCCCCTGCAAGCACTGTCTGTCAAACCTGCGAGCCAGCAAAGACAGGAAATAAACGAAAACAGCCGGGCACAACAGCAACGGCCTCCCGCCGATGCCCCTTCGGGCGACGCGGAGGCGATGCTACCTCCTTAAATGAACAAAGCGTTTCTGGAGACCGCGCCCGCTACTTGCTAAGCTGGTGTATAGAAGCATAATAGGGATAGACCAACAGATCGGTGTATGCGATGCCGCTTCGTTTGTACAAGATGGGAATTGAGGGCAAGGTTGCTGTTATAAACCTCGCGCTGATCGGCTGCGCTCTTGCGGTGATTCTTCACACCGTGGATATAAATCCCTTCTTCATGGACGCTCGGTGGGTTATTGCCCGGGAGGCCGCGACCATCGCGATAGCGGTTCTCGGGTTCCCAATGGGATGGATTGCGGTATTAGGCCTCTCGACGAACGGTCCAGATGAAACGGTCTTTGTATTGCTGATGATATTCTTGCCCTTGAACGCGTACGTCTGGGGCTATGTGGTTGGGGCAATTGTCAGATTGCGCAAGGCCCTCGAAGTTCGCGGGAAGAGCTAGCTTTCCAAGCGGGCTGTCAGTCGTAGTATCGATCGATCACGCCGTTGACTGTCTTGGCCCATTGGGTGAGGTTTTCGGGGTTGTTGGCGATTGTGCTGATGTCCTTGAGCACGAACTCCAGTGTCGTGCTATTTTCCTTGCAGGCGGCGCAATAGTCTTCGATTTCCTTTTCGACCGGGCGGGGATTGAACGTCGAGCCGGCCACGAAGGCTGGGTTGGGCTTGCCGGCCAGCACGTAGTCACTCCCGATATTCTCAGCCGCCCTTCGCGTGTCGGCCCATGGTGTGATGGAAATTTTGCGCAGGTTCTTGAACCGCTTGCGCAGGATGTCGACTTTTGTGTCCATCGGTTCGCAACAGCCGTAGTAGAGCAATCCGCAATCGCCGAAGAGTTTCTCGTTGTAGGCCAGGTCGAACTCGTCGTGCATCTCGGGCGATACCGCCGCGAAGATCTGGGCCGCGCAACGTCCCCAGACATCCTTCATTCGCGCGTGGCCATCATAATCTTCCGCCGGCAGGTCGCGCGTGCAGGCGGCGGTGCAGTGCAGGAGAATCGGATTGGTTTCGAGCAATCCCAGTTCCTCGTACTGTTTGAAGGTGCTTTGGGCTACTTCCATGAAGCGTTGTGCAGTCTGGTGCATGAACTCCGGCCTCATCGCCAGGTCCATCAGCAGGCTGCTTACACCGCGGAATACGGCGACCGTATCCCAGATGTTGTATTGCGGCATGACGCCGGCCAGTTCGACCTCCATCAGTCCGTCGAAGACCTCGCCCGCCAAGGCGAGCGACTCCTCAGTGGCTTCGCGGTCGTAGGATATCTCGGGCGTTTGCACCTTCGCCAGGTCCTGCTCGCTCTGGAGCTGATCGACATATTCGTGTGAGGCAATGTAGGCCCCGGTATCGCCCTTGATCTGAGTTTCCTTGACGCGGATTCCAATGCCGCTGGAACGGATTCGCCGGCGCACGCGGAATGTCGGCGGGATGACGGTATCGACCTGGAAGTGTTCCCACTGATACAGAGCCTTCCGCAGCGTGCCTTCGATCCCCTGCAACTCGGGCGCGCAGACGTTGGTCAGTGCATCGTCGCGAATCTCGCCCCAGGGAATCTCGTAGATCAGGACAACCGGGCGGACCTGCTCGAGGGCGTTGGTGGCTGCGTATCGCTCGAGGCGCTGTTTCTGGACGTCCAGGGCTGCGAGTTCGCTGTACCGTCCCGCCAGGGCGCGAATCGTATTCATGTCGGATGTACTGATACTCACCGTTGATTCCTTTTCGTTGCGCCCGGAGGGCATAGCCTGGACATAGCCGCGCACGTGGTCCGCGCGGGTTGTCCCGATGACTCTATCAAGGGCTGTCGCATGATAGAAGCGTTTCCTTCTCTAGAGAGAAAAGGTTTTTGACCACACGGGCCTATCTGATCCCAAGGGCCTATCTCAACGCAGATTCCCTTGCCTTTGGCGACGGGCGCCGCAGGGCGGACGGGTGAAAAAATCTACAGCTTGTGAATGCAATTTGCCGTGGCTGGGGATTTAATGATGGGAAGCCTGTAAAATCGCGATAGGTTTCTCAGTGGAACCATGTTGCAATACCAGCGGGCATAACCATCCGGGAAACCCGGACAAACGAAAGGAACACGAAGATGAAAAGTGGGCCATTGAAAGGTAACGTCAGCCGCAGGAGATTTTTGGCTTCCGCCGCGGCAGGGACCGCCGCCATCGTGCTGGGCAAGAACATGACCAGCGCCATGAAGCTGAGCGTCAGCAAGGACAGTTTCCGCGATCTGTTTGGCGCGAAGGGCCTCTCGGGGTGGATGTCCGCCACCGGCGGGGCACCGGGCAAGGGCTGGGTGCTGAAAGACGGCTTGCTGAGCCGCGAGGGCAAGGGCGGCAACATCTGGACGAAGGAGCGTTTCGGCGACTTCGTGCTGGATCTGGAGTTCAAGACGACCGGCAACAGCGGCGTACTGTTCCGCTGCGACAACCCCAAGAGCTATGTCCAGACGGGCATGGAGATGCAGGTCATAAATCACTCAAAGGTCGGCGACAAGCACTCCGCCGGGGCCATGTACGACCTGCTGGGGCCGTCCAAGGACGCCCTCAAGCCGAACGACTGGAATCACGTCGTGCTCACCTGCAAGGACAACAAGATCGGCGTCGTGATGAACGGCGAGCAGATCATCGACATGGACGTGGACAAATGGGCCGAGGCGAAGAAGAACCCCGACGGCTCGAAGAACAAGTTCAAGACCCCGATCGCCAAGCTCAGGCGCGAGGGGCACATCGGCCTGCAGGATCACGGTGCGAAGGTGATGTACCGCAACGTGAAGGTCCAGCCGATTTGCTCGACCGCCAGGAAGGCCGAACCCACGTGCCCGGTCTGCGGCAGAAAGGGCGCCGAGGGCGACTACTGCGCGAAATGCAACGCGATTGTCACCGCCTACGGCGAGTTCAAGTGCAACCGCTGCGGCAAGACGGTCAAGTCCGGCACGTGGTGTCCGAAGCACAACGTCTTCCGCTTCAGCGTCAACAATGATGAGAAGTGCCCCAAGTGCGGCAAGACCAAGGGCACATGGTGCGCCGGATGCGGCAAGTATGCTTGCCTGCCAAGCGTTACGTACTGCGCTAAGTGCCAGAAACCCTTCGACCGCGTCAAGAACAACGGCAAGTGCCCCAAGTGCGGTACGAAGGTCGAGCCCAAAAAGAAGCCAGGCAAGTAAAACCGCCCCGGCGGGATTACGAAACTGCGGAGGCGCCGAGTCGCTGACTTGCTCAGCGATTCTGCGCCTCTGCGGCTAATCGTTCAGGCTGGTGGCACGGTTCTGGAAAGTCGCGATTCGGCGTGCCGTGCTTTCGGCAACGGTCGTGTTGAATGGCACCACACAGGCCCGAGCCGGCTGGAGGAAGTCCGTCATGGCCTGCTACTCCGCCAAGCGTTTGAGATCGCTATCGTACTTACGGTTGATCTTGGCCAGCGACGCGCGGAGTCTGCTCTGCCGGACCTTGTCGCGAACAGGCGTGATCATCAACCTGTCGCCGTTGGTGGTCAATTCCAGAGGTGTGTCCGGGGATATATCCAGCATCTCCAGAATGGGCTTGTCGATAACGAGGGCGAGGCTATTGCCGTGTTTTATCAGCGTCTTTGTCATGATTGTTTTCCTTATGGCCGTATACACATAGTGTACACTATTGTCGTGCTCACGACAAGAGCGATTCTGGCTGAAGAACGCCCCGAGCCAATCGTGGCAGAGATGGCTTTTCAGACAACTGCCAGTTGGGATGGCATGTCAACCAGTTGCCCCATCGACTCGGAAAGTGCATCAACTACCGGATGCCAACGGAAGTGTTCTGGCGTCGAATCGTTGCACTTCGGATGGGAATTCGCATACTACCTCGTGGGCGGATGGAGTTTTCGGGAGGGACAGTTTGTTGAAGACCAAAATCCTGATAGGATCATCAGGATGGCTCGCGCCGGTCGCGGGCCTGCTCCGGTTTGCAGCGCCGGTCCAGACGTGAAAGCTGGCCCGGGCATTGCCCCGCGCGGGAGCCGTTTGTGACGAAAGATCTGATTGCCAAGTTGTTACGCCGCGTTGGGTACCTGCTGGGCTTCGCGGGCGGTGCGCTGATTGTCCTGATGCTGCTCGGCGCGTTCGGCGCGCTGGTCGCCCCGGATATCGACGCCAAGCCGACGGAGTACACCGACAAGGACGAGCTGCCCGTCGGGGACCCGGAAGACATGAAGTTCGACAAGGACAACCCCACGAAGGTCCATGTCGATGTTCCCCAAAGTCAGATCGACCAGGCCAAGGCCTACTACCCCGAAGGCAAGGACTACATCCCAGCCGAACTGGCGGCCAGGCTGGTCGAGCAGGGCAAGCTGCCCGCCTGGTACCCCCGCGGCGAATCGCCCCTCCTCGCCGAACTGGTCGACCCCAACGCCGGCAGCGAGAATGTCGAGGAACTGGTCAAGGCCGGCAAGCTCCCGCCGGTGGCGGTGCGCGTCGGACCCGAGCCGATCGTGCTCAAGGGCGTCGATGGCATCGGAAAGTACGGCGGCACGTGGTTCCGAGCGGGCACGTCGATCCAGGAGGTTGATCACGTACTCTGGCAGTCCGTCGGCGCCGGGTTGTTCCAGTGGTCGCCCCAAGGCAAGCCCATCCGGTCGCACTTCGCCAAGAGTCTCACGCCGCTCAACGGCGACAGGGAGTTCATCCTGACGTTACGGAAGGGCCTCCGCTATTCCGACGGCCACGAAGTCGACACCGGCGACGTCATGTATTGGTGGAACAATGAGGTGCTCGACAGGGATGCCGGAGGCGGATCGCCGCCGCCATGGATGATTCAGGGCGGAAAAGCCGGCACGATCGAGCGGATCGACAAGTATAGCATCAAGTTCAAGTTCGCCAGCCCCTACGGACTGTTCAAGGAGGTACTGGCCACGAAGGCCAGCATCCTCTACTCGCCGGAACATTACCTTAGACAGTTCCATCCGACTCTTGGCGACGAGAAGGTCAAGGCCAAAGCCAAGGCCGCCCACGGCATCGCGGACGAAAGCGGCCTTTACTCACTGATACACTGGTCAGTAAACCCTGAAATGCCGTCACTGCGGCCGTGGATCTACCGCCGGGTCCAGAACGTTCCGCCGATCGCTTTGGTCCGCAACCCGTTTTATCCGGCCGTCGATACGGCGGGCAACCAGTTGCCCTATGTCGATCAGATCATGTACAGCGTCAAGATGGACAAGATGATCGCCCAGACGGTCGCCAGCGGCAAGATCACCATGCAGGCCAATAAGCTCCGGCTCAATGACTACACGGAGTTGATGAGCCGCCGCAAAGAAAATGGCTACGAAATATACCACTGGTACCCCGGTCAGCGGTCCACGATGGTGATCTTCCCCAACATGATCCGCCTTGAAGTCAAGTCCGACCCGACCACCACGTGGAAAGCGGAAATCTTGCGCGAAAAGCGGTTTCGGCAGGCGTTGTCCCTGGCGATCAATCGCAAGCAGTGCATCCGGGCCGACAACAAGGGTTGGGGCCAGCCGTCGCAGGTCCTCCCAGGCCCCGCGTCGGAGTATCATGTGCCCAGGACGCTGGAGGAAACCTACGCCAACTACGACCCTGCTAAGGCCAACAAGCTCCTGAACGAACTGTGGCGCGACCTGGGCGGCGACCCCGACCGCCGCGACGCCGATGGGTTCCGCACCTTTCCCAACGGCAAGAAGATGCAGTTCTACCTGGACTACTGCGAGAACACCGGTATCGGATCTTGCCAGTTCGTCGTCGACGACTGGGCCAGTATCGGTATCGGCGTGATGCTACGGCATCGAGCGCGAAGCCTGTTCATCTTCGACAAGAACACGGCCAATTTCGACATCAACGTCTACTATTCCGGTTGCGAGATCGAGCCGCTGCTGTCCGCGGAGATGTTCATCCCCAGCACCTCCGGCGCGTACTACGCCACGCGGTGGGGCCAGTGGTACTACAAGGGCGGCTTCTACGGCTCGGACCGGGCCGAGCGGGAACGCGGCGCGATCCCGGTGCCCAAGAACCATGTCATGTACAAGGCGATCGGGTACTACGAGAAGGCACGCGGGGCCACCACGCTGGCCGAGCAGCGCAAGTGGTTCACCAAAGTGCTGGACATCGCCGCCGAGAACGTCTGGACGATCAGCATTTCCACGCCGCCGCCGCACCTGGTGGTGGTCAAGAACGGCTTCCGCAACGTGCCGCGCAAGGCCATCGCGGGCACCGTGTTCGAGGTCCCGGCCTCAATGGCGCCCGAGACGTTCTACTTCGAGAACGAGGCCGACCAGCAGCATTCCCCAGGTGCGTGGACGGCCCTGCTCGAGTCGATCCGCGAACCCGAACCGATGGCTGTCGGAACCAAGGGAACCGACGGCGAGGGCTGGGTCGCCAAAGCCTTGCGCTGGACTCTCCTGACCATTGCGGTCCTGGTTCTGGCGATGGTCGTCGTGCGGCATCCCTACATCGCCCGGCGCCTGTTTATTATGGTCCCGACGCTGCTGATTATCTCGATCAGCGCGTTTGTCATTATCCAGTTGCCGCCGGGGGACTTTCTCTCGGCCAGGGTGCTTCGATTGGAGGAAGCAGGACTCGGCCCAGAGCAGATCGAGAATGGCCTGAGGGAACTTAGGCGCATTCACCACTACGACGACCCGAGTTGGAAGCAATACTGCTGGTGGATGGGCGTCTTCTGGTTCCTGCCATCGGATACCCAGACCGTCGAGGATGGGGGGTTCTTCACCAGTCGCGGCATGTTCAGCGAGGAGAACGCCGGGCTGCTGCAGGGCAACCTCGGCCGGTCGATGGAGAACGACAAGAAGATCAACGATATCATCGGAGATCGCATCGTGCTGACGTTCTTCATCTCGCTGGGGACGGTGCTGTTCACCTGGGCGATCGCGATTCCCATTGGCATCTATTCGGCGGTCCGGCAGTATTCGGTCGGGGACTACATCTTCACGCTGGTCGGCTTTATCGGCATGTGTGTGCCGGGGTTCCTCCTGGCGCTGGTGCTGGCGGCGGTGACGAATATCGAGGGGCTCTTCTCGGCCGATTTCGTCGGGCAGCCCGAATGGTCCCTGCCGAAGGTATTCGACCTGCTCAAGCATATATGGATTCCCGTGTTTGTCATGGGCGTCACCGGTACGGCCGGGATGATCCGCGTGATGCGGGCGAACCTGCTGGACGAGTTGAAGAAGCCCTACGTCACCACGGCGATGGCAAAGGGCGTCAGGCCGATCAAGCTGCTGTTCAAGTATCCGGTGCGGATGGCGCTTAATCCGTTCATCTCGACCATCGGCGGGCTGTTCCCCAGATTGATTTCCGGGGGTTCGATCGTCGCGATTGTCCTCGCTCTGCCGACGGTGGGGCCGCTGATGTTGACGGCGATGTTCAGTCAGGATATGTACACAGCCGGATCGATGTTGATGGTGCTGAGCCTGCTGGGCGTCCTGGGTACGCTGGTCAGCGACCTGCTGCTACTGTGGCTGGATCCGCGAATCCGCTTCGGAGGAGGCTCTCGATGAGCAGCCTGCCTAAAACCCCGGCCCGTCCGGACGCAAAGGCCGACTTCGAGTCGCTGTCACAGCGGCAGTTGATCTGGCGGCGCTTCCGCAAGCACAAGCTGGCGCTGGTGGCGCTGTTCGTGATCCCGTCGCTGTACATCGTGGCGATCTTCGCGAACTTCTTCGCCCCGATGCACACCAACGCGAAGTATCTCGACTACGCGAACTGCCCGCCGCAATCGGTGAAGTTCAACCTCGCCAACGGGCTCCACACGCCGCGGCTGAAGGTGCATGTGGACCGCATCACTCGACGTAAGACCTATGTCCGCGACGGTGACGAGGTGGTCCGCCTGGGCTTCTTCGTCCGGGGACACGAGTACAAACTGCTGGGGCTGATCCCCTGTCAGACCCACTTCTTTGGCGCCGATCCGGGCAAAAACGCCTTGACGGATGAAAGCCGGATCATGCCTTTCTACTTCCTCGGCGCCGATGGGCACGGCAAGGACATCTACAGCCGGCTGATCCACGGCGCCCGCGTGTCGCTGTCGGTCGGGCTGGTGGGCATCGCGGTGACGTTCGTGCTGGGGCTGACGATCGGCGGGATCAGCGGGTACGTATCCGGGCGGACGGATACGGTGATCCAGCGATTCTGCGAGATCATCAATTCCTTCCCGCGCCTGCCGATGTGGTTGGCGCTGGGTGCGGCCGTGCCTACCGATTGGACGCCGTTGAAGACGTACTTCGGCATCACGGTGGCGCTTAGCTTGCTGAGCTGGACTGGACTGGCGCGGGTGGTGCGCGGGAAGATCCTCTCGCTCCGCGAGGAGGACTACGCCACGGCAGCCCGCTTGCTGGGGGCCAGCCACGGGCGGATTCTCTATCGCCATTTGCTGCCGGGTTTCACCAGCCACATCATCGTCTCGCTGACGCTGGCCATTCCCGGCGTAATTCTGGGCGAGACGTCGCTGAGCTTCCTGGGCCTGGGCCTGCGCGATCCGGTTGTCAGTTGGGGCGTTATGCTGCAGGAATGCATGGACATCGAAGCCGTCCGCTACTACCCTTGGCTGATGGCGCCGGTGATTATGATTATCACCACGGTGTTGTGCTTCAACTTCCTAGGCGACGGCCTGCGCGACGCAGCCGACCCATATTCCGCCAGGTAAACCCCCAGCACGCCACTGACACTTGGCGGACAGTTTGACGTGTCCGGCGGCGAAAGGGATTACGTTATGCTGTCACGTAGAGAATTTCTGAGCAAGACCGTTTCCGGCGCTGCTGGAGCATTCGTGGCCGGTAGCCTGCCGGCCGGAGTCTGCACCAGAGGCCATGCACGCGGGACCGCTCGCGGACCTGAAACCCGGAAAGGACCCGGCACGAAGCCCGCGCCCCCCATCTGCGTCGAGAAGGGGGCGTTCGTTCTGCGGAAAACCGGAGTGCCATTTGTCCCTCGAGGGTTCAATTACGTCCGGCTGGACCTTGAGGGCAAGGGCGGGCACGCCACATTTTCGCGCTTCGTTTACGACCGGAACCGGGTTGTAGCAGCGTTTCGACACATGGCGGGCAACGGGTTCAACGTCGTTCGCGTCTTCATCAACGGGCTTCGAGGCCGGCGCGGCTGCATGTTCAAAAACCGCGATGCACAGCAGCCGGATTCCGCCTATCTCGACAATCTGGCGGAGTTCCTGCTCCTGGCCAGGCGGCACGGGATATTCGTCGTCCCGTGCTTCGAGTTCTTCCCGCAGGTCGGCCCGTACCGCCAGGGCCTTGAAGCACTGGAAAACGTCGGGCCGCGCAACGCGCACTATCTCAACCAAACTTACATCGACGCCAAGAAACGCTACCTTCGCGACGTCATCGGCGAACTTCGCAAACGCAACCCCGACGCACTGTCAGCCGTGTTCTGCTGGGACCTGATGAACGAGCTCTGCTACCACCTCGGCGATCCGCCGTTCTCGGTTGCCAAGGGCAAGGTCACTCCGGCCAACGGCGTCACCTACGACCTGGCGACCGACAGGACCCGCCTGGCCGATGAGATGGCGGTCTACTGGATCGACCAGTTGGCGTCGGCCGTCCGCGCGGAGATCCCCGGCGCCCTGATCGACGCGAACGTGTTCACCTACCGAGCCGTCGGTCGAACCGGCCCCGGCGATTTCCACCAGGACAAAGCAGCCTGGAAGAATCGCTACCCGTTCCGGCCTGCCGCGATACTCCGCTCGACCGCCGACGTGATCGACATCCACATCTACGCCTCGAACCCAGCCGATTTGCGGGCCGACATGAAATCGATCGAGCACGGCCAACTCCGGGCCGCCCTCGGCGCGACACCGAACAAGGCCTTCATCGTAGGCGAATTCGGCGCGTTCAAAGCGGCGTTCCCGAAACTCCCCACCGCCGCCGCGTGGGTCGGCGATATGTCCGGATGTTTCCCAAATCTAGGCGCTGCCGGCTGGATGTACTGGACCTACGACACCGACGAGCAGGAAAGGCTATGGAACGCCATGGCCAGCCAGGGGTTGATTTTAGGCAAGCTCAAGAGGTAACAGGAAAGGACCCCCAGCACGCGCCCCGGGCGTCAGACGGCGGTCGGCAGAACAATGGTTTGGGGCGTGGATTCGTGGCTGGCGGCATGGTTCTGCAAAACCGCTCAAACTGCGATCCCGGCAGGACAAGACCACAGTTACCCCACAAGCGTCGAGGGAACATGCTTCCGGAAAAAGCGTCCGGAAGCATGGCACCACCGAGACCCGAACCGACCGGGAGTTTGCGACCGGCCATGGCGATTGTGGAAGAAAGCAATGCCCGGTTGACCCGCTGCGGTGCCGACGCATCTCGGATAGATGGATGCTTCATTCATGCGCCAGCCCTTGGAGTGCGGCGACAAGCCCCAGAGGGGCGCCCTCGCCGCTTTCGATAACCCGACACACCTCGCCTCGCCAATCAGACATCGAACCTGCCATCAACGCTCGGCTGGTGGAACGGCTCTGGAAACACACGATTCGCGGTGCCATGCTTCCGCAAACAGCCGCGGAAACAGGGCACCCCAGAGACCCGAACCGGCCGGGAGCATACCACCGGCCCCCAGACCCCAATGCCCCAAACGGCCACTCCCCGATCCTTCAGCCACTGCGCCGCATCTCGATTCTACCGGATTCACATAGTAAGCATATCTAGCAAGCAAGTTAAAAAATGATAGAAATGCATGCTTGACATGCTTGCAAGGTGCTTGCTACAATATTTCCATTACTAGGGAGTCTGCTATATGAATGAGAGCAAACAATCGAAGGGTGGCAAAGCCCGAGCAAAAAAACTCGGCAGTGCAGAGCGAACGGAAATCGCCCGCCTAGCCGCAACGACCAGATGGGCCAAGGAAGGCAAGGCAATGATAAAGGCAACGCATGAGGGTGAGTTGAGGATCGGCGACATGGAGATACCGTGTGCCGTTTTGGAGGACCGCAGACGGGTATTAACCCAAAGTGGCTTCATGATCGTGCTGGGACGCGCGCGTCAGGCGAAGGGAAGAGCCTACTACAATGGTGACGTTAACCTGCCAGTTTTTTTGACTGCTAAGAACCTTAAGCCGTTTGTGCCACAGGCATTGCTTGTTACGTCAAGCCAAATTAAGTTCTTCACACTGGGCGGCAAAAAGGCGTTCGGGTATTCAGCCGAGTTATTGCCACTCGTATGTGGCGTCTTCCTAGACGCTAAGGCCGCTGGCGTGCTTGCACACAACCAAGAGCACATCGCGGAGCAAGCGCTAATGCTGGTGCGCGGCTTAGCGAGCACGGGCATCATTGCGCTTGTCGATGAAGCCACCGGCTACCAGTACGATCGCCCACGCCGCGACCTAGAAGAGTATCTGAGTAGATTCTTGGCTGATGAACTCAGGCGATGGGTACGCACGTTCCCGAGCGATTACTTCAAGCACCTTTGTAGGCTTCGAAACGTCGAACTGCGCCCAGACATGAAGCTCCCGAAATTCTTCGGCCACCTGACCAACAATCTAATCTATCGTCGCATCGCTCCTGGGTTGTTGCGCCGACTCAAGAGTCGTCGCGCGGAACGCGGGAAGCCAAGCAATAAGCAGTTTCAGTGGCTAAGCGATGATGTCGGCCTACGGAGCCTGCTTGTGCATTTAGGCACCGTTGTTGGCCTTATGAAAATACACAGCGACTACGACAAATTCGTTGAGCAGCTAGACGCCGTAGCCCCTATCTATCCGGCGACACCGGGCTTATTTGATGATCCCAAAGACTGGGAAGAACCAGACTGATTGGTGGCGGCTTAGGTTTGTTCGACAAGCCCCTTTGCCAACTCATTAGGGTCGGTTGGGCGTGTCTCGCAATCCTCAGGGGCCGGTGCCATGGTTTTGGAAACTCGCGAGTCGTGGTGCCAAGCTTCCAAGTGCTGTGGCCGGAAGCATGCTCCAAGTGCGATTCCGGCAGGACGAGACCACAGTTGCCCCACAAGCGTCGAGGGAACATGCTTCCGCCAACGGTCGCGGAACATGGCACCACAGAGACCCGAACCGCCCGGGAGCATGCCATCGGCCCCAGAATACCAACTCGGATGAAAGATCCTCGAGGGGCCGGCGAAGATTATGCTTCGGGTTGTACTTTTAGGTCGATACCCAACTTACGCGCCTCCCGATACACTCTGTCCTTGGCTTTCCCGACGGTCTTGGCTTGATTGCCGACGAATGCCGATATTTCGCACGTCACATCCTGGAACTGGCTCCGCATCGCCGCTAGGCGCCTGCCGTACTCGGCTTGGGCTAGCGCATCCGCCTGCTGTTTCAAGCGTTGCTCTTGCTTATGCGCCGAGTCCGTAACTTGCCTCAGCTGGTGGCAGACATTGTCGAAGTCGGCACTCTCGAAGGGATTGCCTTGGACGAATTGTTGGATCTGGCGAATCGCATCGCTTGCCGGGATCTGCGAAGGTGTCTTGGAGGATAGTGCTGTGAACCGACGTTTGGCTGAAGTGACAGCATGAATCCGAAGCCTGAACGATGTCTTGAGAAGCCCGTATCTTACGTCCACAAGCTGCGGCCAGAGTGCTCGCCTGAACAGACCCGAACGCTCCATGCCCGCAAGCTCTGCTTTCTCCCGCGCTTCGAGTCCCTTCCGCACTCGGCCCAGAACCTTTGGGAAAACTCCAACAAAGGCTATACAACGATTATGGTGCCAATGATGGCATCCCTCAAGCTTCACTTTGAGCTTACGTTGTACCGCATGAACGTATCGCTGAAGCCCATCCTGTTGCCTCGCGAGTTCGGCTACAAGCAACCTGTGCGCTTCCACCTGCTTCGATTGCACTGCCTCTTTGGCCGACGTAACGACCTTTTCGTAATCCTCTACGCTCCTTCGGAAGTCAGCGGACTTCACCTCGTTGGCAATGGACTTGCCGCCGATTACACCGGCAATAGCGCCGATAAAGCCGCCGATGACCGTTCCGTACGGCCCCACGTAAGAGCCGACCGCAGCGCCCGCCTGAGCCCCGGCCCATCCCCCTAAGCCGACGCCTGCTGCATCCAGGCCAACATTCTTCGCGGCAGCAGTCAGATCCGTATGTCCACCGGCGAGAAGGCCTATCTGCTGGAGGCTTGACCGAATCACCGTGATGTATGGTACAATCGGCCCTCCCGTGCTGAAGTCATCATGCACAAAGTCCAAACTCTCTTCGGTTGCCGCATGAATCTGGTCCGCATCCAGGGAATCGACGAACGACACATCCGCGCCATCTGGGACGATTTCGAGATTATCTGGACCAGTGACGACCGGAGTGTCCGGATATCGCTCGAAGTGCGTCCGAAAAGTCTTGGCCGTCCCCCCAACTTTGACCTGAATAGGGTCACCATCAACCTTGAGGTCATAGCCTGGCACATTTGGAGCTTTGTTGTACGAGACCTCGGTACCTTGGGATCCGTAATAGTCTCCCGCCTTCGCTTCGCCCACATAGCCTACAAGCCTGTTCAGAAAGCCCTTCGGTTCGCCAACGTCGAAATAGTGGCTGTCGACGTATCCTCGCAGATTGGACCAGCGGTCCAGATCAAGACCACTTGCGGCTGAAAGCTTTATGCCTTTAACCACGTTCCAGTCGATGCAGGCCAGATCATGGAAGGAGGGCAGCGATGCCAGAAGCCCGTCAATCGAGGCGGCCGCAAGCCCCGCACGTCGGTCACCCTCAAAGCCACCGATGGTCTGAGATACAGACTGGGGCGGGTCAGGTAGGGCCGGCGTGTCGATGTCGGGGCTTGTTGTAACAGGTTTTACTGCTTCAACTGTCGGCGGACTTTGGGGTACTGACCAGCTCAGGACTTGGGCTGGCGGAAGGGATGTTGAGGTGATCGCGCGGGCTCTCAGCCTTCGGACATGAATTTGTCTCAATGCCAGATAGGCACAAACTCCGGCAAGCACAAGGACGGTCAGAATGAATACCCACGCCGGACCCATTTTCAACTCCCACCTACACTAACCATTACAATCCTACCACGTCCCTGTGGTTCTGCCCACCCTTTCTTGGTCCCTTGTCATACCAAAGTAGTAATGTCCGGTCTTACCAAAGTAGAAGTGTCCGCTTTCCCAACGAAGGCGAATGAACAGAGATCGGATTGAGATGAGCCAGCGTGAACGAGATCGGTTAAAGGTGATGTCGTTGGTATTGACAGGGCAATGCCACCAAGTTGAAGCTGGTAGCAGGGCTCGAAAGTCCTCAGAAGCCCTTATCCGCTTTACCGGGTTTGGTGGCTGGTGCGGTTGTGGGGGGCTGTTTTTGGGATGGGGCGAAGGTCAGGTTTTTCATTACTTTGTCGGGCCAGGTTTTGCTGATGAGTTTTGTTTTGCCTTTCGACCATAGTGCGACTTCCGGCCGGGCGCTGGGGTTGTTCTTGGCGGCGGGGAGGATGAAGCATAGTTCGTCCGCGCTTCGCCAGGATGGGAGAATTCGGAGCTTGCCTTCGGTTTGCTGGACCCATGTGGTTTTTCCGTCGGCCAGGCTTACCACGCAGACTTTGGCGTCACTGCCGGCGATGCTGACGTGCGTTCGGTCCGGGCTGAGTTCGAACAGTAGTCGGTTTGGGATCTGGGCCTCGCTCTGGCGGGGGATCATGCGTGTAACCACGGCTGGCCTGGCCGGGTCGATGGCGAAGAGTGACATCTGCTCAGGCATGTCTGCGGCGGTGGTTGGCAGGGCCACTTCCGCGGCGGAAAAGAGGATTCGCCCGTCGGCCAGGCATCGCACGATAATAGTGTCGGCGAAGATCAGGCCAGCGAGTTCTTCGGCGTCTGGTGGTTCCGCCAGCAAGGCCCCGTTCGCATCGGCGACGCGGCTCCGGGCGAGAGTGCCAAGCCTCAGCGACTTGCTGTCGGCCCCGGCGGATGCCTGGACGTAGGCCACGTGCTGCCCGTCGGCGGACCAGTCGGGAAACATCGCCACCCTGTCGGCCAGCTTGCGCGGCGTGGCCTCGGCGGTCATCGGCACCAGCCACAGCGTGAAGCTGTTTTCCTCGCTGTCCGAGCCGGTTACATACGCCACGGCTCTGCCGTCGGGTGAAAGGCGAAGTTCCTGGATGCCCTTGAGTGAATTGAGGATAACCGTAGCGGGTTTGAGCGACAGCCCGTCGAGTTCGAACAGGCCTAGCCGGGTGTAGCCTACCGACAGTTTGTCGAGCTCTTTCCATTTCTCGCCGAGGCGCTTTCGCAGTGCGTCAGGCTTGGCGTTGCGGAGGTAGATCAGCGCGGCGGTGAGGAGACTGCCGCGATTTTCGAAGACTTTTTTGACGATGGGCTCGACGGCGTCGTCCTCGGTGAGTGTCGCGTCGGCGGGTGCAGCGAGCATGGCTTTTTCGAAATCGTCGGCGGCGGCGATGACGGCCTGGCGGGTCGGCTCGTCGAGCGTCTTGGCGAGGTCGGCCCAGGTGCCGGCGGACTTACTTATCGCCAGCAGCACGCGTTTGGAATCCGGCATCCAGGCGGCGGCTTGGGCGGGGCCGACGTCCAGCCGGGCGAGCTTGCCCTCGCCGTCGCAGAGGCTTGTCGAGTTGGCATCCATCACCACCGCCCGCCCGCCGTCCGGCGACCAGACGACCAGTTGCCTTGGCCAGCAGCCGGAGGACATGACAGCCCCGATACCCAGCAGGAGCAAGGTGAAGTTCGTGGCCGGTCGCGTGAAGGGCCTTGCGGCGCTCATCGTGCTTGTAGTGCTCATAGTGCGTCTCCCAAGATTGGCGGTTTGACGGGTGATGTCCATATCACGTTGCGGTTGGTAGGTGCGGATGGCCTGGTCTGCCTGGCATGTCGGTAGAGCCTTTCGGTTGACCAGAACCCGTTGCCCGGCCTTTGGGTCGTTGCCGCCGTCGGCATCGCCGGAGCGGCGGGTGCAATGGCGCCTGCGTTGCTGGTTTCCGGCGCGGCTCGCTGAGCCCGACCGATTTCGCCGGCGGGTTCTGTGGCGGGGCTGTGCGCGAGATGCAGCCCCAACGTCATGCCGACGATCAGCCCCGCTGCCAGGGCCGCGGCCCACACCGCGGCCGGTCGGGCGCCAAGTCGCCGCGATGCCGGCGCGGGCATCGGTTCCAGCGGGGCGAGTGTCCCCGTCGATGCTGTGCTGACGAGGGCTTGCTGGGCGAGAGCGACGGTCCGGCGGTCGATCCCGGCCGATTCCATCAACTCGGGTTGTTCGCGGACAT
The DNA here is from genome assembly GCA_964564285.1 of uncultured Planctomycetaceae bacterium. Taxonomy (GTDB): domain Bacteria; phylum Planctomycetota; class Phycisphaerae; order SM23-33; family SM23-33; genus JAUWQU01. The sequence continues at coordinate 12,745 of CAZMBZ010000022.1, read as the reverse complement.
AGGCCTCCCACAATGCCTGGGCGTCCGGGGCCAGTTGGCCCAAGGCCGCGTCCAGTGAGAGTCGGTCGGCTGTTTCAGCGTCTAGTTTCATGTCTGTGCCTCGTTGCCGCCGCCGGGTGCCAGCGTTTGCCGAAGTCGGCGGACGGCGTGATGCAGCCGCGATCGAACCGTGCCGACCGGCACGCTCGTCACGGCAGCGATTTCCTCGTACGAAAGCTCGTCTTGCAGCCGAAGCTCGAGCGCCTCTCGCTGAGCCTCGGGCAGGGCGGCAATGGCCTGTCTCATGCGGTCCAGTCGCGGGTTGTCTTCTGCCCTGGCCTGGCTGGCGACGTCTTCCGGCAGGGGGGCGAAAGCCTTTCGTCGTCGTCGTGCGTTCATACCGACGTTTCGGGCCACGCCGAACAGCCAGGCCCTCGGCGAGGTCGCACGCAAAAGTGCCTCGCCGGACCGAATGGCCTGGACGAACGTTTCCTGCAGGAGATCCTCCGCGTCATCACTTGGCCCGACCAGACGGCGCAGATATCCTTCAATCGCCCGTCCATGCCGGCGATACAGGCCCTCTACTTGCCTGACAAGCTCGTCCATGCCCTAATGGTATCCGAATGCGGATTGCCGTGCCTTATCTACAATCAAGTGGCGCGGCGGGAGCGGGAAGTTCAAAGAAAACGAAGACCGGCACAAGGCAATCGCTCGTCCGCCCCGCCACGCGGCGGACTGAAACTCGGCTCGGCCGGTGCTGCTGGATTCGGTATCAGGTTAGCGGTAGTGAAATCCCGGTTTCACCGGAAGAAGGGAAGGTGAAGCCTCTCTGAAAGTCGGAGTAGTCATCCAGTGAGTGCGAAGGCCCCTGTTCTTGCCACGGCGGGGCAGAAGAGTCGGCCTTCTCGATACTCAGGCTTGTGCGGCGGTCAGGCCGGGGCGGCTTCGGGCGAGTTTGCCATCGCCATGGCAGAGGCTGGTCGAGTTGGCGTCCATAACGACGGCGCGGGTGGCGTCGGGCGACCAGATGATGAGTTGCCGAGGGAAGCATCCGGCGCTCATGGCGGACAGAAACCCGATGGCGAGCGTGAGGCAGGCGGCGGAGAAACGTTGCATAGTTGGGTTTCCTTTAGCGAGTTTGTAAAGATCGCGAAAACCCGGTCCAAATGAGCGCGTAACGTATTATATGAAGTATATCGATGGTTGGAAAGCATGGCAAAGCATGTTTGCGCGGTACAAACATCGCGTCAATGGGGTCATTTGACTGGTTGGCAAGGAGTTTTATACGCGCCAGTCGAGCGTTTTGGGCGCGTTGCCCGGCCTGGAAGAGATGGTTGCGCGCCAAAAGGGAGCAGTTTTGGCGTCCAGCCATAGCGCGCCTTTGGCTTGCGGTCTTCTCTGTCAGGTCCTCGCAGGGTTCTTCAGCGGGAGAGTGAATTGATGCTTGTCGGGGCCGTAATCGACTGTACAATTATGGAGGCTGCCGATGGCTGTCATGGGGATGATGTTGTCCTGGCAGTCCCGACACAGACTTGGCAGACTCACCAGGGAGATGCGGGATGAGCAACGAAACTTCGCTTCATTCGTCAGAAGCCGGCGAAACGACCGCTCCGATTTACACCACCACATTTGTTGTCGATCTGGGAGAACATCCCGGCTACCTGAGGCATCGAAGCAGATTTTCCGGCAGGGGAATAGTGGAGGTGTCTGAGTCGGGTCTTATTGTTCGGTACTCACAATGGCGATCGCCGGTGTTGGTGTCGCTGCTGCTTTGGTTCAGTTTTCATTTAGTGGTTACGATTGCACTCAGCAGTCTCTTTCGGCGGTTCGTTTGTAGTGTGAGCGTGTTCGATCCGCTGGTGCTGATTCTGATAGGCATAGCTGTTATCATATCAGCCGGCCGGCGGCTTGTCGATATTCACCTCGATTCATCATTATGCACGGCCTATTACGTTCATGAGGGTGGTTTTGTTGTGGTTGAGACGCCTGGTGACGAGTGGATCAACATGACGCCAATGCCGGCCAACGAGACGCGTTTCCTGGCCGACGTGCGGAAATGTTTCGGGGATCGGTTCGTGACTGACAGCCAAGTAGTGTCTTCGATGGGCATGGAACAGTTGGTCTCAGCTCCCAGAAGCTACCGATCCGCGATCTTTGGGTACATCAGGGAGGTGCTGGCTGTACAGACAGACCGGCGGGAAGAGGCCATTACCGTGAACTCCCTTCTGGCTGCCGGCCCCAAGGGCACTGAGTTCGATATGTCCGCCCTGCTTGTGGCGCTGAAGGCCGAGTACAATGTGGACCTGACCCAAGCAGATCAAGAAGGCCTGATTACGGTTGCGGACGTGGTTGGCGTGGTTTGCAGGAAACTGGCCCCCGCCAGCCCGCCACCTCTGCCGGGTGTTGGATTGTAGCCACGGACGAAGCTGCGCCGCTCTTGGTGTCGCGGAGCCCGTGGGAACAGGACGGCGCAATCGCGATTCCGCCATTCCTTTTCTTGCCTCGGAGGGGCAGAGAAGTCGTCCTTTTTCACTGGTCAGGCTTGCGAGGTGGCGGTCAGGCCTAGGCGGCTTCGGGCGGGTGGCGCCGGTCGGGCCACGGGGGCTGCGGTGTGGACGCCGCGTACGGAGCAGTGTCGGACGAAGGGTCGGAGCATCTCGGCCGTGGCGCGAATGTAGGTGTCGTCGTGCGGGGCCGCCGCGACTCGGGCAAACATTCGCGGATAGGCGTGTGTGGTTTGGTCCCAGGCGTTGGGACGGTATTGCTGAAGCACGTAGCTTTCAGCGCCGCGGATTCGCAGGGCGATTCGCAGTATGTCATCACTGGTGAGCGGCGGGGCGAAGGTCGTGCGGAACTCGTATCCGACCCGCCCGGCCAGCAGCAGTGCAATGGATTGGCTGATGGCGGACTGGTCCACATGCACGCCGCAGATTCGATCATAGAGGTCGGTGGGTGCCTTGACATCCATGGCCACGAAGTCCACGAGGTGTTTATCGAGCAGCTTTTCCAGGACAGTCGGGTGCGTGCCGTTGGTATCGAGCTTGACCTTAAAGCCCATGTCTCGCACCGAGGCGAGGAAGGTGTCGAGGTCCGGCTGAAGCGTTGGCTCGCCGCCGGTTACGACCACGGCGTCCAGCATGCCGCGTCGCCGGGCGAGAAGGTCGGTGACGGACTCGGGCGAGAAACTTTGGCAGGCGGGGTCCGCGGCGTCGAGGGGGTCGTTGGTGATGAGTTGGCGGTTATGGCAGTAGAAGCAATTCAGGTTGCAGCCCGGCGTGAAAACCACGGCTGAGATGCAGCCGGGGTAGTCGACGAACGAGCATTTTTCCAGCCCGGCGATTCTCATGCTACGGGCTCCGGCATGGCGAACTTGCGACGTTCGAAGTACTCGGCCTTCTTGCCATCGTTGTAGTTTTGCACCGGTCGCAGGTAGCCTGTAACTCGCGACCAGACCTCGGAGTCTTGTCCGCAGATGGGGCACTGGAAGTGCTCTCCGCTGAGGTAGCCGTGCTCGTGACATATGCTGAACGTGGGCGTGATGGACAGGTATGGCAGCTTGAACCGCGTTACCGAACGGCGAAGGAGTTGCTTGCACAAATTCACGTCGTCGATGGCCTGGCCGAGGTACAGGTGCAGCACCGTGCCGCCGGTGTAAAGCGTTTGGAGTTCGTCCTGAAGCTCGAGGGCCTCGAAGATGTCGTCGGTATACCCGACGGGAAGTTGCGTGGAGTTCGTGTAGTACGGCGCGTCGTCGCCGGCGGTGATGATATCCGGGTAATGCTGGCGGTCCAGCCTGGCCAGGCGGTGGGCGGTTCCCTCGGCCGGGGTGGCTTCGAGGTTGTATACGTGCCCTGTCTCGTCCTGTATTCGCTGAAGCTCGGCGTGCAGAAAGTGCATTACCTCGAGCGCGAAGGCCTGGCCTTGCTCGTCGGCGATGGTGCAGCCCATGAAGTTCAGCAGGGCCTCGTTCATGCCCACAATGCCGATTGTGGCGAAGTGGTTGAACCAGTACTCGCCCGTGCGGTCCTTGATAGCTTTCAGGTAGTGGGCCGAGTACGGGTAAAGCCCCGCGTTGGTTTGCTTCTCGACGACCTTTCGCTTGATCTCCAGCGAAATGCGCCCGAGTTCCACGATCTCGTGGAGTCGGTTCAGGAAGTCGGCCTTCGATCGCGCCTTATAGCCGATGCGAGGCAGGTTCACCGTGAAGACGCCGATCGACCCGGTCAGCGGATTGCTGCCGAAGAGCCCGCCACCGCGCTTGCGGAGTTTGGAGGTGTCGATCCTAAGCCGGCAGCACATCGACACGGCATCTTCGGGCGACAGGTCGGAATTGACGTAGTTGGCGAAGTACGGAATGCCATACTTCGCGGTGATTTCCATGAAGGCATTGAAGGCCGGGCTGTCCCAGTCGAAGTCCCGCGTGATGTTGATCGTCGGGATGGGGAACGTGAAGACCCTGCCCTTGGCGTCGCCCTCCATCATCGCATCGCAGAACGCGCGGTTTAAGAGGTCCATCTCCTCTTGGTAGTCGCCATACTTGGCGCCTTCGAGAATCTCGCCGCCGAGTATGACGGCTTGGTTGGCAAGTGTGCCGGGCACCGTCAGGTCGAAGGTGAGGTTGGAAAACGGGCACTGGAAACCCACGCGGGTTGGCACGTTCAGGTTGAAAATGAACTCCTGAAGGGATTGCTTGACCTGGTCGTAGGTGAGGTTGTCCTTGCGGATGAACGGCGCGCAGTAGGTGTCGAAGCTGCTCCAGGCCTGTGCCCCGGCCGCCTCGCCCTGGGTGGTGAACGTGGAATTGACGATCTGGCCCAGGAAGCTTCGCAGATGCCTGGCGGGCTTGGACTCGACCTTGCCAGGTACGCCCCCGAAGCCCTGAATGAGAAGCTGTCGCAGGTCCCATCCGGCGCAGTACGGGCCTAGGAAACCGAGGTCGTGGATGTGGGCATCGCCGGATTCGTGGCAGCGGCGGACCTCGACTGGGTATATCTCGTGCAGCCAGTAGTGCTTGGTGAAATACTCGCGTACGTAGTTGTTCAGGCCGTTGACGGACCGCTGCTGGTTGGCGTTCTCTTTAGTCTGCCAGTCGCTGTCCTCGAGATAGCCTTTGAACAAGTCGATGGTCGCGCCGACCAGGGCGTTAAGGCTGCGGGCGCCGGATCGCTTCTCGCGGTAGAGGATGAACGCCTTGGCCGTGCGGGCGTGGCCGTTCTCGATCAGGACCTTCTCGATGAGGTCCTGGACCTGCTCGACCTCGGGGATTTCGCCAAGGTCCTTTTTGGCTGCAAGCTTGCTGACCTGCCCGCAGAGTTGCTCGGCCCGGGCGTAGTCCTCTCCACCGCAAGCGACGGCTGCCTTGTAGATCGCGTGGGTGATCTTCTCAGGGTTAAATGGCACAACCCGCCCATCGCGTTTTCGAATCCGTTCGAACATCGATGCGACTCCCTTCGGGCCAGTTTCCGTACGGCCGAACTAGTTGAAACAGATCACTTTGAGCGCGTCGCCCACAATCGCGTGGCAGGCGGGAAGGCTGTATGCTTCAGGTCAATGAATGCTTGGGGTTCGGTTTTTGCCGCATCCACCAACAAACCGACCACCAAACGCGTTCTGGCGCGATTCTTCCGATCTTGCGATAAAAAGCCGAGGCCCAGATATGAATGCGGCACATCGCAAAACGAGAAAGTCTGGGTCAACAACCTCAAAGCCCAATATATAGTACCCATATCGACAGTCAAGTCGAAATGTAGTAGAAAAAACGTAAGAAACGTACAGCCGGATTGCGGAAAACGCCTATCTGCCGAAAAAGACAGAGCTTCCGTTGCATGGCCTGGAAAATGCCCTGAAAAGCCGGGTTTTCAGGGATATTGTCTGCAATTACTGGATTGGTTCTTGAGACGTAAAGATATTATTCAGAAGTGTTTGCGTTTGGTTTTGTCGGAGACGTGACCACGGCATTGTCTGGCAGGAGAATTACTCGGACCTCCAGAGGTTTGTTGCGAGCGGCCTGGCCGACGATCAGGCCCCATCTCTTGCCGTTGTGGCTGGGCGTGGCGTCGTAGAGCACGAGCAGGCCGGGCTGGCCTGGGATCGTCAGCCCGGCGGGGTTGTAGACGTAGGGTTCCTTCGAAACGGGGCACTCAAGCGGCGGGCATGCCTCACCGCCGGTTCGTTTGATGGCGGCGATGTCCGGCGGGAGGTCGCCGGTCGCTGCGCAATAAAGCAGCAGCGTGCCGGCGATATCGTGCAGGCGTTCGGCGCACGGGTCGAGCATGGGAATCAGTCCGGCGTTTGTCGGCTCGGGCTCGACGCGTTCGAATTTGCATCCCGCCAGCGTTGCAGCCAGGACTAGCAGACACGCCGCCAGGGTTGTCCTACGGTCTTTGGTCATCGGTATCTCCATCTGCCGGGGATTGTTTTTTCGGGTCCGATATTATGATGGCCGGGTAGGTGGTGGGGCGGGCCGGCAAAGTAGTCGCGCCGAGCTTCATTCCCTTGAGTTGCTCGTCGAGGGCGGGTTTATTCTCGGGCTTGTTGAATTCTTTGCTGCCCTTCTTCTCTTCCTTGGCCATTTTCTTGAGCTGCTCCGGCAGGGCGGCCACGTGTGGCGTGATGAAGATCAGCAGTTCGGTCTTGGACTTGGTCTTGATGGTTCGCCTGAACAGCGGGCCTATCCAAGGCATGTCGCCGAGGCCTGGCACTTTCTCGATCGTGTCGATGAGGCGGTCTTCCATGAGCCCGCCGATGACAATGGTCTGGCCGTTGCGAATGGCTACTCGCGTCATGGCGGACCGTTTGGCGAAGACGGGCGCGTTGACGGTTTCGCTGATTGGCACGGTCGTGCCGGTCATCGTGGAGATTTCCGGGGCGACGTCCATTATGACCAGGCCCTCCGGGTTGATGTGCGGCAGGACGTCCAGGATGATGCCGATGTCCTCGTACTCGATCGTGTTGATGGTCTGGCCGGTCTCGGTGATGCGGGAGTCGCGGATGAACGGCACGATGTTGCCGACGGTGATGGAGGCCTCCTGGTTGTCGCTGGCCAGGATGTACGGGCGCGAGAGGACGTTGAGCCGCCCAACCGTCGCCAGTGCCCTCAGCGTGACCGTGAAGTCGGCGTCGACGACCTTGGTGACCAGCCCGCCTGAGGCGGCGCCTACGCCGAAATCGGTACCGATGGAAGATGTCGAACTGCCGATGCCGATGTTCAACGCGGAAAATTCCACGCCCAGGTCCGTCGTGTTGTCGTGCGTCACCTCGGCCAGGAGGACCTTTATCAGCACCTGCCGCGTCGGGCGGTCCAATTCTGCGAGAATCGCCTGGACGCGGTCGAAGTTCTTGCTGGCTGTGCGAACCAGCAGGCTGTTGGTGTCCACGTCGGCCACGACGAATACCTGCCCTGCCAGGTCGCTGGCGGATGCCCCCGCCGCACCGAGCGAGTACGAGCTCCTGCCGGAAGGTGAAGTGGATCCGCCGAACCGCGACCCGGTTGAGGATGACCCGAACCGCGATCCGGTCGATGAAGATCCGAACCGCGAACTCGACGATGACCCAAACCGTGAGCTGGACGACGAGGACCCGAATCGCGAACCGGACGATGATGAACCGTACCGCGAGCTTGTGGTTGAGCCCCGGCCGGACGTCGAACTGCTCCTGCCGGACGTGGTGCCGGCCCCGAAGATATTGTTCAACACGGCCTCGACGTTCTCGGCTTGTGCGTTCTTGAGCGGGTAGATGAAGACGGCCTCCTCGGCCGTGGGGTTGGAGTCCAGTTCCTTCACGATGCCGTCTATGACGGTCAGCGCTTCCGGCGAGGCGCTGACGACGAGGTTGTTGGTTCGCGTGTCTGCCGTGGCTGTAACCTTGGTCTGCCTGCTCGTGCTACTGCTGTCGCGATTTCGGTCTCCGCCTCGGTCTCCGCCCCTGCCGAACATAAATGGGAACCGTCGCTGGCTCTGCTGCTGGTTTTGGTCTGACGCGAACAGGTCGGTTATCAGCTTGGCGGTGGTTGTGGCGTCGGCGTATTCGAGCTTGTAGACCTTCACGGTGGCTTCGGCGCCCAATTGCCCATCGAGGCTTGCGATAATCTCGAGGATCCGGCGGACGTTGGCCTGGGTGTCGGTGAGGATCAGCGAATTGCTGGCCTGGTTTGCGGACATTACCGCTGTGGCGGGCAGTAGCGCCGCAAGGTCGGTTCGCAGTTTCATCGCATCGACAAAGCGGATTGGTATCACCTGCGTTACCATACGGTCGGAGACGGTGAGCTTGGCGGGATCGTTACCGAATTGAACGGGAATGTTCTCCTTGGCTGCCTGCGCAAGGGCGACAATCTTGAGGTTCCGCCCGGTGTAGACCGCCGCGTAGCCTTTCTGACGCAGGACGGTGTCCAGCAGCAGCACCGCCTCGGGCAGGCTTATGGGCGCCCGGCTGATGACGGTGACCTTGCCTTCCAGGACCGGCTCGCCCACGACGATCAGGCCGGTGGCTTTTGAGAGGTACACCAGCACTTCCCGCAACGGGACGTTCTGGAAGTTCAGCAGAATCTGTCCGCTGGGAAGCACCTGCCCGTTACGGAACACGGGTCCCTCAGGTGCCGGCGCGGTTGCCGGCGCACCGGTTGGCGCGGTGGTTGTCGCCGCTGCCGGGGCGCTGGCGGGCATTGTCGTCGGCGCCGTGGCTGGGGGTGCGTTTTGTCCTCGGGCATCGAGGGCCTGCAAGCCCAGGCACGCGGCGACAAGCATGGCGAGCAGGTGCGAGCTGATACGTCGGGTGCGCGGCGTTGTTTCTTGCATTGCGGCTGTCTCCGATGGTCGTATGCTCATCTTCCCAACTCCTGCTGGCGCCGACGGCGCATTCTTTCGAGAATATCCTGTGGACCGCTGGACGCCGGCGCCGAAGTGGGCTTGCCGGCCGGGGCGGTGGTTGGCTGTGTAGTTGCCGAGGACCCTGTCGTCGGCGCGGTCGGCCTTGCTGTGCTCGCAGTCGGGCTTGGGGCGGGCGTCTCGAACCCGGCGCTGGGAGCCCTGGAGCCCGTCAAGGTATGGCCGACCGGAATGACGGTGAGCTTCTCGCCTCGCTGGTACTGCGCTGAGTCGATATTGACGGCCTGGATGCGACCCTTGCCGACGACGTCGCCAGGACGGACCTGGAGTATCTTGCCGGACCTGGCGTCTTCGAAGAAGGCGGTGAATTGCGAGCCTTCCAGCGCGATGCCCCTGAGTACAAAGTACACGTCGGCGTCGACGGGTTTCGGCGGCGTATATGCTGGCTTGGTGCGCGGGGCCTGGGGCTTACGGACGACAGGCGCGCGACGGTTTCGGTCGAAGATGTTTCGCTGTACGAGGATGCTGAAGTCCGCCCTGGCCGACTTGTCAGTCTTAGCGGACGGCGCGTCTGCGGGTGTGGCGGATCGTTCGGGCGACGAGCTGGGTCCCGCCAGCGCCGCCGATGCCAGCGCCAGGATGCCCGTCATGCGTATGAGCGATTGTCCGAGGGTCATTTGTCCTGGCCTCCCATGGCTGCGGTAACCTTGGCTTGCGGGGTTGATATCCGGGCGGCGTCGGCGTCGTACAGCGTAGAGAACTCGACTTTCACCTGGAGGTCGTCCGTGCCTTCCTTGCGGCTGCTGATTTGCAGCGAGAGTATCTTCAGCGGGAACTTCGCGGTTTCCAGTCGCCGGATGAAACCCGACACGGCCCGCATGGACCCGGTGCCCGCGGCGTGAACGTACACCTCCGAAAGGGCGGTATTGTCCGTCGATCGGTTCTGCGGTGTCAACAGCGACTCCAGCTTCAGCCCCGCCTCATGCGAGAAGTTGCGGACCGCGTGCATCGCCTGGCTCTCGGTTTCCTCGCGCCGGGCCTTCATGCCGCCTACGAGCATCTCCCGCCACTTGCGGCCCAGCACTTTGCGCTGGCGTAGCAAGGCGTCGGTTGTCTCGAGTTCGCCGGTGAGTTTTGTCCTGAGGATGGCGGCGCTTTCGCGCGCCGCCAGCAGTGGCGTCAGGGCGTACCGGTCGAGCACCAGCACCGTTATCGCCACGGCCGTCAGTATGAAGACGATTTGTTCTCTCTTGGAAAAAACCATGTCTAGTCCGATCCCCCGTAAGAGAAACTCACTGCGAACGCCTTCTCTCGCCCATCCCTGCCGGCCTGGCGGAGGTAGAGCGACTTGACCTGCGACATTCGCGGGTTTTCCTTGATGCGGTCCAGCACGTCTAGCACCGCGGTTTCGCTGACGGCCTTGCCGGCCAGGACGACCTTCATTTCTTCGGGGTCCTGTATGGTTACTCTCGTGGCCCAGATTATTCCATCCGACGGAAACGCGAGCGTGATTTCCTTGACGCACTCAAGGAATGCCGGCCTTCTGTCGTACCAGGTCCGGGCCAGCTTTGTGCGTTTGATGACGCTCTGAGCTTCGGTTCTCGCCGGAGCCAGCAGGCTGATTCTGGCGTTCATTCTGGCGATTTCGGCGCGGTCGTTCTGCCAGTCCCACACCAGCCAGGCGCCGGCGAGAACCAAGATGCCCGCCAGTGCCGCCCCGAGTGCGATCTGGCGGCCCAGGGCTGACTTGGCGGTCGGGCTCAGGCGCGAGCGCAGGAAGTTCACCGGGAGATCCTGCCCCTTCACGCCCGCCAGGGCAACTGCGGATGCGGCGCAGAACTGCCCGGGCAGGTGCGACGCGCCCAGGCCGTTGGTGTGGACGCCGGTCGGCACGGATTCCAGCCGGGCTGACAGGCCCAGCCGATCGGCCAGGATGTCGCGGTCGCCCTCGTCGAGTTGGGCTTCGTTCCATATTAACAGTTGGCGCTTACGGTTGCCGGACGTGTCGTCCGGGAGCAGCATGACCACTCGCCTGAGTTCCGCGACGAGGCTGTCGAGCCATTCTCCAGTCGCTCCGTCTTTAGCGGGGGGTACGGTCAGGGGGCGCATGGTTCGCACGCCCGTTGGTGACTCGGTCAGAAGTTCCGCCCCGCCGCCGAAAACGCGAAGGATCAGTTGTTCGGGCTCGGCACTCCCAGCCGCCAGGGCCATCGTCGACGCCGTGATCCCCTCGGCGCGAAGTCCCGCGGTTTGGGTCATCGTCGTGAGTTGCTCGATGACGACTCGCGGGGCCGCGACCAGCAGGGCCGATGCCGTATCCCTGCCATGGTCAGCCGGGGCGTAATCGACCACGAGGTCCTTGATGTCCGATGCAAACTCCCGCTCTACGGCCAGCGAGAGCACCTGGCGCACCTGGTCGCCGACGCCGGGAGGCAGGGCTTTGTCGCGGGCCGTAAGGGCGCGCGCGTCGAGTCCCAGAATGCAGCGCGATGCGCCGAACTTGTTGTCCTTGAGGAACTGCCGCAGGGCCTTGCCCAAACGGGCCGGCTCTTGAAGCCCAAGACCATCCGGGAAGACGAACTCCGCGGCGCGCGTGGCGTCGGCACCGCCGTTAAGCGGCGTCAATTCGACGGCAGTGATAGATCGGCCATTTACCGCCAGGCCCAGGATTCTACGTTTTGACAACATGCTACCGGACCTCCAGACCGGTGGTCGCTTCGAGAACGTCTTCCATGGCCGCGCCGGTCCGCAACGCATCCAGAATATCCGGATCCAGCGGCCAGCCCAGACTCGTAAGGTCGCGACGGTAAACCAGGCGCGGTGGGCTTTCCCGTGCATCGACGACAATCCTGCACCGTCGAAATGCCCGACCGTTGCTGCTAACGCTGACGATGTCGGCTGAGAACTGGTACGAATGGCTCGTGATGAGCGAACCAATCTCCACGGCCCTTTCCTCGCTGAGCGCCTCGACCACCCACGCGATGCCTTCCTCGGCGGTCTGGTCGGTGCGTCGCTGGAGCAAAGCGGAGGCCTCGGGATCGCCTATGCCTGGCAGGCACAGCAGCACGTCCCGGCTGGCCGTGTTGATGTTGATCAGCCCGCGTTTGACGCTGCTGGTACTGCTGCCGCCACCGCCGAAACTTGGCTGGTTGGCGGTCAGGTCGTTGGCGAAGGCCTTGAACTCATCGTAAGTGAGGTCGGTTCGGTAGTAGAAGTGCAGCACGTTCTTGAACGGCCTGAGCGTCCTGGTCTTGGCGACGATTTCTTCCAGCCGATTGGCAGAGAGGCTCGCCTCGAAGACCTTCCTTAACTGGTTCGATGAGGAATTGTTGACGTCCACCAACTGCGAACTCGACGATGAGCCTCCCGACCCGGACCCCGGCTCGCTGCTGTAGACGGTCACCAGGTCGTATATCCCGCGGTCCAGCGTGCCGTCGTTGTTGTCTGGCGGGTAGCTTTCGTCGGCGTCGTTTTCGTTTTTGTCCAGAATGCCGTTGCGGTTGGTGTCCTCGCCGTAGAGCACCTCCGGCAGCATGCCCCGAATCAGCAGCAGTTCTTCCACCGTCTCCAGCGGTCCGTTCTTGCACTGGTATGGGTCGGGCATGGTCAGGTAGTACTCGCTCTCAGCCCCGCCGGACGAGAGGCTGCTGTCCGAGTCGCGCCAGTCGATGATTGCCCCGGCGTCTTCGCCCAGCAGCCTGGGCAGCATCATCAGCACGTCTTCGCCGGCGTAGTTGATGTTGATCTTCGACGCTTCGTCAACGATGCCGTAGCCCTGCACAGTGTTGTCGTCGAAGTCAGGCCGGATTATCCAGAACAGTCCGTTACCGACGATCACGCCGTTGGCGGGAGTGTTGGCCTCGGTGGGCACGGCGCCTTCGAGCCCGTCTACGCAGGCCAATACGTATTGGACGGCGCCCTGTTCGATGCCGATTGCCCGCTGC
>CAZMBZ010000021.1:0-30884 GCA_964564285.1 uncultured Planctomycetaceae bacterium | reverse complement strand
CCAATGTCAACAACTCGGCAAAGCTGATCGGTGAACTTGACCATGCCAACAAGTGTGGATTGACGAAATACACAAAGGTGTCGTTGCGTCTCGAACCGGACAAATATCACAACGATACGGAGCAAGGCTGGTGGGATGATGCCCATATGCGAACGTTCAAGCATCTGGTTCCGCCATATGACTCCATCGCCAAGTGGAGCAAGGCCATGACTTCAAACAATGGAATCCCCTACATCTACATGCAGCTTGGCATGCCGTCCGATGATTTCGCGCGGAAATACCCACAGTACATGCTTTTCAATGATGGGTCCGAAGTTGACAAGCGGGTCCCCGGCAAGAAGCGTAGACAGAAGCATCCCCACAATCAGCCTTACGTCACGTACGACTACACCGACAAAGAGTTCTCAAAACACTTCGTCAAGGCCTGGCGCAAGCTGAGCGATGACGGCATTCGCGGGGTGAAGGTCGATTATCCCGCGAGCGCCTGGCGCCCCGAAGGAGGCTTCGACGACCGTTACGCCACCTGCAATTCCGCCTACCGCCGGGCCTTTGAGTTGTTGCGCGAGGCAATGGGAAAAGACGGCCTGATCGACGAACGCAACATGGGAGAATCCAAACGCCCCTGCCTTGACATGACCGCCGGAGTGGTAGATACCCAGCGCACCTGGTGGGATTCCAACAAATACGACCCGGCCATGGTATCCATCAGCGGACTGCGATGGTACAAGAACCGAACAGTCTTCAACTATTATCCTGACACAAAAGCCATCCACAATGTTTCGCCCGAGATTCGCAAGTCCCTGCTCACCATGATCTATCTCACCAGCGGTCGTCTTGACCTTTCTACCTCTTTCTCGCTGTTTACGCCCGAGATCACCCATGATGTGTCTCGTATTTATCCGCATTATCTTGAGCCGAAGACCGCCAGGCCGCTCGATGCCTTTACCGGGATAGTCAACCCACAAGTGTACGACCTGGAACTTACGTCCGACTGGCACCAGATCGCGTTCTACAATACAACAGAAGAGAAGGTCGTGGTTTCCACTGCTATCAGTGGCAAACGGGTAAATAACGCCGTTGGTCTGGATTCGAAAGCGGACTATCACGCCTACGAGTTCTGGTCTGACACATACCTCGGCAAGCTCCCGGGAACCGCGAGAATCGAGCGAGAGCTAAGCCAGAACTGCTGTGCAATGGTGTCCCTGCGCAAAGCTACACCATTTCCCCAGGTCATCAGCACGAACCGCCACATCCTTCAGGGATGGGTTGATCTGAAGGATGTCCGCTGGGACGCCAAGACAAAGACTTTGAGTGGCACCGCCAAGGTGATCGGAGGAGATCCATTCACGATCGTTGTCGCCAACAACGCATTCAAGGTCCTAAAGGCAGAGGCCAAAGGCGGCAAGTGCGAACTTACCCCCCACCCAGTCGCCAGCCTGAGTTGCCTGACACTATCCGCGGCCGCCAATACGGATGTTCAATGGACACTGAAATATGAATGATGCTGGATCGGGTAAGGCTCTCTGCCTCACATGACGACGACACGTAAAAGCCACGCGGAAAGACCGGCTGCCCCCTGACGGGCTGCCATGAGCTGACTTCCAGAACTGCCGCCGGTTTTGTGGATCACTCCTTACCGATGAGCTTGCGTTTCTTTTCGAGGTATTCCTGGTAGTTCCCGTAAGAAATGTCCGGGGGCACCAGGTGGTCCAGGTGCGGGATGTATCCCCCCTGCTCCATCAGGGGTTTGATGCGTTCCAACTCGCGATCAATGGCTTGGCCGCCCTCAACCAGCGGGGCCTTGGCGATGCCTCCACGCAAACGCAACTCCATGCCGAACTCCTTCCGCCAGGCAAACGGGTCCACTCCCGCGGCCACCTCCAGCGGGAACATGATATTGACGCCCTCTTCCAGCCAGTTGGCGACAATATCATGCGGATTGCCGTCACAATCCACAATGCCGATTTCACAGCCATGCTTGCGAAGCTCCTTGCCGATGGCGTGGTAGCACGGCTGGAGAAAATCGCGGAACATTTGTGGCCCCACAAATGGCCCGTTCTTGCATGCCATGTCCTCCCACCAGCCGGAGTGATCCACGGGCACGTCGGCGGGCAGTTGGGCAAGCTGGTAAAGAGACATCTCGGTAATGTGCTCCACCATGTCGTGGATCATCTCGGGATATTCATAGAAGGCAAGCGAGAGGTTCTCGAAGCCCATAAACTTCCGAAGCCAGCCATACGGGCCTGGACACCCGCAATTGACCATCTTGCCCTCGGCGGCTGACTTGCGAAGGCGATCGATCGTTTCAGGCTTGACGTCCCGTGACGGATCGTCGATGCGAAGACGTTCCTTGAGGCGCTTCCAGTCGTCGGGCGTCTCAATGGCGAATTTGATGAAGTGCGGGATGGAGCTCTCCTCGACGTCGTGGGGAAAACACTCCGCGAGACAGCCGTTGGAATCCAGCATTACAACTGAGTGCTCCCGCTTCTCGATGACCTTTTCTTCAAACTTCGGGTTGAGGTCCACGTTGAGCCCCATGCCGCAGTGGTCGAGCTTGTCGAAACCCAGGAAGTCGTCCAGCTTTTCCAAAAACATCTGGTTCTGCTCATCGGACGTCAGTTCGAGCTTCATTCCCTCGCGCACCCACCGACGGATGGTCTGCGGCCAGTAACCAAACTCGATGTCCGGCACGCGATCGACGGCCTGGTTGGTGAAGGTGCGATAGTAACGACTGGTTATCTCAGTTCGCATTTCATTCTTTCTGGAGCCGCCGCGGACCCGAGTTACATCACTACTTCAGTTTCAATTGGATTTCCTGCAGGCACAGAGCATAGCGGCTTCCCTTCGGCTTGCCCTTGTCTTTCTGGCGGCTCCAATTGGCTGAATAGCACAGCCACATGGTTCTGCCATCTTTGCTGATGAACTTTGAAGGCAGATTCACGAAGTAGGCCTGCGGGCCGAAGCTCTTGAGGTACGTCACCATGCGCCACGGACCGGTCAGTGCGTCGGATTCGAGCACGTAGGTGTCGTAATCGGTCTTGCCCCCCCCGCCACGTTTGCCCCCGTATGAGATGCACATGAAGTACTTCTTCAAAGGCGCGTTGTAAGTCGCCGTCACACAGCCGCAATTGTCGTTCCACTGGATGAGCGGTTTGATCTTCGAAAAGTCATCGGCCCAGATCGCTTTGCCCCCGCTATCGAGCCCGCCGAAGAACTCGTACTTCGACTTGTCGTTGATGTTGCTCGGCGTCGGCACGACGCGAACCATGTACACCTGGTCACCGGAGATCCAACTGCAATCGGCCGTCTGACTCTCGGCCCCATGGCCGACGAGATAGGCCTTGCCCTCCGGCGAGTGCTGCATGTTCTTGCCGAAGTCCACAAAATGGGGCGCGCCGATCCTGACCTTGGAATCGCCCTTGCCCGATTCGGCAAACAACGGGTTCTCGCCCGATAGCGGGCAGTCTTTCCACGTCTTGCCGAAATCGGTAGAAGTGCGGAATCCCACGAAGGGTCCCATGATATCCCACGGGCCGCGATGGCGATCCAGGCAGTAGCTTCCATGATACCACGTACCGTCGTGAACAAGCGATCCGCAGGGATACCTGCCGCCATAAGGTTTCGCCGGACCTGGATACGTTCCCAACGAAATGACCTGCAGGTCCATCGGATCTTCGCCGGTAATCCTGGCCTGCCCGGTCCGGGAGTTCTTACCGCCCGACCCGCAGGCTTCCTTACCGATCCGGCCGTCTGTCCAAGGAGAATACAGGTTGCCGTCAGACGCCCAGGAAGGATACCACGTGTCGGCGTTCGTATATTCCCTGTGCCGGCCGGTGAAGGTAACCCCCGCAAACCGGGACGATTGCCGGAATGGGCATCCGTCAGGCACGCAGGAAGGCCAAGCCGTGGGCGGCTGTGTCTGCTCCCCACGACTCATCCCGCCTGCCGTAAGGCACACAACCAATGCCGCGGATATGCCCGACAGGGCAGTATGGATTTTCATGCTGGATTCCCTTTCCGCCTTTACTCTTGTGGGCCAACTTTGGTGCCGTCGATCTGCTTAAGCGCGCGTGCGGCGCTGCCTCGAATATCAGCGATGGGATCGCGAAGGAGGGCCTGGACAGCGGCGCGGGCGGATGCGGCGGCCGAGCCTATCTGTCCCAGCGACGTCACGGCCGACATGCGAACGGCCGCGTCCGGATCGCTGGTAAGCGCCGCAAGTTGTGCCACGGCCGGGGCTGCGACCGGTCCGATATTGCCGAGCGCCCACGCGGCCCGGCTGCGGTTTCTGGCAATAGGCGACTCAAGTTCACCCATCAGGTCGTTAACCGCCACGGCGGCCTGGGGGCCCAATCTGCCCAGGGCTTCGGTCGCCCACCAGCCGTCCTTGTGATCGCCATCGCGGAGCATCTTGGTCAGTTGCCCGGCAGCCGGGGCGGCAGCGGGGCCGATCTTGCTCAGCGCGAGCGCAGCCTTGTGGCGGACGCCGGCATCGGTGTCGGCGAGTGCTTCGCTCAGCACGGGCACCACCTCGGAGGCCTGCTCGGGCGGAATCTGTCCGAGCGACTGGGCGGCCATCGAGCGGACGGCCGGGCTGTCGTCCTTGATGGCGACGACCAACTGCCTCATGGACGACCGGACAGCACTCGGGCCGGCCTGGCCGATTTCGTCGGCGGCCCGAGCCCGAACAATCGGGGATTTGGACTTGAGGTCTTTCCGCTGTTTCGCGACATGCTCATCACTGTCGCTGCAGCCAGCCAGCAGCATTCCGACGCAAAGCAAACAGGTCCAAATACGAATCATGTTGATTCTCCGCTTCGTAACCGCCAACTCGGACGTAATCTGATCAATGCACTTCAATTCACAATGCGGGCGTCAAACCTCATTATCCCCAACGGGGCAACCTTGTACAACCGACTTGTCCGCAATCTGGCGAACTCCAAAGCTCGCTCACGGCGCGTCAGATATAGGCCTCGCCGGACTCGGCGGCGCCCCAGCCTGCTCGCGCGGCCCGGGCTTGCCGCCTCGCTGCGGTCGTGCCGAAACGACGCTCGATCAAGTCGGCCAGGCGCCATGCGGATTCCTCCCACGTGTGGGCGTTCTTGCCGCCAAGATTGAGTTGTATCTCTATACGGTCGCGAAGCACGATCACCGGGTCGAACACGTTTTCGATTTTGCCCCAACCGATGTTCGCCTGCTCGATGTAAGTTGCCAAGCCCTCGCGGGCCAGGCGCTCGAGGTGCTTCTCGATCTTCGGATCGCCACGCAGTTCCATCGCCTCGCTGGACTGCCCAAGTTCCTCGGTGGTAATCGCCCCGAGCGCATGCCGGCGGTGCCAGTGAAGCTCCATTATCTTCTCGGCCACGTCGTGGAGGTACTGGTGCTCGGCAAGGCTGTCGAAGAAACGGTGCATCAACGCCGTTTCCATGTCCGGGTCGATCGTGATATCGCCGGCCTTCTTCAGTCGCAGGCGAATGTCCTCGCCCATCGCCGCCAGGGCGTAATCCCACGCATCATGCGGCACCATACCTCGCATCCGGCCTTGGAGGCTCAGGAGAATTTCGTACATGCGCGGGGCGTAGGTTTCCGGCCCGGACCTGCCGCCCCAGACAAGGTAGATGTACCGGGCGATCGGCTCGGCTGCCTCGACCACATTCCGCTCGCGCGACCGTGCGGTGATCAGGCCATCCGCGTCGGGCTTGAACTCAGCCAATTTCTCAGCGAGTTGGCGCAGGTGCAGCCCGTTACGATCGGGGTGAACTACGTAAAGCCTGATTGCCTCTACCGGGTCTCTCATAAAAAACGCTCCTGCACGCGATGCCGCATGATTGTCGCCTGTTCGGAGCTCAAAGGCAAGAACTCGACGCAACAGGCCCATCGTCAAGAGCGGCGGATTCTACGACTTTCACTCGACGCGGAATCTCGCCTGATCTATTCTATCGTTCGTGCCCTTCGATTCGGCGAGGGGCGAAAGAGTACCGAAACCCAACGGAACACATGATATGCCCAGCAAGTATCCAGTTTTCGATCGCGGAAGGCTGAGCCTCCTTCCGCTGGAGCAACGGAACCACGACATGGACCTGACCAGGCTGCTGGCGCTGGGCGAGGCGCCGATGGCGTTCGAGCATCCGCATCTGCCCGCCCTGGCCGACGCCATCGCCGCCGCGAACGCCCGCGGATCGGCGGTGGTGGTGATGATGGGCGCACACGTCATCAAACAAGGCCTCAGCCGATACATCATCGACCTCATCCGCCGAGGCTGGGTCAGCGTGGTGGCAATGAACGGCGCGTGCGGGATACACGACTACGAGTTGGCCCGCATCGGCGCGACGACCGAATCCGTCGCCCGGTATATATCCCAGGGCCAGTTCGGACTGTGGCGACAGACCGGCGAGATAAACGACATCGTCCGTCAAGGCAACGCCAATGGGCTGGGCTACGGCGAGGCGCTAGGCGCCCACGTCGCCACGACCGAGAACTGCCCCCACAAGGATGTGTCGATCTTCGCCGCCGCGTACGAGGCGAACGTCCCCGCCACCGTACACGTCGGCGTCGGATACGACATAACCCACGAGCACCCCAATTGCGACGGAGCCGCCATCGGCGAAGCCAGCTACCGCGACTTTCTCATATACTCCAAGGTCATCGAGAATCTCGACCGCGGCGTGATCCTCTGCCTCGGCTCTGCCGTCATGGGCCCGGAGGTCTACCTCAAGGCCCTTGCGATGGCCCGCAATGTCGCCGCCCGGGACGGCAGATCCATCGGACAGTTCACATCGGCGGTATTCGACCTCATCCCACTGGGCGACAACTACCATACGGAAGCCGCCAAGGATCGCCCGGAGTACTACTACCGTCCATACAAGACGATCCTCGTCCGCACCGTGGCCGATGGCGGGACCAGCCATTACATCTGCGGCGACCACCGCGCGACCATCCCGGCGCTGCACAGACTGCTGCTCGAACGAATGGGCGGGCCGGAAGCTCACAAGCCATAACCCGCCCCTCGGTAAAACAGCCAAGTTTCTTCCGCTTCAGCAGACAGAACACCGTCAGGAAACCGACCAATGAAAAACCGCAGAATAGCCAGTAGACGCGACTTCCTGAAACTCGCAGGCCTCGGCGCAGCCTGCGCAATCGCAGGACGACACCTGGGCAGGCTCATCGAAGAACCCGCCTGTGCTGCGGCCAGAACCCCGGCGACGCCTAACGTGGTCGTCATACTTGCCGACGACGTCGGCTACGGCGACGTCGGCTGTTACGGCGCGACGAAGGTCAAGACGCCCAACATCGACAAACTTGCCACTCAGGGCGTGCGGTTCACCGACGCCCACGCCTCGGCTGCCACCTGCACGCCAACACGGTACTCGCTGCTCACCGGCCAGTACGCATGGCGAAAGCCCGGGACGGGAATCCTGTCCGGTCTGGCCAAGTTGAGCATCGACACCGACCGCCTCACGCTGCCGGCAATGATGAAACGGGCCGGCTACGCCACGGGCTGCGTCGGCAAATGGCATTTGGGTCTGGGCGATGGCAAGGTCGACTACAACGGAGAGATCAAGCCCGGGCCACTGGAGGTCGGCTTCGACTATTCGTACATCATCCCAGCAACCGGTGACCGCGTGCCTTGCGTTTACGTCGAGAACCACCGCGTTGTCGGTCTGGACCCGGCCGACCCGATCCAGGTCGCCTACGGAAAGAAGGTCGGCAAGGAGCCCACCGGACGCGAAAACCCGGAACTGCTCAAGATGAAGCATTCCCACGGCCACGACTGCACGATAATCAACGGCATCGGTCGAATCGGCTACATGGCCGGCGGGAAGGCGGCACGGTGGGTGGATGAAGACATAGCCGCGACGATCACCGCCAAGGCGGTCGACTACATCGAGAAGAACAAGGACAGGCCGTTCTTCCTTTACTTCGCAACGCACGAGATCCACGTTCCGCGCGTGCCGCCCGCCCGCTTCCGCGGATCAAGCCAGTGCGGGCTTCGCGGCGACGTTGTGCAGGAGTTCGACTGGAGCGTGGGGCAGGTCGTCGAAACACTCGATCGTCTTGGCCTGGCGGACAATACGCTGGTCATCGTCACCAGCGACAACGGGCCGGTGCTCGACGACGGTTATGCTGACGGAGCCGTCGAAAAAGCCAACGGCCACAAACCTTCCGGACCACTGCGTGGCGGCAAGTACAGCAACTACGAAGGCGGCACGCGAATGCCGTTCGTCGTCCGCTGGCCAAAACGCGTAAAACCTGGAACCAGCGACGCGCTTGTCTGCCAGATCGACCTGCTGGCCAGCCTGGCGAAATTGACCGGGCAGAAACTCCCCGACAGCGCCGGGCCGGACAGCATGGACTGCCTGAACGCCCTGCTTGGCCAGAGCAAGCAAGGCCGCGGCTCGCTCGTCGAGCAGGCCCGAGGCCTGGCCATCAGAAAGGGAAAATGGAAGTACATCCCAGCCGGCCGAGCCAAGAAGGGCGCCAAGGCCGCCCCGGCCAAAGGCCCCGGGGGCCAACTCTACGACCTTTCGACCGACCTGGGAGAGACGAAAAACGTCGCGGCCGAGCACCCCGACAAGGCCAGGGAACTAGCCGACCTCCTGCGATCTATCCGAGAGAAAGGCAGGAGCAGGTAGAAAACACAACGTACACAAAATAATAACAGCCAGTGGAAGATTCACCACTTCTATCTGAATAGCCTTTACACAATGAGGTTATGCTCCAAAAGGTCAATTTACTTATCTTCTGCATTATTATCCATATAAACCCTGTTTATGATGCGTTTTATGGTATTAACGCTTAGGCCGAGGGAGATTTGGGTTGCAAATCTAGTTTGTACACGATACATTTTTTACTTCATGGCTTCGGACTTGACATCTTCCGTACATGGCGAGAGCGGCGTTCCCACAGCCGTGATGGTCGCGATCCGGGGGATAATGCGCAGCATCGACCTTCACTCGAAGTACCTGTCGACCCGGTACGGTATAACGGTGCCGCAGTTGACGGTGATGCAGGCGTTGGAGGCCTGCAATGGCCTTTCGGTCGGCGCACTGGCCCGAAGCGTTCACCTCAGCGGCCCAACCGTTACGGGTATCCTGGCGCGGCTCTCGAAGCGAGGCTTGGTGCGTCAAAGCCGTGGACAGGATGACCGGCGCGTGGTGCGGGTCTGGCTGACCGAGCCCGGACGGACACTTCTGGCCCAGGCGCCCCCGCTGCTCCAGGAGAAGTTTCGCAGTGAGTTCGCCAAGCTTAGTGACTGGGAACAGACGCTGATCTTATCCTGCCTCCAGCGTGTCGTTGCAATGATGGAGGCCAGGGAAATCGAAGCATCCCCGATTCTGGCGACGGGTCCCATCGACAGCACTGCCGAGCAAACCCGGGAGTTTCTGGCCCATGAGGCAACGGTGCCGAAAGTTGGAGTCCCCCCCGGTCGGCGTCGCGCCGCGGCGAAAGATCGCTGACGGTTTTCTGGCCATATCACTCCACACACACTCGGCGCTGCTGCAAGCATTGCAACGCCGCAGCTTGCTAGACCCAAGAGAGAAAGAGGTAAGAACATCATGCTATTGACAGACGGGACGCCGCGTTGGCGCAGCCGAATCGAAGGGGTCGACTGCCCCGTGGATGGAATTCGCATGCCCAAGATGGACGCCTACTGCCCGACTCAGGACCGCGAGTGGTGCGAGGTGATTATCGACGGCCACGCGAGGCGAATGCGTTTTCACGATTACGCGGAGCTCTACAAGATTCCCACACTCTACGAAGAACTCTTCTACGGAAAGCTCAAGTGCTGCTCGCCCGACCGGGTTGTGGGGTTGCTCGAGGATGTTATGACGGACTTCGCCCAAGACCCGTCCAACCTGTGCGTTCTGGACCTGGGGGCCGGCAACGGAATGGTGGGCGACGAACTGGTGGCCAGGGGCGTGCGCCGACTGGTCGGCATCGACATCTCCCAGGAAGCCCGCGACGCCACTGACCGCGACCGCCCGGGCCTGTACGAAGACTACTTGGTAACCGACCTGACCAACGTGCCCGAAAACGAGGAAGAGCTCCTGCGGGCCAGGAAGTTCGACTGCCTCTGCTGCGTGGCCGCGCTGGGCTTCGGCGACATTCCGGCCAAGGCGTTTGCCAAAGCGTTGGACCTGATCGAAACGCAAGGCTGGTTGGCATTCAACATCAAGGAATCGTTCCTGTCCGAACGCGACGACAGTGGCTTCGCCGAGCTCATCCGCGAGCTCGGCCGCCGGGAGATAATCCAGATCCAGGCGTATCGCCGGTACCAGCACCGCCTTTCGGTAACGGGCGAGCCCCTGTACTACGTAGCCGTGATCGCAAGGAAACTCTGCGACCTGCCGGACGACATCCTGGCGGACATTGACGAAGCTTGAGCGGTTCTCGCCAGTTGAACGGGGTGTCAAATGATCGTACTGAAAAATGTCAGCAAGTCTTTTGACGGCGGCAGGACATACGCTGTGGCGGGTTTGTCTTTTCGCGTGCGAGAAGGCAGCACGCTGGTGCTTCTCGGTTCATCGGGGTGCGGCAAGACCACCACGCTCAAGATGATCAACCGGCTGATCGAGCCGTCGGGCGGGAAGATCGAAATCGATGGCCGGGACGTGACCAGTCAGGATCCCATCCAGCTTCGCAGGGCGGTGGGATATGTCTTCCAAGGCATAGGTCTGCTGCCGCACATGACTGTCCGGGACAACGTGGAGATCGTTCCGCGGCTACTGGGCTGGCCACGTCGGCGCCGCAGGGAGCGAGCCCTGGAACTCATCGAGATGGTTGGCTTGGAAACCGGCCAGTACGCGGACCGCTACCCATCCGAGCTTTCCGGAGGTCAGCAGCAGCGCGTGGGCGTGGCTCGAGCACTGGCGGCCAATCCCGCATACCTGCTGATGGATGAGCCTTTCGGGGCCCTCGACGCCGTGACTCGCGACTCGCTCCAGCAGGAGTTTCTGGCGCTGTGCCGGCGCCTCAACAAGACCATCGTCTTCGTCACGCATGACGTGCTCGAGGCGATGACCCTGGCCGATGAGATCGCCGTGCTGCACCAGGGGCGTCTGGAACAACTCGGCTCGACGCACGAATTGCTTCAAAACCCCGCAACCGAATTCGTACGCGACCTCTTCTCAAAACCTGCCCGGCAGATTCGCCGGTTCGCGGAGTTGATGTCATGATGCCCTGGGCCGACTTCATCCTCGCACGAGCGCCCGAGTTGTGGGCGCGGACCGGCGAGCACCTCCTCCTGACCGGGTACGCCATGGCTATCGCCGTGGTTATCGGCGTACCGCTGGCAATAATATGCCGGCACAGCCGTGCCATGCGCGGCTGGGTTCTGGGTGTCGTCGGGATCGCCCAGACCGTGCCGAGCCTGGCAATGCTGGCCATTCTGCTTAGCTTGCTGGGCAAGATCGGCGCCGTGCCGGCCGTTATCGCGCTGGCGATTTACGCGCTGCTGCCGATTGTCCGCAACACGGTGACCGGACTGGAGGGCGTGGGACCCCAGATCATCGAGGCCGCCATGGCCGTGGGGATGACCCCCGGACAGCAACTGCGAATGGTCCGAATCCCGCTGGCATTGCCTGTGATCGCAGCCGGGGTGAGAACAGCGGCGGTCACCTGCGTGGGAATCGCTACGCTGTCGGCCTTCATCGGCGCCGGTGGCCTGGGCCAGTTCATCAATCGCGGGCTGGCGTTGGACGACTACCGCCTGATCATGCTGGGCGCCATTCCAGCGGCCTGTCTGGCGCTGCTGGTGGACTTCTCGATATGGACGGTCGAATGGTCGCTCAGGCCGAGGCACCGCACGGCACTGGCCAACGCCCTCAGGGCTCCCGCGATGGCGATGCCGGTGCTGCTGGCCGGACTTGGCGTGGCGGCCTCCGTGATCGACCTGACGCCAACCCCAGCCGTGCAACTGGCCGAAACCGGCGATCGGGTCGGCCGGCCCGGAATCATCCGCGTCGCCAGCAAGGAGTTCGGCGAGCAACTGTTGCTCGGCGAGATGATGGCCCAACTCCTTGAGGCCCGGACAAACCTTACCGTCGAACGC
Organism: uncultured Planctomycetaceae bacterium; assembly: GCA_964564285.1. Taxonomy (GTDB): domain Bacteria; phylum Planctomycetota; class Phycisphaerae; order SM23-33; family SM23-33; genus JAUWQU01. Next base: position 18,832 of record CAZMBZ010000021.1, on the reverse strand, counting down.
CGCCTCGGGCTTGGCGGAACAGACATCTGCAACTCCGCATTGAAACGCGCCGAGATCGACCTGTACCCCGAATACACCGGCACCGCGTACCGCTCGATCTTGAAACTGCCCGGTGACGTGCCGGGGCCTTACGGCGTCTTCTGCACCGTCCGCCGCGAGTACTCCCGGCAATTCGGCGCAAAGTGGCTTGAGCCCTTCGGATTCCAGAACACCTACGCGATCACCGTTCGCCGCCGGGACGCTGAAGCTCACGGTTGGCGATCAATCTCGGACCTCGCCGACCAAGCCGGCAAACTGCGGGCAGGCTTCACCAGCGAGTTCCAAGAACGCCTCGACGGATACCCCGGGCTGCAAAAGGAGTACGGGCTTTCCTTCGGCCGGGACGTGGACATCGGCGCCGACCTGATGTGCCAAGCCCTTGCGAAAGGACAAGTGGACGTGATCTGCGCCTTTTCCACTGACGGACGGATCGCCGCCTACGACCTTTTCCCGCTCAAAGACGACAAGCGGTTCTGGCCGCCCTATGACGCCGCGCCCGTGGTTCGCTCAGCATTCCTGGCCGAACACCCGGAGTTGCAGCCGGTGCTGGGCCTGCTCGCCGGCCTGCTGGACAACGCAACCATGCGGAAGCTCAACTTCGAGATGCAGGGGAAGAAGTATTCGCCCGCTGATGTCGCGCGCCAGTACCTCCAATCCAAAGGCCTGGTCCCATAAACGCCTCGGGCCTCGCCCTACTCTCCGGTCGAAAGCAGCGTCCCCCTACTCATCCGCCCCATCGTGCTGATCGGGCTTGCTGAAAACGCAGCCGCAATGGTTCTGCATGTAGAAAAACTCCTCGCGGGCGATCTCGTACATCCGCTGGGAGCCCCCGCCCTTGCGCCAGTTGCGAGCCCAGTACTGCACGCCTTCAGCGCTCGATGCGGCAGCCAGGCCCGCAGCGTCCACCTGGTCGAGGTCCTTCCACCGAGATATCCCCAGCGTACAGGCAAGCACACCCAACCCCTGCTGGCTGGCAAACTCAGCCGCCTGCTCCAGCCGAAGCTTGAAGCACACCGCGCACCGCCGACCCCGCTCCGGCTCGTGCTCCATCCCGGCCGTAAGATGAAACCACCGCTCAGGGTCGTAAGGCCCCTCTACAAACGCGATATCAAGCTTGCGGCAGTAGGCCGCCATGTCGTCGCGACGACGCTCGTATTCCTGCCGCGGGTGGATGTTGGGATTGTAGAAGTAAACGACAGGCCGCAGGCCGTCATGACCCAACGCCCGCAACGGCTCGCCGCTGCACGCTGCACAGCAGGCCAGCAGAAGCAACTCCTTCGCCCCGCCGGGCGGGAGAGAATCGTCAGCATTCGATGTCCGCTTGCGCCTGGCCATGTCCGTTCTCCACCCCGCCTATGGAAATGCACATCCGCACCAACCCACCTTATGACGCCTATACGGGCGTTTGGTTTCCAATATCTGGAAAATATAATATCAAATCCCCGCCCGGAAAAATACCCCCCCCGCCGCCGTTGGCCCGCTCGCCAGGATTCCTGTAATCGTATTCGCAGGGAACAGACAGACCAAGTCCAGCCCGGCCTGCAAGATCGCCCATTGGCCAAGTGGAACGTCCAAAGCCCGTAGTCCCGACGGGACGAAGCAAAGGCTGGCCCCGAATTGCGATCCGTCTTCATGGGTCTGGCGAATCAGCCGACGTCGCCTCTATGGTGTAGCATGGCTAGAAACCCATACCGTTATTGTGCCGTTAAAGTGCCGTTATTTCGAGAGGCTTCCTGATCCATCGCGGATGATGCTTCAGGCCGATCGTCGGTGTGATATCCGGCCAGCCACTTCCGAGTTTGAACCTTGCCCCCAAAGCAAGCCGTGCAGATATTCGCCTTCGATCAGAGCATGCCCCCCCCGATGAGGCTGACGATCTTGACCTTGGTGCTTGCCAGGGATCTCGGTCAACCTTCCGGTGCCTGCCCTGCCGGCGGGGCCTCCCATGTGCCGACGATATCGTATACGTGCATCTCCATACCGAGGTGTCCGCTCATGACGAGGTCCATCATCTCCTCGCCGGCCTGCTGGAGTTGCTCGTTGGCCAGGCATGCGTAATAGTCCGCAGCCGAACGCCACTGGAGGTACTGCACAATCTCCGTGCGGTCCTGGCTGACGTGAAGATTCGCCGAGATGAAGCCCGGCTGGGCAGCGAAAAGCGGCATGATCCGCTGCGACATCTCCATCAGCCGCTCGTTATCCGCCGGCTGAACCGAAAACCGAACCATCACCGTCACCAACTCGTTGTCCTTGTCGATCGTCGTCACAACGCTGCCTCCAAAGGCGATTGTCCAGTACAAGACCCCTGCTTCCAGGCAAGGCCGATTCCATGGACGGATTGTCACGCCTGACTCGATGCAAGTCAACGATTCAAGCCAACACGGTTCAAGCGGACGGCAGACCAGATTGCGTCTTGGCGCCGGAGCAAAGCTCGGCTGGGCGCGCTCAGATACCCGCCGCGCCGCAACGCAGTAGAGTGGCCCTGGAAGTTGATGCGATGATCACGCCCCGGCCGGACTCGCCTTGAGCCTGGCGGCGCACTGCTCGCCCCGGCGACGGATGGCCTCGCTCGCCGAACGCTTGGCGACCTGCTGGACCGTCGCCCGTAGCGAGGCCAGGCGATTGGCTTCAATGATCCTGCACATGCTGTTAAACATCCCTTCGATCCGAGGGGCGGCCCTTGTGAAATCGTATTTGGTGTGGCCGTAATCGTTGATCTTGACCTTCGTCTTGTCCAGCAGCAGCATACCCATGACCCGCTCGCTGTCGAACGCCTGCCTGAAGAACCCCACCAACTTCGGACTCTTGGTGCCCTTCAGGACGCCAAGCCGCTGTTCCAGCATGTAGGCCGTCTCGCTCAGGCCGTCGTCTGAGTCGTAGATGGAGTATTTGAACGCCATAAACTCGATGCCGGCGTCGTCGCCCCGGGCCAGCAGGCCCCGCCCGAAGGCGTAAAGGTGATGGTAGCGGTCCTTAGTCTCGTCGAGCCGGCCGTGGGCGCCAGTGACCTTCCGGGACCGCATCTCTGCCACCAGTTTGGCATGGTCGGCCGGGGGCTCCAGCATCGCCAGCGCGTACGCGGCGTTGTCGCGCTGGTACCAGTCATGGTGCTCGCGGAAGACACGCCGCAGCGGCTCGACCGCGCGGGTATCGCCCATACGGGCCAGGGCGACGGGAATCTGCTGCCGGGCGGTGTTCCTGCCGGTGGACTCCCCCGGCTTGCCGCGGATGCAGCAGCCCTGATTCGCGGAGTAGACGTTGTCGGGCGCGTCGAGGCAACTGATAAGAATCGGGACAAGCCGGACATCCTTGAACGGCGCGAAATCGACTCTCTTATAGCCCTGGAAATTGCTGGCCAGGTATGCGTATTCCCCCACGGCCGTCATTGGGTGCTCGGGCAACTTGCGGCAGAATTCCTTCTGTCCGCCATCGAGGATGGCGCCAACGAGATAGCCCGCAAACTCCGTGATGAAGCCCTTGGGGAATCCCTTCTTCCGGGGTCGCTCGCCCTCCAGCATGAAGTGCCCCATGCCAAGTTTGGTCAGCCGCGATGAGTCCTTCGCCCGGAAGATGCCCAACGCAGTTTGCATCGTCTCCTGGCGATCGAGCAACTCCATCTGATAGATGGCCATCATCCGCGTCTGTTCCTCGCCGGCGAGTTCTTTCAAGCCGGCAATCTTCTCATCCTTCGACAGATCGTCCGATTTGACGACCCCCATGACCTTCTGATAGGCAGGCGATACGCCGAGCTTGCCCAACAGCACGTCAGCGGAAGCCAGAACCCCAAGGGCCATCACAGCCAAGATCATCGCTGCAAACTCACGTTTTCGGAACATGGAAAAACTCCTTTCTATGCCAGTTGGACGCGCAACACCCGCCCGGGTTCCCAAATCTTTGCCCGCGAGAGAGATAAAACCAGAGAGCAGATGTTTGTCAACTCGGTAACGAACCATCAGTTACGGCTCCGCTCAGGCGTACGAAGGGCGCTTCCCGGCCTGCGGGAATGGCATAGCCCACTTTCACAGAGATACTTGCTGAACCTTCTTTCCAGCCCGCGCGTGCAGACCCTCGGGCGGCGATGGAAAGGAAGGTGTACGATGTCACGTTCTCTCCCACCGCGCCCCTCGTTGGGGCATCTCCGCAAAGAAGCCAAGGTGGTTCTCGGCGCGCAGAAGGCCGGCCAAATCGACGGCTGTCGGCAACTGCGGCTCTTGGGCCGACTGTTGACACTCGGTGAGGGCGAGTTGCTGGCTGCCGACGTGTCGCTGCAGGATGCGCAGATAACCGTCGCGCTGGACTATGGCTTCGCCAGTTGGGCGGCGCTGAAACAGCACGTCGAATCGGTGTTGGGGCAGTCGTCCGAGAGGGCTCCGCAGGATTCCGGCGGAGCTACTGCCTGCGCCCGCGCCGGGCGGATGTTCAAGCAGATCCAGAACAACGCTCTCAACGGATTGAGGTGTGTCCTTTTCACACTGGCCTAGAGACCACCCCCCAGACTTACGGACGGCGCGAAGGTAGCTGTTACCGTGGCAGAATGCACCTGAACGTTTCGCCCGAGCCGGAAGTGCAACACCTCCGCTTCCACCGGCACCCTGAATGACATAGTACGGTTCTGCCGGCCTCGCTGCTTGTTCGATCGCCACGTCACGATCCCGAGGATATTGCACTTTCCACCGACAAGCGCGTAGCAATAGAACTGGCCTTGCTCTCCTTGGCTCTCCAGGTCGGCGACGATCTTGAGGGTGGCAAGTCGGTGGCCCGGACCGGCCACAATGCTCACATCAGCCACATTCGCTTTGGCGGACCGCTCTTCGGCGGCACCCTTTCCAAGACTAATTTTCGGGTGGCCAGGAGTCAGAACGCAGAACGAGGGTAGAGGGGGCAGCTCCGCATCGGCTGGCAGTTGACGGGCAAGGCCCCATACCTTCTCCGGCTCCTTGCGATAGTTGCCCCGGAGCAGGCGTACGGCAATCATGACTCGGATACGAGCTTCCAAGGCGCCCTCGATATCCCCCGCGGCCAGCCGAGCTCCCGCGAGGTCATTCAGCGCATCACGGGCCGACCACATAGTCCGTGATGGCCCCATGCCGCGGCCGGTTAACATTAGCATAGCTCCATCGACCATCACGGTCGGCCAGACCTTCGGGGCCAAGGTATTGAGGGGCTCTGCACCGATAGGCGGCTGCGCGGCCGCTTGTTCAAAGGCCCCGGCGGCATCCTTGGGTCGTTTCAGCCTGTCCTGGTACAATCTGCCGAGTTCCCAATAGACGCCAGCGCAGTCGCGTTTTAACGACTGCTGAGTCTTCTTGAGCATGGGCAACCAATCTTTGACTGTGCCTTGGCAGAGTTGCCACTTCCCATCCAGGCTTTTCTGCACGTAGACATACGAACCGGGGGTTTGACACAGTTGTGGAGGTTGTGGAACCGGACCAAACCCGCGAATCCCGCGGGCCGGCGACACATCCTTAGTCGCCTTTACAAACTGCTCGACCGGTGTGTTCATCAACCGCTGCAGAGTTGCCCCTGAAGCCTCCAAGGCGGTGACGAGTGCCGGCCAGTCCTTCTGATGGCGAAAGACGAACGTGGCGGGGTAGCAGTCTCGAAGGGGCGGATCTGGCAAGGCCAACAGCGCCAGATAGTTTTCTTTGGACACCCGGAAGTACCCTTCGCCCATCTCCCCACGCAACTTGGTCCGTCTCGCTTCCATTTGCCGTTCGATTTCTTCCGCTGCGAAACTCGCTCTCTGGGCAACTTCCAGATCCTTGGATCCTTGTGCTTTCCGGAGGGCCGGCAGGGAGTCCCAGCCGATTTTGATCAGCCGCTGCTGTGCCGCGTCGCGCTTTGCCCAACTTTTGCTGCCGAGTTGGGCCACGAGCTGGTCGGTCGGGACCTTGTTTCCCGCCGGAGGCGTTGTGGCGGACACAGATGCCGCATCGATTCCCCAAACCGGCCCAAGTCCGATAAGAATCCCCAATCCCGCTATGATGTGTTTGTTCATGGCAGTTTTCCACGTTAGATGTCAACTATAGACGCTGCAATGATAGACGCTTCAATGAAGGTATGGTTCCAGCAAATCTCACTACAGCATCCTCGCGGCGGAACAGGCTGGGGGTTCACAGCATGGCCATCGCGTACGCGGCGTTGTCGCGCTGGCATCGCCCTCAGTCGCTCGGCCTCCTCCGGCTGACTGCCTGTTTCGCCAAGGAGACTGTACATGCCGGCTCGTCAGAAAACAGCTTCCGCCCCCAAGGGATCGTGATAAGATACCCAGGCGATCCCAAAGTGGTCGCAAGTCTGGTGCGATCCAGCGAATCCCGTTTTATCGCTGGCCGCCGAGCAACAGGTACGAATCCATCGGTATTGCTCTTTCATCCATGGAGTAGATGTATATGAAACGGCGAGACTTCATCAAGGCGGCCTCGGCCACGGCGGGAGTGATGGCGCTTCAACCCCTGGTGACCCGTGCCAGCAGTGTGCCAAACAACGCCCAGCATGAAGCTGACGTGGTGGTCGTTGGCGGCGGGACGGCGGGGACCATTGCGGCGATCCAGGCGGCCCGGGCAGGTGCCAAGACCGTTCTCATAGAGCGAGGGAGCATGCTCGGAGGGACTGCGACCGTGGGGGGCGTGGCCTTTCCGGGCCTGTTCCACGCGTGGGGCAAGCAGGTCATCTCCGGAATCGGCTGGGACCTGGTCAAGAAGGCCGTCGCGATGGATGGCGGAAAGCTTCCCGATTTCACCAAGCCAACCCCACGCCACTGGCAGCAGCAGGTTCTCATTAACCCATTTCTCTATGCCGTCCTGGCCGAAGAGGCTTGCATGAAAGCAGGCGTGGCAATTCGCTACTACGAATTCCCCATCGCCGCCGAAAAAGCCGACAACGGTTGGATTGTCGAGGTCGCAGGCCCTGGAACAAGGCACCGAATCGCCTGCAAGCAACTGATCGACTGCACCGGCGGGGCAGACATCGTCGGGCTTTTGAAATTCGAGCGACTCCGGGAAGAAGAAACGCAACCGGGATCAATGCTGTTCAAGCTCGGCGGCGACGCTTTCCACGCCGGACGCGAACGACTCCAGGCCGTCTATGTCCACGGAGCGGATTCGTCGAACTCCGCCACACGAACCCAGGCAACCCTCGCCGGGCGACAAGCCATGCTCTGCCAATTGCGCAAGAAGATGAAATCTGCCGGCCAGACCGCACGCCTGGTACACATGCAGCCAGAACCGGCGTTCCGCGAAAGCTACCGCATCCGCGGCGAAACCGTCATAACCCACGACGACTACGTCACGGGCAGCCTGTTCCCGGACGCCGTCTGCTATGCGTTCTATCCGGTAGATTTACACACCCGCACTGGCGTCAGACCCAAACCGCTCGCCAAGGGCGTGGTCCCTACCGTGCCCCTACGCGCGCTGGTGCCAAAGGGCAGCCGCAACCTCCTGGTCGCCGGCCGAAGCGTGAGCAGCGACCGCCTGGCCAACTCGGGCCTGCGAGTGCAGGCATCCTGCATGGCAATGGGCCAGGCCGCCGGCGCCGTCGCCGCCCTGGCCGCCAAAAGAAAAACCACGCCCCTGGAAGTGCCCCTGGCGGACATCGCACGCACGCTCGGCAACCACGGAGCAATCGTGCCCCGGCAGCCGTAGGTGACGATGATGGATAACGTGGCCGTGCGTCAGACGCGGATTCTCTCAAACGCTGGGGTCGCCCCCGTAAGCAAGCTCACTGATCTCTCTGTGTCGAAAGCAGTCCGTCGTATGGTCGTTCACCATCCCGACCGCCTGCATGAATGCATAGCAGATCGTTGGCCCGACGAAGTTGAATCCTCGCTTCTTCAAATCCCTGCTCATCGCGTCGGACAGTTCCGTTTGCGCTGGAAGTTCCACCATGGTTTTCCATGCATTCTGCCTGGGACTCCCATCGACATAGCGCCATAGATACGAATCCAGTGATCCGTACTCGTCCTGAATGTCCAGAACGCCTCGTGCGTTCCTGATGGCCGACTCTATCTTGAGACGATTGCGCACAATGCCTGAATCAGCCAGGAGACGCTTCACGTCACGTTGCGAGTAATTGGCGATCTGCTCGTAATCGAAAGAGTCAAAAGCCTTCCTGTAGTTCTCTCGTTTCTTCAGGATCGTCAGCCAACTCAGTCCAGCTTGCGCCCCCTCAAGGATCAGGAATTCAAACAGGAGTCGGTCATCATGAACGGGCACGCCCCATTCATCATCGTGGTAAGCGATGTACAAAGGGTCGATTCCACACCATTGACACCTGGTCTTCACGATTGCCCCCTTTTTTGAATCGCCAAAGACTTTTCCGCCCACTCGATCAGCTTCTCGGAGTTCTCCATGATGTCCACGGGTATCTCGAAGTACGACATCGTTGCCGGCCTGTTCGCATATGGTTTGAATGCCGCCGATCCCGCGGCCAGGAATTGATCTCTGTTCGTCGCATCAACCTTCAGATAGGCAACATCGTCGGCAACGAGACCAAACATCTTTCCATCTCGAAATAACCCGACCCCGCCAAACATTCTTCGTGCGGACATGCCGCCCCACGCCGACAACTGGTCGAGAACATACTCAAGAAACTCATTTGAAACAACCATCGTGTCAGACGCCCTTTCTGGAGTACAGCTTTGCCGCGATCAGAGAGGCCACCAGCGGCTCAAGTAACGTCAGAGGCAAAATCACCAGCAAAGACTCCCAGCCACAGAGGTTCATGTTTGCCGTACCGACCCAGTATAGAACGAAGAAGAAACACCAGGACACAAAACCGCTCAACACAACCGACTTGCGATTATTGCCGAACACCTGAGCGCACAGCCAGAAGAGAAAGACATACAACGCCGCAAGCAAGGTGTCCCACAAACCCCAGATGACAAGCGTCCCCCAATGATCTATGGGAGCCACGTTTGGCACCGAAGACAGATAACTCTGCAGTTCCGCTCGCACATACGCGAAGAATCGGACGAGTTGGTACGCATGAACCCACAAACTGGTAACCACGGTGACCAGTATGAAATCTTTCACTACGAACTTGCTGTTCACGTTGTCGACATCCTTCCTGGCGTGTAATCGCCGGGCGCACTCTTTGTCTTTTGAACGTGGCTATTGCTCTGGCGAGAAGAATGGATGAGAACCAAACTGGTTCCGTGTGACCTGCTCGCCAGTTTCGGCGTAATGGGTAAAGCCTTCCAGAATCTGATGTAGGTACTGGCTGAACACGGGTTTCATCTTGAACTTCAGAAGAGCCCATCGGATCGGAAATGGGAGCTTCCTGATGTACTCAACGCACCCGGTAATTCTGAGAATGCAGTTGTTGTCATCGAGGGGCCTGACCCGCCAGATGGCCCAGGATTCCTGCTTCCCTTTCCTGGTGACCTTGAGGTCGAAGCCCACGCCTTCCAGCCAGTTCATCACCTCCCTGTCCCAAACAAGGCCACTGTAGTAGGTCAACTGGTCCTTCGAGCCAATGCCATCCCATCTCTCAGCCGTGTTCTTCTCCATGAATGGATGCCACAGCGTAAGCCCCGCCGGCCTGGCCATCAAGGCCCACACCCTCTCAGCAGGCGCGGCTATTTCTTTCTCGACATAGAAACTCTCATCGTATTTGGACATGGCTCATTGATTTCCATGGCTTTGGGCGGCATCATCTTCGAGGGCTGGCCCTGTTCCGTAGACGAATTTGCCCGTGAAGTACCGTTTCTGAATCATAGCGGCTTCCTCAGCCCATGCTTCCAGGCCGATCCGCTTGATTCGAGCCAAGTTATATACCTTGGTATTGTGTGGAGCGCGGTCTGCCATATCCACGAGCGGCATGAGGTTGTCACACGGGAATTCGCCGCATTCTGAGCAATTGTGCAGCCCTTTGCCTTCAACGCACTTTTTGGTAGGGCAGCCTTCCTCGCCGGCCAGTACGTTCGAAATAGAACAGCCACTCTCACTCCTGCACCCGTCACAAGGCACATCCCTGGCCTCGATCCCAAGCATTCTCGCGGTCTGATGTGCCGTCTCGTCCGTGATGTTGTCTCTGTGCAACGCACAGGCAAAGCAAGCCAATCCGCAGGGCGCCGTCATTTCTCTTACATTCATTTGGTTCTTCCTTCTTCGTTGCTCACGGGGACGACCTCGCTGGCCGCCAGTGTTGACCAATCGGTCTATGTTATGCCAAAAAAAGAGATTACGCTCTCTCCAGTGCATTCAATGCCGCATTCACGACGCTTCGCGGCACGGCAGCGGTAGCCTGTACCCGCCCGACAAGGTGCAGCCCCTGCAGAACGACCGTATACAACCGAGCAAGATCACGAATGTTCGTGTTTGCATCCAACTCGCCCACATCCCTGGCCCGCTGAAACGTTTTGTAGAAGGCCTCTTCGATGCCCTTCATGTGGCAGCGCAGGGTCTCAGCCATCTCGGCATCGCTTGTGTCGCATTGGGCCATGCCCACACCGAGAAGGCAGCCCTTGCTCTCCGGGGTTGCATTGTAATCCTCCGCAAGGCGCATCAAGCGACAGACATGCCCAAGCGGCGAACCGGCCTTGCTCAATTCGTCAAACAGTTGACGCACCACCGTATCCGAATAGAGTTGCAAGGCCTTGATGAACAGCTGCCGCTTGCTGCCAAACGTGTCATAGAGGCTCTTTCTGCCGATCCCCATCTGCTGCTGCAGCTCAGCCATCCCGGTCGCGGCATATCCCTTCGCCCAGAAGAGCTCCATCGCCTTTCCCAAGGCCTCTTGCGGGTCAAATTGCTTGGCAGGTCCTCTTCTCATAACCCCATCCTAGCGTACCTAGACCGACCGATCAAGGTAATATCGAGATTTGCTTTTTGTCGTCCAGTTGTGACCCTGGAAAAAAGAAAGCCGTTCAGTTTTCTCACTGAACGGCTTCCTGTCCAACTAAGTCGGGGCGACAGGATTTGAACCTGCGACCTCTTGACCCCCAGTCAAGCACGCTAGCCAAACTGCGCCACGCCCCGAGATTGCACGTTTTTCTCATTGTCCTCGACGCCGCAGCAACCACGGCGGGACTGCGACGACCGGTGAATAATAGCGGCTTGCGGCGGCGGCGTCAAGGATAGGCGATATGGAATTCAGGGCAATCGCACCTGAATGTCGTCGACCAGGACATTCAGCATGTAATCGTGGTCCAAGCCGTAACATGGGGTTTGTTGCGCGGAGAACCATCGCCTTGCTCACCGGACGTTTTGGCCGGCGTTGGCTGGGACCGCCGCGGGGGCCTGGCCTTCGGGGGATCGAATTGCAGCATTGTACGACCTGCTATTTTTTAAGATTTTACTGATTTACCTCGTGTGGTTCGCCGAATCGATATGAAGACGACAGATATCGCAGTCAGCAAAGACAGGGGACAATTGAATGTCGACCGTGCAAAACACGAATGTTGCAGACGCTCGCCAGGGGTTCAGGCGGGCATCCACGGACTGCTTCGGCGTTAGTGAAGCGGACTTGGCCTCAAAGTCAGATGGCCTGGCATCCTTAGGCAGATCGGCAGTTAAAGGAGCTAGGGCGAACCCGAAGGCTGGAGATGCATGCCATCTCCGCAGGGAATCGGAGCCTTTTGGGATAGAGGACGAAACAAGGACACTTCAAGCCGGCCCGCCTGCACGCAGGCCAATAATGACGGGGTGGAAAAATGACTCAGACTCAAACTGAAGTCGCACAATCGGTATTCGTTGCACGCCAGCCCATCCTCGACGAAAGTCAAGATACGTACGCCTATGAGTTGCTTTTCCGCTCGGGGCTGGAAAACTATTGCATGGCAACCGATGGCGATGCCGCAACGCTGGACGTTATCAGCCGCACCTTCGTCGAGATCGGCCTGGATGAGTTGACCGCGGGCAAGCCGTGCTTTATCAACTTCAGCCGCCAACTGTTGCTCGATAGAACCCCCCACCTGCTGCCGCCGGAGTTGGTCACCGTCGAAGTGCTCGAGGACGTCGAGCCCGACGGCGACATTCTCAAGGTCTGCCGGGAACTCAAAGACGCTGGCTATACCGTGGCCCTGGATGACTTCGTCTTTGCCGACCGCGACAATCCACTCCTCGATTTAGCCGACATCGTGAAAGTGGATTTCGTGGACACGACCCCTGATGAGCGAATCCAGATCATGGAGGGACTTCATAAGCGGGGCATTCGCGGCCTGGCTGAGAAGGTCGAGACCCACCAGGAATACGAGGACGCCAAACAAGCGGGATACTCCTACTTCCAGGGCTATTTCTTCGGCAAGCCGGTCATCAAGGAAGGCAAGACCCTTACGGGCAACCGCCTGGCCTGCCTGGAACTTCTCCAGGAAGTCCACCGCCTCGAAATGTCGATCGACCGGGTAGAGGATGCCATCAAGAAGGATGCCGCCCTGACCTACCGACTGCTGCAATGCATCAACTCTGCCTGGTTCGGTCTGAAGAACGAGGTGAACTCGATCCACCACGCCCTTGTGCTGCTCGGTCCGCCCGAGATACGCAAGTGGCTGGCACTGATCTCCCTGCGAAACATGGCGGCGGACAAACCCAACGAACTGATGATCCAAGCCCTCGTCCGCGCCAAGATGGCCGAGGAGCTTGCCCCGGACCTTGGGATGCAGAAAGCCTCGTCCGAACTGTTCCTGATGGGCATGTTCTCCGTCCTCGACGCCCTGCTCGATAAGCCGATGGAGGAAATCCTGGTCAAGCTGCCCCTCAACCCGGAGATCAGTTCGGCGCTGCTCGGCGAGCCAGGCCGATTCAGGGATATCCTAGACCTGATCCAGGCATTCGAACGAGCCACTTGGGATAAGTTCAGCCAATGCGCCGCGAAGCTGGATTTGCGCGAGGAGACAGTTCAGACCGTGTTCCAGCAGTCCGTCAAGTGGGCTTCAGACGCCTTTTCGCAGTCTGGCTGACCTGGTTTCTTAGCGTGGGAACCGCATCCTCGTGAATTATGTGGACCAAGCTCGAGTCATCTTACTTTTGATAGGGACTAGCCCTCAAGAGCCAACCCTGTTGCACCGATACTTTTTGCAGGTCGGGACTTGTTTCCCGGAGGGTCTTCGGCATGCCCCTTTTGCGATAAGCCAAGCGGTTATCCCCGAAAGGGAAGTTCGTAATGCGATTAGATACTTGAGGTAGAGTTGATGATGGAATCGCCAGAAAAACTTGTGGACAAAATCCTGCGATGTCCGAATCTGCCGATGATTCCCGGTATCCCCATCCAGGTCCTCAAGTTAACCGAGGATTCCGACGTAAGCGCCCAACACATAGCGGAAGTCATGGGTCACGACCCCGTCCTGGCTGCCCGGGTTCTCAGGGCTGCCAACTCCCTGGTTCCGCGCAACGTCTTCACGCTCAGCCACGCCGTGGCGCTGCTGGGGATGCGAAGCGTTATGGCACTGGCCTTGGGCGTATCGCTCAGCGGAATGTTCCGGCGATCTTGTTTTCAAGGCGAGGATGTGGAGATCCTGTGGCGGCGGAGCCTGTACTCGGCTCTGGCCGGGCGGATGCTCTCCAAACTGACTCGCCTGGCTCAGCCGGACGAGGCCTTTCTGGGCGGGCTGTTCCAGGACGTGGGCATGCTGGGCATGCTGGCGGTCATGGGCGAGGAATACCACGCCCTCATTCAAACCGCCGGCAACCACGAATCCATGGTCGAGGTAGAACGGCGTGAACTTGGCATCGACCATCCCGCGGTCGGCATCGCCATGGCCAAGGCCTGGTCGCTGCCGGCACGGCTGTCCGCCCCCATCGAGTTCCACCACTGCCCCCAGGACGCCCCGGCCCAGCACCAGCCGCTGGCCCGCCTGGTGTGGGCATCGCGCATAACCGCCAATGTTCTGCTGGCCGACGACACCATCGCCGCCGCCGCCGAAGCACGCGATATGCTTGTTCAGCAATTCGACCTCCAAGGCGAGCAGATACAGGAAATCCTGGAGGCCCTGGCTACTCAAGCTCAAGATCTGGCCGAGTTGTTTGACATTAAGGTTATTTCTGGCTCCCGCATGAACCAGATTCTCTGCCAGGCCAATGAAACTCTAATGCAAACCGCCCTCGAGGCCGATGCCGAAGCCCAGCGTCTCCTCGCCATCAACCGCAAGCTCACCGAGACCGCCGGGCTAGACCCGATGACCGGGCTGCAGAACCGCGCTTGTTTCGAGACGGTCCGCAAGTCCCTCGCTGACAAAAGCAAGGGCATCCGCGAGCCCCTGGCCGTGCTGTTCATCGACGCCGACCACTTCAAGAGCATCAACGACACGTTCGGACACGATACGGGAGACCGGGTGCTCAAACGACTCGGGCAGATCATCGCCGAGCGGTGCGAACACAACGCCTACCGCTACGGGGGAGAGGAAATCATCTGCCTCCTGAACGGTTATGATGAGCAGGCCGCCACCGCCCTGGCCGAAGACATTCGCCGGGACGTCGAGAGCAAGCCCGTCCAGACGTCAAACGGAGCTATCCCCTTCACCGTCAGCATCGGGGTAGCAATCGGCGACCCGCGGGAAAACGATATCGAACATCTCCTGGGCGCGGTCGACGAAGCCGTCTACGCCGCCAAAAACCAAGGGAGAAACAGCGTTTACCTGGCCAGCCAGCAGCACACGGCACCTTAGCGGCCAGGAATGTGGGCGATTCTCAACGCTTATACTTCACGGTGCGCCTCGCCGACGATGCGAGCATGTCAAAGCCCCACATCCCTTGGGCAGACGGGTCTGGCCCATTAAGGCCCATCGTGTCCGCCAGGGCTTTCGCGCCCAAGGCCGACTGCCGTATAGTACGGCCAAGACGATTCCCAAGGCCCCCGGTTCGTGCAATGAATCGATCACTCCGAAAACTGACAGAAAGAAGAACCCGAATCTCCAAACGCGAAACGCCCCACTACTTTCCTTTCTCTTTCGAGTCCAGGAGCTTCCTGAACTCTTCGTAGAGATGGGGGCTCTTGGTTTTCATTTCGGCCTGGTTGGCGAAGATCATGTTGAGTTCGCTACCGCCCTTGACGACGCGGACCTTGATTCGCCCGCTGTCATCGACGTCGAACTGCCTGCTGACGGGAGCAACGGCCCGCGCGATTTTTCCTCTCGCGACATGGGCCTCACGGCGGGTCTTATCGGTCAGTTCGCGAACGTGCTGCTCGAGTTCGGCCTGGAGCTTTTCCGCGATGGCCTGGACTTCCGCAGCCGCGGCGCCGGCATCCTCGCCGACCTGCGCCATCGGTCCGATTCCGCGCAGGATCGCCCTTCCCATCTTCCCCGCGCCCAGTCGCACCTTGATATCTCGCACGCTCTGGTAGAGGTCGAAGGCCTCCTTGTCTTTCTGCTTCAATTGGTCGGCATTGTTATAGGTGGCCTTCTTGCTCTTGCCGTCGGGTGTGGTCCTGGTCACCTCTATCTTGTCATCGGCACCGCTTTTTACGCTGAGCGTCTTCCCATTGGTGATACTGGTGACGCTGACCTGGCGCTTGTTGTTGGCAGCACCGATAGCCTGGGTCTGCACGCGAATATTGCCCCAAGCCTTATTGCGCATGGCCTTGAGTATCTGCGGCAGAGACAACTCGACCGGCTTGCCATCGGGCGTCTCGAACACCCACTTGCCGTCTTTCTTGCGCAGCATGCCCCTGCGAATGCTGAACTCGTCTTTGACCTGGTCGTCTGGATCGTCCTCGTAGATGTATTCGATCTGCCCGTCGGGCATCTTGCCCAGAGTCACGGCGATCGGCTTTTGCCTGCCGCCCCGCAGGACCTTCAGGGCCAGCACGTCGCCCGGCTTGAGTTTGTGTACCGTCTGGATAAACTGCTGTATGGTCTGGACTGGCTTGTCCTTGCCGATCGTGACGATGACGTCGTAGCGATCGAGCCCCGCCCTGTCGGCCGGGCTGCCCTTGGCAACATTGCGGATCATCACGCCCTTGCCCTGGAGCCGCAGTTGTGACGCGACGGCCACCGGAACAGGGCTGAGGTGAACGCCCACGTACCCCCACTCCGCCCCGACCACCGCCGGGACGGCGTTTGCATCGGCGCCGGTCCCGGTCACCACAGCCCCGTTGGAGTTACCGTCGAGCTTGACGGTTACCCAAGAAGGTCGCAGTCCCTTGGCGGCAACCACGGGAAGGCACACCATCCCAACAACCATCCCCATCAGCAGAATCTTTCTATTGATCATCTCTCATCTCCTGTTTCCTTACTCTTTGGCATCGGGCACGTCAGAGGTCTTCGCCCAAGGCCCGTACGCTTGTTCGAACACGGTCCACTCCCCGCAGATACACGGTCTGGCTTTGATCGTCGTAAGCCCTGTACAACTGGCGATCAACCTGCCTGAGTACGTCTCGCAGACCCGGCACGCGCGGCAAGAGAACCGACTCATCCGCCGCCCCGACAGAACAGCGCTTGGCCTGGGCATCCCATACCTGCCATATTAACTCCTCGGCGCCGGCGGGGATGGGCTCTGCCCTGTCACGGATTCCTTCGGCGCCGTTGACGATAGACCCGACCTGATTTTAGACGCTCACCGAGGTCAATATGTGACAAGAAAAGGAAAAAAACAATCGCCAGACAGCCCCGCCCACACGGTGAAACCCAATGCGCACCTGGTTATCCGACATGCATGAGCAGCAATAACCGACCACGGGAGCGCCTTACGCATCCGCGGGATCGCTACGAACGGGCGCGCGGGCGGGTCACTATTGGGCGGCGGCGTTAAGCACGCTTCGCACCTTGTCGGTCAGAGCGTGGGTGCAGAACGGCTTCTCGATGAAGTTCGTGTCGGCATCCAGTATGCCATGTTTGGCGATTACGTTGCCGGTGTACCCGGACATGTATAGCACGGCCAGGCCGGGTCTGATCTTGTGGAGGTGGTCGTAAAGCTCGCGACCGTTGAGTTTGGGCATTACCACGTCGGTAAGGAGCAGATGTATCACCCCGTCGAACTCTTCTGAAATTTCGATGGCCTGCTCGCCCGTGCCGGCCGAAAGGATTTTGTACCCATGCCGTTGGAGGATTTCGCAGGTGAGGTCTCGGACGATTTGTTCATCCTCGACTACGAGTATCGTCTCGCCCTTGTGCTCGACCGAACCATTCGGCAGTTCCGGTTTGGCATCCGCGGGGTTGTCTACACGGGGCAGGTAAGCCTTGAACGTCGCTCCCTGGCCCGGTTCACTGTAAACCCAGATTCCACCCTTGTGCTGATGGATGATTCCGTAAACTGTCGCCAGCCCCAAGCCCGTACCCTTGCTCGATGATTTAGTCGTGAAAAACGGCTCGAAGATGTTCTCCCTGGTCCGGTCATCCATACCAACGCCAGTATCGCTGACAACGAGCATAACGTACTGTCCGGGCTGCATATCAGGATGAGCCAGCGCGTTAAGTTCATCGAAGTCCACATCGGCGGTCTCAATCGTAAGTCGGCCTCCATCAGGCATGGCATCCTGGGCGTTCGTCACGAGATTCATCAGGATCTGGTGGACCTGCCCCGCGTCCGCCAGCACACTGCCCAGCGGATCGGCCAGATTGAATTCGATCTCGATATCCTCGCGAATAACGCGGCGCAATATCTTGTCGAACTGGCGGACCTCGTCGCTCAGATTCAGCACCGACACATCCAGCAACTGCTTGCGCCCGAAGGCCAGGAGTTGCCGCGTAAGGCTTTGTGCACGCTGACCCGCCTGATGAATCTGCTCCATGTCGCCATACAGCGGGTTATCTTTGGGCAGCGACCTCAGTGCTAATTGCGAATAGCCCATAATCGGCGTAAGAAGGTTGTTCAGGTCGTGTGCGACCCCTCCGGCGAGCCGGCCTATGGACTCCATCTTCTGCGACTGACGAAGCTGCCCCTGCAAACGCTCGCGCTCCTTGTCCGCGATGAGAATATCCGTGACATCACGGCCATAGATGTTCGCATATCGCGCCTCGGCGTTCGGCGCAACGTTCAGCGAGAACGTCCTCGCCCCGCAGCGAACATCAACAGTAATCGCCTGTTGAGACTCGAACACGGACCGCCACTGCTGCCAGAGACACTCGGGAACGGCTTTGCCGACGGCCAGGCCCCAGCAATTCAAGATCACCTCGGCCGCATGATTTGCGTACATCAGCATCCCGCCATTGGCCACTCGCATAACGGGGTCTGGATTTTCGGCCGGAAAACGAGCGAGGCTTTTTATTTCATCCATCGCCCGCTTTTGGGAGGTGAAGTCCTTGAAGATAGCGATGACCTCGCCTGAACCGATCTTGAATACGTAGTTCTCCAGCCACAAACCGGGCGTCTGGTCATCTTCGTATGTCGCCACTGGCAGGATCTCAGCCTGGGCCGTACGCCATACGCGCCGCAGCAGGGCAAGCAAACCCATTTTCTCGATGCCCGGGAAGACCTCCTCGAGATCCTTGCCGATGATACTTGCCTTGGTCTTGCCGAGGATCTTGATGCCGGCATCGTTAATATCGCGAAAGAAGAAAGTTTGCCCGTCGACGCTGGCCTCGTAAACAGCCACACCGGAGGCCATGTTGTCGAAAAGCTCCCGAAAACGAGCCTGACCGACCTTGAGCGCTTCGATGGTGTTGTGATACTCGGTGGTGATCTGAAACATCACCGATATGCCCTCGTCGCATGGGGACACCCGCACCTTATACCAGTTCTGGTAAGGAGCTACGCCAAAATAAGTCTCGAAACACATCCGCCGACCGGTGCGCAGGGCCTCCAAAAACTGGTGCTCGAAGAGCGAGCCTTTCAACTCGGGAAACGCTTCACCCGTCAAGTACCGCCCCACCACGTCCTTGGCCTTGCGAGCGAGCATCTCCTCGGCAGCCTTGTTGAAGCAC
>CAZMBZ010000020.1:14287-31862 GCA_964564285.1 uncultured Planctomycetaceae bacterium | reverse complement strand
TGGACCTGGGTGATGACCATGCCTGCCGTCAGGGCCTGGTCGGCAGCATCGCTGGCTGGGTCCACCTCGGTTATGATCACGCCCTTGACGGTCGTCTTATAGCCGAGCTTCTCGCGGACATTATCATCGAGAGCTTGGACCTTCAGGCCGAAGCGGCTTGCCTGGGCGGTCGGGCCTTGTGGCTCCGGCGATTCGCCGCCGAACGCCGCAACCAGATCGGTCGGCTTTTCGCCGAGCATTACCTTGACCGTCGTTGGTTTCCCGTCGCGGTATATTTTCAGCGGGTACACCTTGTCCGGGTTGAGATGTGCCACGGCATTGCGGAGTTCGTTTACGTTCTTGACGGGCTTGCCATTGACGGCAACGATGAAGTCCCCGATCTGGAGCTTGGCCTTCGCAGCCGGCGTGTCGTCGGCGACTTGGCTTATCAGCGCGCCTTCGGTCCCCGGAAGTTTGAAGCTCTTGGCAAGGTTTTCGTCGACGTTCTGGATAATCACCCCAAGAAAGCCGCGAGTCACCTTGCCCTTGTCGATAAGCTGGTTCATGATCTTGCGGACCATGTTCGACGGCACGGTCAGGCCGATGCCCTCGTTGACGCCCGTTCGCGAGATGATCGCCGCATTGATGCCGATTACCTCGCCACTCATGTTCACCAGCGGCCCGCCGGAGTTGCCGTGATTGATCGCCGCGTCGGTCTGGATGAAGTTCTGGTACGCATCGCCCCGGCTGGTGGTCCGTCCCTTGGCGGAGATTATCCCGGCCGTGACGGTCTGGCTGAGGCCCTCGGGGGCGCCGAACGCCATAACCCAGTCGCCGACTTCCATCTTGTCGCTGTCGCCAAGTTCCGCATTGTGGAGCCGGTCCGGTTCGACCTTGATTACCGCCAGGTCCGTCGCCTGGTCGGTGCGCACCCACTCGGCCTGGAGGTGCCGGTTGTCATACGTGACCACCTCGACCTCGTCGGCGCCATCGACCACATGGCAGTTGGTCAGGATGTAGCCTTTCTTAGCGTCCACAATCACGCCACTGCCCAGCCCGCGGGAGAAGTACTCTCGTTTGGGGGCCTGACGGGGCGATTGGGATCGCGGCGCTTTGCCAAACGGAGAATTGTTGCCGAAGAACCGGCGGAACATCTCTTCCGTGTCCTGCGTCTGTGCCTGAACCTTCTTCTTGACATGAACGACCACCACGGTGGGCTTGATAGCCTTGTTGACGGTCCGAAACAGCAGGCTCATCGAGTCGTGCTTGCTCAGTTCGACAAGAGACTCCATTGCGCCCTGGCTCTCGCCGATGGTAACGGCACATGCGGCCCGGCGCATCAGCGTTGGCCCGTACCATACAACGAATCCCGCAAACGCCAACGCAACCATAAGAGGTACTGATTTCCACACTCGATTCATTTTCATCTCCCACAAACGTCCGGGCGATGCGGGAATAACTGCCCACTTTGCCCGAAACAACACACCTGCTCGACTATCTGCCAAAACCTTCTCTAACCTCCAAACTCTCAAGCATCTTGGAGGCGGAGACACTCATCAAGTCCTTGAAGTATTGTACGTTGGTTTTGCGAGAATGGTTTGCGCGTAACAACAGCATTTTTCGCCGACAGGCGGCGGTCTGCCCCGTCAGTTGCCTTCGCGGAGCGTCCAAACTCTGCTGGCCGAGGCGCAACGGCAATCCGAAAGTCAACTTACTGCCCGTGCGAACACCTGCGAAGCCATAACACATTCTTATTCTGAGTATTATGAAGGACGCATTGTCCGCAGACTTTTATGCCCTAGAATGGATATGCAGGGGCAGCGGCTTGGTTTTTGCCGTAATCGTCGGCCATCTGGACTGGAATATACTCGAACAGGCCGCCCCGTCCATCGCGGACTCGTCGATGCCCTTGGCCTGACGCTTGACGAGAGGGGCAACGTGACGACCGACCAGGCCGGCGCCACCAGCAGGGAGGGCGTCTTCGCTGCCGGCGATACGTCCTCCGGCGCGTCGCTGGTGGTCCGCGCAATCTACGCGGGCCGGCAGATGGCCGAGGGAATCGACCGCTGGCTTAGAACTCAATAATGGGTTCTATGAGTCGTATTTTCTTCCCCCGCCCGCTGGCCGGTATCGTCTCCAGTTGATTACCAGACTGTCGATCTTGTAGCGAATGATCCGTGGCGTCGAGCCAAGGTCCCTCGCGGCTGCGGATATGTTGCCGCCGTTGCGTTTCAGGGCATCGACGATGACGTCGCGCTCGAAAAGGTCCACGCGGTCCTGGAGCGTGCCCTCGCCAATGGTGTCCGAAGCGTCGGAGGTTTGCAGCGTCGGCGGCAGGTGATGGCCGTGGATCACGCCGTCGTTGCTCAGCAGCACGGCTCGCTCGATGCAGTTTTCCAACTCCCGCACATTGCCCGGCCAGTGGTAGGCAACCATCATGTTGATCGCCGGGGTGCTTATTCGCCGCACGTCCTTGCCGAGCTTCTTTGCGTACCGTACGACGAAGTGATCTGCCAGCATAAGAATGTCGTGTTTTCGCGCTCGCAGACGCGGGAGCATGACCGGAAAGACGTTTACGCGATAGTAAAGGTCCTGGCGAAACTCGCCACTCTCAACGCCCTGTTCGAGGTCGCGGTTGGTGGCTGTGATCACCCGGACGTTGGCCTTGACAACCTTGTTGCTGCCGACTCGCTCGAACTCCCGCTCCTGGAGAAAACGCAGCAACTTGACCTGCGTCGCCAGCGAAAAATCCCCGATCTCGTCGAGGAAAAGCGTCCCGCCGTCCGCCTGCTCGATCCGCCCGGCGCGGGCTTGGATCGCGCCGGTGAACGCGCCTTTCTCATGGCCGAACAATTCGCTTTCGAGGAGGTTCTCGCTCAGGGCGGCGCAGTTGACCTTCACGAACGCGTTGCGGGCTCGCGGGCTGGAGTAGTGGATCGCGTGGGCGACCAGTTCCTTGCCCGTACCGCTCTCGCCGCGGATCAGCACGGTTGTGTCGCTGCCGGCGACCTGCTGGATCGAACGGTACACATGCCGCATCGCGTCAGAGTTGCCGATTATATTTTCCGGCCTGTATGTGTCCTCGAGCTGGCTGCGAAGTTGAAGGTTCTCGTTCTCCAACGCCTCGCGTTCGATCGCGGCACGGCGGCGGGCATTGATATCGCTGGCGATCATGCTCGCGACGATGGTGAGCAGTCGAACGTCCTCGTCCAGCGGGGCCGACTCGTCAAAAAGGCGATCAACGGAAAAGGCCCCGATGACCTCCTTACCGACTGAGATGGGCACGCAAATGAAACTGACCTCGCCCTTGCTGATCTTGCGCCGCCCGCGGAGGCGGTTGAGGAACTGGGGCTCCTCGCTGATCTTCGGCACGATCGCCGGCTTGCCGGTCAGAACGACCTTTCCGGTGATGCCCTCGCCCACACGGTAGCGAACAGTGTTCGCCTGGCGGCGTGACAGGTTGTGCCCGACCTCGACAAGCAACTCCTGCCGGTCTGGCGAGACCAGCATGATCGTGCCGGATCGCATGCCCAGTCCCTCGTGGAGCATGTCCAGAATTTCCGCCAGCATCGAACGTTCGCCGACACCCATCGCCAGGATCTGACTGATGCGAAATAGCGCGTCGAGCTCCTTGGCATGCTTTCGGCCATGGGTTGAGACTGAACCTGACGCCATGGGTTTTTGCTCCTGTCTGATCGGCCTTAAGTTACATTACTGTCTATCGACCAAAGTAAGTGACAGGATTGTAACGCCGCGTCAACAAAATGACAATGGCGTTCCAAGAATGGACCCTTTCGAGCCCATTAGGCGCGGATGGTCCGAACCTTCGGTGGGGAGGCATGCAGCGATAGCAGTCCACGGGGGCGGTCAGTCCGTCCAACTAATCCAGCGACGCGAGGTACCCGTCCACGGACACGGCCGCTCTCTTGCCATCGCCCATGGCGAGGATGACGGTCGCGCCGCCGCGGACGATGTCCCCGCCGGCGAAGACGCCCGGGATGCTGGTCATCTGGTTTTCATCGGCGACGATATTGCCCCATTTGTCGAGTTTCAATTCGGGACAGGTTGCCGTCAGCAGCGGGTTGGCCCGCGTGCCGATGGCGACGATGACGATGTTTGTATCGATCTCGAATTCGCTGCCGGCGATCGGCACGGGGCGACGTCGGCCTGAGGCATCCGGCTCGCGGAGTTCCATTCGCTGCATTCGCACGCCGCGGACCCAACCATCGGCATCGCCGAGCACCTCCAGCGGAGACACCAGGAACATGAACTCCACGCCTTCCTGCTCGGCGTGGTGGACTTCCTCGAGCCTTGCGGGCATTTCCTCCCGGCCTCGACGATAGGCGAGCACCGCCCGGCGCGAGCCCAGCCGGCGCGTGGTGCGGACGGAGTCCATCGCCGTGTTCCCGCCGCCGAACACCACGGCCACTTCGCCCCGGGCGATCGGCGTGGGGCTGTCGGCCTTGTACGCGGCCATGAGATTCACGCGGGTGAGATACTCGTTTGACGAGTAGACGCCCTTGAGGTTTTCGCCTGGGACGTTCAGGAAGATGGGCAGGCCCGCGCCGTTGGCGATGTAGCAGGCGTCGAATTCCTCCATAATCTGCGGGACAGTCAGTGTCTTGCCGACGATCACATTGCACTCGATCTTAACGCCGATGGCGCGAAGGTTGTCCACCTCGCGGTCGACGATCTTCTTGGGCAGACGGAATTCTGGAATGCCGTAGCGCAGCACCCCGCCGGTTGCGTGCAGGGCCTCGAAGATAGTGACATCGTGGCCCATGCGGGCAAGCTCGCCCGCGGCCGTCAGACCGCTTGGGCCGGAACCCACGATGGCGACCTTACGCCCGCTGCCCTCGGCTGGCGCCGATAGCGTCTGGACGTTGTTCGCAGCCGCCCAGTCGGCGACGAAACGCTCAAGCCACCCGACGGCCACCGCGTCGCCTTTCTTGCCGCGAATGCATTTGGCTTCGCACTGGGTTTCCTGCGGGCAGACTCGTCCTGTCGTTGCGGGCAGGGCGTTGTCGGCCTGGAGAATCGCGGCGGCGCCAGCGATGTCGCCCTCGGCGAGGCAGGCGAGAAACTGCGGAATTCGCACCGCCACCGGGCAGCCGCCAACGCACGGGGCGTGCTTGCACTGAAGACATCGCTGGGCTTCTTTTATTGCGGCGGATTCAGCCAGGCCGAGATTCACTTCCGAGAAGTTCGAACTGCGGATATCGGAGGACTGCTCTGGCATGGCCGTCCGTTCGATGGCTATTCGCTGCTTGGGGGTCATCTCTTCGTTGCTCACTTTTCGTCTTCCGTGGCAGGGGAGTTCAGTTGATCGTGCAGGCGGCACTGATGCTGCTGGTACATCTGCTGCCGGCTTGCGAGTTCGGCGAAGTCCACGGCATGCCCGTCGAACTCCGGCCCGTCGACGCAGGCGAACTTCACCTCACCGCCAACGGTGACGCGACAGCCGCCACACATGCCCGTGCCATCGACCATGATGGGGTTGAGGCTCACGATCGTCCGCACGGAATACTCGCGGGTCATGTTCGCGACGGCCGCCATCATCGGCACGGGGCCTACGGCGTAGACCGCGGCGGGTCGGCGGGCGTCGTCGTCGAGCATCTCCTTGAGCACCGCTGTCACGAAACCCTTGACACCCAGCGAGCCGTCCTCGGTCGTGCAAAGGACCTGCTTGCAGAAGGCCGAGATGTCGTCGCGGAGAATGATGTGCG
Source organism: uncultured Planctomycetaceae bacterium (assembly GCA_964564285.1). Taxonomy (GTDB): domain Bacteria; phylum Planctomycetota; class Phycisphaerae; order SM23-33; family SM23-33; genus JAUWQU01. The sequence goes on along the minus strand of CAZMBZ010000020.1, from coordinate 26,157 downwards.
GGGCGCTTCTGCCGCCGATTATGGTGACGACCTCGTTGCCCGCGTCCGCCAAGGCCTTTGCCAGTGGGTACAGCACGGCTGTGCCTACCCCGCCGCCAACGCAGACGACTCGCCCGAACTTTTCGATTTTCGCCGGCATGCCCAACGGGCCTGCAATATCGAGGATGCCGCCGCCAACGGGCGTGGCGACGATGTCCTTCGTGCCTTGTCCGACAGCTTGGATTATAAGGGTAATGGTGCCCGCCTCGGCGTCGGCGTCGGCGATGGTCAGCGGGATTCGCTCGTCGCCTTCCTCATGGCGGACGATGACAAACTGTCCCGCCTGGCGAGCGGCGGCGATTCGCGGCGCCCGAACCACCAGCTGGTGGACCAGCGGGGCGATCTCGTCGTTGCTCAGAATTTCAAACATCCGTCATGGCTTTCTTGCTGTTATGCACATCTTGGTCCGGCCCGTCACCGGGGAAGAGTCCACAATACGCGGCAAGGTGTATCATATGCAAGAGTGCAAAAAGCCGTCGGTCAGACTCCGCCTGCCCGGATGCTGGAGAACGCCTTGCGAAAAGCTGGCATCCTGGGAGCAACAGTCTTGTGTTTGCCGCCCGTTTCTGCTATAAGAACTGTCTTCACCGTTACATACACCGCCACCATGTAAGTGAAGTCCACCCCGGACCTCTCTGCGGTGAATGTCATCAGGTTGCCTTTCCTGCCGTCGGCACCCTCGATGGGCTTCTCCTTGGCAAGGGCGTATCCTCGCCGGTCGATCAGTTCGTTACGGATGGCCGTAACCCAGAAGTCGAGTGACGCGTTCTTGGGATTGGTTTCCGAACGAAGGGCCATTACGACTCCGTCGGCCGAGACGGCGCGCTGGTCGTAGGGCCCGAGATCGTACTTGTCCACCTCGACGAAGTCCGTCGGGAAGTGCATTGTCGGCTCGCAGCCGCCCAGGGCAGCGCCGGCCAGAACGATGGCTATAACTGTCAATGAGTGTCTCATTGTTGTTTCCTTTCGTGCGCTCAAAACGCGAGGAGTTCGTCGAGCCCAAGGCTTTCAAGCCAACGGAAGGGCAGCTTTACTCGCGTTTCGGCCGGGGCGTTGTGGGTGAGGGTAAAGGTGACTGAAAGCGTCGAGTAGGCGATCTCGTGCGACAGCTTATTGATCTGCCCCTCGAGCCGTTCGATCTCCATGGAGGCTCGCTGGAGTTCCTTCTCGATCTCCAGCGTGTCTCGGACCACCTGCGATTTATCGAGCAGCGCGATGAGTTTCTTCTGCAGGGCCTTTGCGTTCCTGAGGCGCATATCGAGGTCGAAGTGTTTGTCCGTTACGTCCACGACGGTTATGTCCTTGTCGATCACAGTTCCCAATGTGGCGAGTTCGGCGACGGCGGAATCGAACTTCGCGGCCGGGACTCGAATGGCGATGGCGTTCACCTTCATACGCAACATATAACCGCCCATTTTCTCAGCCATGGCTCGGGTCGCCCGGACGGAGGAACCGACGTTCCCGACCGCGACGTTGAACCGCCCGGTGTATATGACCTTTCGCGGCGCCATGACAGTCAGCAGGGGCGTCGGGGCTTGGGCCTCCGATAGCGAACCATTTGGAGACTCGCCCCCGAATGCATCGACCGGGAGGTCGGTCGCAAGTTCAGCCCGGTTGCGACCCATCGCCATCTCAGGACTGTATCTGGCACCCATAGACGCACACCCGCCGCTCAGACCGGCAGCGCCGACGAGAAAGGCAAGAATCAACTCTCTCATGCGAGTTCTCCTTCTTGTAATAGCTCCAGGCCCATTCCCATATCATATGACTGTATTGGCGGGAAGGGACCTTGCGCAGGAAAATCCCGGAAAATGTGTGTTTCCCGCGCAAAGAGCCGGCCCCCAGTCTCGCGACGCGCGCCAAGGGGCCGGTGTTCCTCACAAACGTTATGTACTGCTTAAGCTGCGACGGGCGACGTTACACGATTCCCTGTGCCATCATTGCCTTGGCGACCTTCAGGAAGCCGGCGATATTGGCGCCGGCGACCAGGTTGCCCTTCATGCCGTAGGCTTCCGCCGCACCGGTGCATTGGTCGTAAACGGCGTCCATGATGGTCTTGAGCCGGTGGTCGACTTCTTTGAACGTCCAGTTCAGACGCATCGAGTTCTGGCACATCTCCAAGGCGCTGGTAGCGACGCCGCCGGCATTGGCGGCCTTGGCTGGGGCGAAGGCTACGCCAGCGTCGTGGAAGACGGCCACGGCCTTGGGAGTCGAGGGCATGTTGGCGCCTTCGCCGACGGCGATGCAGCCGTTCTTAACGAGCATCTGGGCTCCGTCGGCGTCGAGCTCGTTCTGGGTCGCCGACGGCAGGGCGACATCGCATGGCACGGACCAGATTCCCCGGCAGCCTTCGGTGAACTGAGCCTTGGGATGTTCGGCGACATATTCCTTGATCCGCCCGCGCTCGATCTCCTTGATCCGCCGGACAGTGTCCAAATCGATGCCGGCCTCGTCGACGATGTAGCCATTGCTGTCGGACAGGGCGATGACTTTGCCGCCAAGCTGCTGGACCTTCTGCGTGGCATAGATCGCAACATTGCCCGAGCCGCTGATGACGACCTTTTTGTCCTGCCAGTCGGTCTGGCGGTCCTTGAGCATGCGGCTGACGAGATACACGAGACCGTAGCCGGTGGCCTCGGTGCGGACGAGGGAACCGCCCCATTCCAGACCCTTGCCGGTCAGCACGCCGGTGAAGACGTTGGTGAGCTTCTTGTACTGGCCGAACAGGTAGCCAATTTCCCTGGCGCCCACGCCGATGTCGCCGGCGGGCACGTCCGTGTCGGCGCCGATGTGGCGGAAAAGCTCGCTCATGAACGACTGGCAGAATCGCATGACTTCCAGGTCGCTCTTGCCCTTGGGGTCGAAGTCGCTGCCGCCCTTGCCGCCGCCGAGTGGGGTGGTCGTCAGGGCGTTCTTGAAGACCTGTTCGAAGCCCAGGAACTTGATGATGCCCAGGTACACCGACGGGTGGAACCGCAGACCGCCCTTATACGGGCCGAGGGCGGAGTTGAACTCGACGCGGAAACCGCGATTGATCTGCACCTGCCCCTTGTCGTCCATCCAGGGAATGCGGAAAATAATCTGCCGCTCGGGCTCGATCATTCGCTCTAAGACGCGGAGCTTGGAGTACTCGGGGTTCTTGCGGTAGACCACCTCGACCGACTCGGCCACTTCGCGCACGGCCTGGTGAAACTCCGTCTCGCCGGGATTCCTGGCCATTACTCCGGCCATCAATTGCTCAACGTACGAGTCCGAAAAGGCCTCGTCGTAGGTCTTTGGTCCATTAGCAGCATTCATTGTCTTTTCCTTTTTCCCTTAGAAAACCGAACGTTCCCCCATTGAGAACCCGTCGCAAAAACGAGCGAAGTTTGCGATTCGCGACACACCCGCCTTTTGTGAATTTGCGAATGGCTGAGAAAGGAGTATACTCGATCGGCGAGAAGACAGCTTATTAGTGATTCTAATAGGCCACTTCAGGGCTTCTAATCGCGCCTCATGGCGCGTCGAACGCTAACTTGGTCTCGAGGAAGACATGCCACAGATCGACGCAAGCTTGAGCACGGGCCTGCCTGGGTGGGACAAATGGGCCGAGGTTATCCGCGTGGTCGATGCCGCCGACCTCCCCCCGGGCCGGCAGTTCGCGATTAACGCCAACCCGCTCAAGCAGCACGTGGTCTGCTATGTAAGCGACCAGCAAGCCCTGGCTCCCGAATCGCTAGGCCAGCCAGCGATTCCCGGAGACTTGCCGACATGAAGAAACAAGTCGAGTCCATCAGCACGAGCATTATGCGAACCTTCTGCGATGTAGTGGAGGCCAAGAGCTTCACGCGCGCTGCCGAGATGAACAGCGTCAGCCAGTCGGCCGTGTCGCAGCAGGTGGCCGCCTTGGAGCGTGACTTCCGCACGCGACTTCTGATCCGCAGCGCCGAGGGTGCCGAGCCGACCGACGCGGGCAAGGCGTTCTATCAAGGCGCCAGGGACGTTCTGGACCGCGTCGATCGCATGCTCGACGAGATCGATTCGATCATCCAGTCTTCCTCGCCCGTGCTTCGGGTGGGCACTATTTATTCCGTCGGCTTTTACATGCTGGACGCTTACGTGCGGAAGTTTCTCCGGACTCACCCAAAGGTGAAGCTTGATGTTCAGTACACCAAGTGGAATGAGATAACCGCTGATGTGCTTAGCGGCGATATGGACCTGGGCATTCTCGCGCTGCCCGAAAAGCATAGGTCGCTGGAGATCATTCCTTTCGCTGAGGAAGAACTGATGGTTGTGTGCGCGCCGGATCATCACCTCGCCGGACGGACAAGCCTCGATGCGGCGGAGATCAGGGACGAACGATTCGTGGCCTTCGAGCCTAGCGTGCCGACGCGGCGGTTCATCGACCGCATGCTGCGCGCCTGCCGGGTGTCGGTCGATGTGTGCATGGAATTCGACAACAACGACACGCTCAAGCGAGCCGTCGAGATCGGCGCTGGGCTGAGCATCGTTCCCAAGGGCATAGGCGAGCGCGAGGAATCGCTCGGTCAGTTGTGCTTCATCCCCCTCAACGAGCCGAACCGGTGGCAGCGCAAGATATCCATCATACGACGCCGGGGACGCCCGCATTCAAAGGCCGAGATGCTCTTCCTGAGAACACTTCGCGAACCAATATGACGGCCCTCTTGCCGCCTGTCGCCACGAGTCGCCGCTACACCCATCGCTTACGGAACTGGCATTTGGCCCGCCAGGCCATGAAGGCCGCCAGGGCAATGTACATGGAGACGAACATCATCGTGTACGCGGCTGCGTCTACGTAACCGCTTCTGCTACGGGAGCTTGCCCAGCGAAATAACATGCCGTCCTTGTACCTCCCGGCGTATCGCCTGCCGGATAGACGTTCGCTGAACATGACTGCCTGGAAGAAGGGGTTGGAGTCCACGATGTACTCGGTGGCGTCTCTGAATTCGCTGCGGAAGTCAGAAGAGTGCGGGATGGCCTCGGTGGCAAGAGCCAGGGCACCCGGGAGGACAAGCCACAGCCCCAGTCCCAGCGAGAGATTTAGTATGACCGCCGTCGTCGTGCGGCGGAAGCGTGCGCCGAAGTACAGTCCGCCCCCGGCCAGGATGGTCAAGATGCTCACCACGACCAGCACGTAAAGAGGCAGCAGTCCGAAGGAGCAGCAGCCAAAAAGGCTAAACAACAGGATATGCCCGATCGGGATTAGCCAGATCGGCAGGCACCTGCGGACGGTCCCGATGAACTTGGCCAGCAGTATGTGCCAGTCTCCCATTGGCGTACATAGCAGCAGTTCCCACGACCGGGATTCCTTCTCGTTTGTGATGTTTGTCGCGGCCAGAACACAAGTAACCAGCGAGGCGATGATGGTATAGACGATTATGAAGGCGGTATGTACATCGTTGTCGTGGAAGGCGTCGTGCTCGGCCAGGGCGATCAGCCCGTAGATAAGCAGCAGCAGCCAGGCGCCTACGCCCACGAGAACCCAGTACAGCACGCCGCGCTTGAGCCACTTGGACCGCAGTTCGCGCCATATGACGGGCGAGCCCTTGATCTCGCGGATCTTGGCTGGCCTGGCGGTCGGCAGGGCTCTGGGCGGGGCGGCGGCAACTGGTTGCAGCACCTCCAGCACGGGCGGCGCATCCGCGATGGCGGTGTCGTCCGATGTGGCGACAGGCGCCAGTACTTGGGGCACGGCAGAGGCGGAGGCGGAGGCAGCTATGGCGTTGGCGTTGCTGGGTCCGGCGCCTGTGGCCCCGGCCACGAGTCGCAGGCCGACTTTGCGGACCATCGCCACGCATGCCGTGAGTATCAGGGCCGAGAGGCCCAGCGAAATCGCGCAGTTGATCCACCAGTTGAAGAAGAACATCCCGCTCCGTGGCCCTCCGCCCGAGATCGTGCCGGGCATGAACACCTCCGCCGTCAAGGCTGACAGTGTCACGACTGGATTGTAGTGCGCAAGCAGTGTCAGCATGGGCATTGCCTGCGCCTGATTGTCCAAGTCGGTCGCGGCCATGAACAGCACGACGATCAGGGGAATGCCTGCGTAGAAGACTGCCAGTGCGCCGACGGACATGAGTATGCTTACGAACGCCCAGCGGAAGATGATGGAGAAGAACATCGTAACCGCCGCGACGAGCAGGGCGGTGGTAAGTGTGATGCAGAGCGAAGCGACCACGAAACTCCACGGCACGCCGCCGAGCACTCGCAGCACTGCCAGCATGGGCAGGCTCGCAGCCAGCAGGAGAAGGAGTTGGACTATCTTGCTGAAGAGCTTGCCGACAACTATCTGGAAACTGCGGATGGGCGTTGTCATCAGCACGCCGAGGGTCTTGGCGTATATTTCCTCGCTGATGGCAGTGCTGAGCATGATGACGGTGACGATTTGGAGGACTATGAACTGGAACCAGGCTATGTAGACGATGATGGTTCGCCCAGCCTCGAACATTCGGCTGACGCGGTAGGCGTGTGTTCCGGAGGATTCCCATTTTACCGTGCCTAGCCAGACGAGAACGACAAAGGCGGTCAGCACGGCGAGGTACACGCTGCGCAGGACGAAGTTTCTCCGCCGCCGGCTCGATATTCGCAGTTCCTTTGTCAGGATGGGTCCAGCCAGCGCACCCAGCAACTCCGCAAAGCGGCTCAATGTTCGTCCCAATGTGGTCGTTATTGAGTTTGCCATGAATCCTGCCTAGAAGTTCCGTTGCTTCCGCAGACTGCCGCCTCCCCGCTACCGCCTCAGTGAACGATGCCCTGGGTCAGTTGGAGGAACGCATCATCGAGTTTCAGCTGCTTGGGTATGATCGCAATCACGTCGATGCCAGCCTTGACCAGCGTTCGTGCGATCAGCCCGTCGCCGGGCACGCCTTCGACGAACGCCACGTCCAGGCCGTCGGACGTTTCCTGCACGTCGGCGATCTCGGGCAGCGATCGCAGCACGTTGCCAGCCGCCGCGATGTCGCCGACAACGCGAACGCGGAACTTGAGCGTCAGTCCCATCCGCGCGGATATCTCCGCCATCGTCCCGCTGAAGATGAGCTTGCCGCTTTCGATGATGCCCACGTGGTCGCACATCTCTTCGAGTTCCGAGAGGATGTGGCTGGAGATCATGATGGTCTTGCCCATTCGCTTGAGTTCGCAGAGCAACTCGCGAATCTCGATCCGGGCGCGCGGGTCCAGGCCGCTGGCGGGCTCGTCGAGGATCAGCACCTTGGGGTCGTGGATCAGCACGCGGGCCAATTGAAGCCGCTGCTGCATTCCGCGGGAAAGCCCATCCACCGGCGAGGAACGCTTGACCGTCAGGTCCGTTAGTTCGAGCACGTCGCCGATAACCGCCTTGCGCTTGGATCGAACGAGTCCAAAGGCCGCGGCGAAGAACTCGAGGTACTCGTAGACCTTCAGGTCATCGTAGACGCCCATGAAGTCCGGCATGTAGCCGACCATCCGTCGAACCTTCAGCCCGTTTTTGGTGACGTCCAAGCCGTTTATGAACGCCTGGCCTCGGGTCGGCTCGAGCAGTGTCGCCAGGATTCGCATGGTCGTGGTTTTGCCCGCGCCGTTGGGGCCGATGAACCCGAAGATATCGCCCTCGTTTATCTGGAGGGTCAGGTCCGAAAGTGCAGCCAGCGGGCCGTAATATTTTGTCAGACCCAGCGTCTCGATCATTGCCATGTCGCTACTTCCTCCCTTCAGGGAAAACAACGAGCCTGGCCAGCAACGTGTGCTGGAACCGGCAGTCCTTGTCCGCTATCTGGTACGGTACGGGTGCGTTGTCGTATTCGGCGCAGAGCACGACTGCGCCATGCTCGATGTATGACATCATCGCGTATGTTCGCTGCTGAACGCCCTGGGCGAACTCGGCGGCATTGGAGGCCTCGGCCCTGCCGACGGAACCGCCCTCGTCGTTGCTGGACCCATAGTGGCGAGAGCGGCGTTCGAGTTGCTTTTCGATTTGGCCGATTTGGTCCTGCCATGATCGACATTTCTCGGGCCTGCCGGTGACCTCGCGGCTCTCGCCGGGCGGAACTTTGCCGAGTTCGACGGCCTGGCCTCTACCCACTCGCAGATAAGCGCGTGATATCGGTTTCTCGCCGTTGTTTTGCACGGTTACCGTCCACTGTCCGCCATCGCCGAGTTTTGCCTTGGCGGAAAGCAAGCCCTTGGCCATGCGCGATTCGCTGGAAAGGCACTGCATGGACCATATGTTGATCGGCACGGAAATGGGCCAGTTCCCGCCGTCAATGTGCTGCTCGCAGTAGATGTTTCGCGAGGTCCTCTGCTCCAATTGCCGGTAATAGTAGAGCTCATCGTTCTGGGTTGGTGCCATGCCGGACCACCACTGTTTGCGCTTCTGAGGGCCCTGTCCCGAAAACCGGTAGTCGTCGCTGTGAGGAGCGAATATGCCCATATACCGCGTCGCCCAGGCCCCGTCCATGCCGTCCACAGAGTCCACCACGCTGACCACGCGAGCCTGGAGAACCCCGCCGCGAAGGTATTCCACACCGTAGTAGGCGCCGACGGAAAACACCGCTATGCAGGCGGTCGAGGTTATCCACGTCCACGGAAGCCGGCCAAACGCTTTGAGAACAAGGTAATCGACCGGACCGATAAGAACCGCCAGGGCCGTGAGGACCAGCACCACCCATCCGATATGGATAGGCCGAAGCTCCTCCACGGAATACAGGTATTCCAGCACCGCGTTGCCCGCCGCGCTCTCGGTTCCCAATTGGTACGAGTAGTCATTGTCTGAACTGTCGCTGTTGTTGCTGAGGGAGATGGACCGCTTGCCCATCAGAGGTTTCATACAGCCCAGCCAGAAGTCCGCGAGTTGTTTGCCCTGTCTGCATCCTATGGTGGCTGGGTCGAACAACAGCACGCCAACCTTGCCAAACCCGACCGGCCCCGAAACGTATATCGAGTTGCCGTTACGATCGTTCCTGACCGCCCAGCCGTGGGCGCCGGGGACCATGTTTGCCTGCCAACAGGCGACCTTATTGGTCTTGGGCTGCTCGCAGTTCCAACTGGACAGGTCGCGCCGGGAGAGTTGAATTTCCTTCGGCGTTTTCAGCGACAGCGGCAGCATTCGGGCGAAAGTGTGCTCGGCCGGGAGGGGCTTGGCACCCAGCACCATCAGCATCCGCCCACCGTTGTTGACATATTCGGCAATGGCTCGCTGCTGATGTGTCGTCAGGGCTACCCACTCGACGTCGTAGAGCACCAGCAGGTCCAGGCTGGCATAGGCGGTCCAGTCCGACGGCAGCAGTCGTTGGAAGCGGTACGCCGCGTAAACGCTGCCCGATTTGCCGGACTTGCGCGACATGCTGGCCTGGGGCAGTTGCATGATCGAGAAGCCTTGGCTGCCGGACAGGCCGATCAATATCTCATGATCCTCCACCACCGTCAGCGCCCGCTGGCCCGTTTGCTGATTCCACAGTTCATAGTCTTTAGCCCAGTAGAAGCTCGTGTCAGTGCCCAGGAGCTTCAACGAGACGGAACTGACTGCGAAATTCATCCGCGTCACCAGGTGGATGTTGCGCGGCAGGTTCGGCATGAACACCTCGCGCCGCGAGATGTCCAGCGTGTTAAGTTCATCCTGTGGACAGGAGAACCGAACCATGCAGTCCAGCGGCTGCTTGAACGGTGTGGTGACGCCTACAGTTACGGGCGTCCACTGCCTGGGCCGATAGCAGCCGTTCCAGCCGATGTTGAAATCGACGTTGATCTTCTGCGGTTTTTTCTTCTTGGGCTTGGCATTTTGGGCTGCCGCCGGCGGCGCAAGCGCGGACAGACAAAGCATGCCGATCAAACCCAGATACGCGATTCGTTTTCCCATGGAATTTCTCCGCTTCCCCGTGCGGCCTGGTTCGTTACAAGCGGGCCTTCGAGTTATACACTATCCACTCCACGCAGACCAGCGCCAGCGCCGCCAGCACCAGATAGGGCCAGACGTCCTGGTTGGTCCGTCGCTGCTCGGTCGTCATGGCTTTTACGTCGCCGGTGGCAAGCACTATACGCTTGGACGGGGCGATGTTGCTCTCGGACTCGTCCAGCAGGTTGACCGCACAGTGCCTTACTGGCCTGGCGGGAGTTTCGACGCGATACACGCCCACCCGATCGGTGGCCGGAAAACGGAACGTGCCAGATGGGTCGACGGTCAGGCGTTCGATGCTGCCGTCGGGGCGGGTGAGTGTGGCCAGAGGTTGGCCGTCGGCGCGGACGGCAATTGCCTGGCCTACCTTCATGTCCGCGGGCTTGTCCCGCCCGGTCTCGAGACCGAGGAAGTTCACCGAGTTGTAGCAGAACATCACGAAGCCCGGTTCGAGAGGCCACTTTGTCTGAAGAGCGTCGAAACCGATCAGCAACATTATGCTTCCGCGTCGCCTCACAAGGGCCATCGCGGGGCTGGCGCCGAATTCGGCCAGCACGGCTGCGTCGCGTGGCAGCTTCAGGTTGACCGCTTCGGCGACGTACAACTCGCTGAGGTTCACGAACTGAAGCACCGGGTGTCGCCCTCGCCAATCCACGATGAACTGATTTTTGAGCAGCCCGGCATTGGTGACTTCTATGTCCGGCGGTGGCGAGCCGAAGATCATGTACCTGGCCCGGGGCAACTTGGCTGGGGCATGGCGGTCGAGTATTATCACGTCGTAGGGCGGGGCGGGCGCGTTGTCGGCTACGACGGCGTCGAAGCCCGCTGGCGTGGTGACGTCCAGCCGGGCCAGCGAGCATGCCTCCAGGGCGATCTCCAGCGGCGAGTTGCCATTTGTCACGAGCAGGGCACTGAGCTTCCGCGGGGCTGGCAGGATCGTCCATGCCGCGTCGTCGCACGCGAGGGTGTCCTTGCGCAGTTGGCGGACCTCCACCACGCCGGCGCCGGCGTGGCCTAGCACGAACGACAGCGATGTCTTTCCGACGGCTTCGGGCTTATCGCCCTCCGCGGGCGTTGTCTGCGGGATAGTCACCTTTCGCACTGACCGCACGACGCCGCTGATGGAAAGCTGCACGTCGCAATCGGCGGGCTTGTAGCCGTAATTGGCCATTGTCGCGAAGACGTGTACTTCCTCGGCCTTGTCGTACGATCGCCGCGCCTGCATGGCCACGATGGCTACGTTGTCGCGCGAGTCGCCGATGCAGTGAAACCGAAGCTCGCCCGGCCCAAGCGTCAATCCGCCGAGGTCGCCGATTCGCCCATCGCTGAAGAGTTCCAACTGGGCGGCCTCGGTGGCGGAGCGGTTGTTCTCGGCCTGGCCGGAAGTCTGCGCGAATGCCCTAGCGACGGTGACCGCCTCGGCCAGGGCGCTCGTGCTGTCGGTGGGCTTTATCGCATCGACGGCGGCTGCGAGTTGGGCCTTGTTGGACGTGAAGTTGCACATGACCTTTGCGTGTGCGTCGAAGGCGATCACCATGGCCTCGTCGCCCTTTGCGCCCAGACCAAGCAGGCCCGGGCCTCGCATCGACCCGATAAGCAGGCGGGCCTGCTTCCTGGCCTCGGTGAGGCGAGTCTTGCCGTTTTTGGTGTCGGTCGCGCCCATGCTGGCCGAACGGTCGATCAACAGCACGAGCCTCTTGCCCGGTCCGGCGCGCAGGCTAAGCACCGGTTGGGCCAGGGCGAAAAGCACCGCTGCCAGGGCAAGCAGTTGAAGCAGCAGGAGTATGTTCCGCCTGAGCCGCTGGAACGGCGCGTTTACCTGGAGGTCCTGCACCGCCCGTTTCCACAGCAGTGTCGAACTGACGGGCACTTCCTGACGCTTGAGCTTAAGGAAGTACAGCAGCACCAGCGCAGGCACCGCCGCCCCGGCTGCAATCGCTCCAACAAGTGGTGTCAACCATTCCAT
>CAZMBZ010000020.1:0-14187 GCA_964564285.1 uncultured Planctomycetaceae bacterium | reverse complement strand
GCCGCCGGAGGTAGTTCAGTATGAACGGCTCGATGGGTTTGCCCGAGTCCGTCAGGGCATAGGTGGCCCCTCGCTTGCTGCAGAACGCCTGAAGTTCGCCGCAATAGCCGGCCAGGTTCTTCTTGTAGTAATCCAGCAGCGCCGCTGACATGGTGATTTCCGCGTTGTCGAAATCCTCGACGTCGATCAGCTTCAGGTCACCGGTCAGTGTCGGCGAGACCTCCTGCGGACTGAGCATCTGGATGCAGTAAAGGTCGTAGTGGCGGCTTATCAGGCGGCGAAGGGCCTCTTCGTAGCCTTCCTTGAAGAAGAAGTCCGAGACGACAATGACCACGCCCGTGCCTGACCGACCGGTCGTAAGTTCCCGGGCAGCCTTGGCGAAGTTACTCGGACCCTCGCACTCGGCCGACAGGAGGAAATCCGCCATTCGGCCGATGTAGTTCCGTCCACGCATATTGGGCAGTTGTCCCACTACTCCGTCGGCGAAGAGGCTGAGGCTGACGCGACTGTTGTTGACCATCGCCACATACGCCAGGGCCGCGCCGAGGCGTTTGATCGCCAGGGCCTTGGACGGCTCGCCGGTCGCGGACGAGGCGCTGACGTCCAGCACCACCTGCACGCTGAGGTCCTGCTCGATGAGGAATATCTTGAGGAACAACTGTTCCAGCCGTCCGTAGATATTCCAATCCACGAACCGCAGATCATCGCCGACGACATACGGGCGGTGGTCGGCGAACTCGACGCCGGCGCCACGTCGCTTGCTGCGTTTCTCGCCCTGGAGCTTGCCCTGGAGCATCTTGCGGCTGACGATGTCCAGCGCATCGAGCCTGGCCATGAACTTGCTGTCCAGCAAATCCGTCAGTCGTCGCGGCGAGGATGTCGTGGGCGTCTGCGTCATCAGGCTTTGAGTTCCTTGCTCAGGGCCGTGGGCGCATGGTCGAGCAGTTCCTGGAGGATGTCATCATTTTGAATGCCCTCGGCCTGGCCCTCGAAGTTCAGCAGGACTCGATGCCTCATGGCGGGCAGGTAGCTGGTGGCGATGTCGGCGAAGCTCACGTGATACCGCTCGTCCAGCATTGCCCGGACCTTGGCGCCGAGCACGACGGCCTGGACGCCGCGGGGGCTGGCGCCGAATCGCAGGTATCGCCCGACCGATTCGCCGGCGAATTCCCCGCCGGGATGCGTCGCCAGGATAAGGCGAATCGCGTAGTCCTGCACATGCGGGGCGATGGCGACCCGTTGGACGAGTTTTCGGGCATCGAGTATCTGCTCGGCAGAGACGATGGGGCTTGCGGTTGGGTTTGTCCCAGCCGTGGTGCGGTCGAGGATCGCGCCGAGTTCCTCGCGGTTGCTGTATGGCACGGTGAGCTTGTAGAAGAACCGGTCGAGCTGGGCCTCGGGCAGGGGGTACGTGCCTTCCTGCTCGATGGGGTTCTGCGTTGCCAGCACCAGGAAAGGCTCGGGCAGGCGATGCACGGTTCCGGCGCTGGTGACGGAGTGCTCCTGCATGGCCTCGAGCATGGCTGACTGGGTCTTGGGCGTGGCGCGGTTGATCTCGTCGGCGAGGATGATCTGGGCGAAGATCGGTCCGCGTTGGAACTCGAACATGCGCCTGCCTGTGGACTGGTCCTCCATGACGATATTCGTACCGATGATGTCGGCGGGCATGAGGTCGGGCGTGAACTGGATCCGCCGGAACTCGAGCGACAGGGCGTCGGCGAGGGTGCGAACCAGCAGCGTCTTGCCCAGCCCGGGCACGCCTTCGAGCAGGACATGTCCGCCGGCGAACATGGCAATCAGCGTATCATCGACGATTCCGGCGTGGCCCACGATAACCTTGCCTATCTCGTCCCGCAGCGACTGGAACATCGTTCGGAAGTCGCGGCAAAGTTGCTCCACGTTGGTTTGTTCTTCGGCCATCTTCTCTCCATCTCCCAGGCCGCGGCGGCGCCGAATCGCGCCTCCTCGGCCTTGCTGGTTATTTTTTAGTCGTTTGTCGGGCCGGCAAGTTTCAAACTCGCTGGGCGGTCAAATATATCGTCGATCATCCCTTGGTATCCTTGCCTCCGCGTTTTGCGCGACGTTTTGCGTCGAGCAGGCGGCTTACGTGTGTCTCGGCAGCGGCGGGGGGTTCGGGCTTTTTCGTATCGGGCACGGGTGGGGGTTGGCGTGTCGGCGGGGCCTTGTTTACGTCCGGCTGGGGCAGTTTGGTAGCGGCGTCCTTGCCCGCCACAAAGCGCTTGCCCGCCTGCTGCTGGCGACCCTGGGTCTTCAACTGCTTCTGAACCTTATGGCGACGAGCCTTCAGGGCAGAGAGCGTCGCATCTTGCACAGCCGGCATGGCGAGGGAGAAGATTATCCCGCGAAGCAGCCAGGCGGCAGCGCCGAGCAGCAATATCGCGACAATGATAATGTGCAGCCACAGGCCGAGTCCGATCGGCAGAAAGCCCACGCACAGAAGTATGCCCAGCGTAATTGCCGCAGCAGCGACGGCCGATGCCCCGGCCAGCTCGGCGACATGGATTCCCAATCTTCGCGCGATTGCCGCGAAGTCGATCGCGATTCGCCTGATGGCGACATCCAGCAGGAACAGCACCACCCACACCAGCAGCAGCGGGATAGTCAGTTCCATCGCGGAGCGTGGTTTGGTTAGTCCGGCTCGGCTGAAGAGTTCGGCTTTTTCCGGATCGACATTCAGTATCCTCCCGCCGGTAGTCTCGGCGATTTGCGCCATCAACGCTGAGTTGTCCGTAAGGTCCTCGAACTCCGGCGCGAACGGCACGGTGATAACGGATTGGACGAGTTGATCTTTTTCGCCATCGCCGGTCCGGCGGTAGCGGAGGTTAACCAGGAAGCTGCCGCCCTGATCGGCCTGGAAGTTGGCGCGGTACTGGCCCGGGCCGATCTGGCGCAGTTCGAGCGGTTTGGTGGTCATATCCGGGGCGATCACCTGCCCGACGATTTTTGCGAACTGGACGAACTTGCCGCCTGGCTGGATGGCCTCGACGGTAAGCGTAACATCCCTGCCCTGAACGTCGGCGAATGTTTCGCAGTCGGTGGACTGGGGGCTCTTTGCTGCCCATCGGACGGTCTGTTCCCAGAATCGTTCGAAGCCTCCCCAGGCGAGCCACTTGCCTGCCCAGCGGCTGTCGGCGCTGCTGGTGAACGCCACCACTCGCCCGAGCCCCGCCTGTTCGGTCGCCATGATGGGTTCCCGCTCCGGGCCGGACAGGAGTACCTCGCTGAGTCCTCCCTTTCGGCCGGTGAGCACTCGCCCGTCCAGTGTGGGCACTCCGGAAACGCCTCGGAGGATATCGCTGAGCCCCGCAGTGATTTGCGGTTGGAACGACTCTTCGATAATCAGCGATCTCTTTACGACCTGTGCTTCCTTGACGAAGATTTTCGGAAGCTCGGATGGTTTTTTGACGGGGTAGAATCGCCCGCCGGTGGCAGTGGCGATAAGGTGGAGGCTCTTGACGTCTGCCGGTGAGTGGGGGTTGACAGCCACGCCGGTAACGGTTATGCGTTCCTTGACGAGATTGCGGAGTTGCGTCGTGGTGGGCATTTGCGGATCGCCGTCGGAGATAATGATGACGTGCTTCTGGCCTGCCCGAGCGTCCTTGAGTGCCTGGTAGGCGGCTTCGATGGGCACGCCGAAGTCCGGCATGTCGCCCATGACCATCTGCTGGATTGCAGCCACGCAGGCGGTCTTGTTTCCGGCGGGGCCCAGCGGGTATACCCAGTGCCCACCTGAGTTGGTCTGGTTCCAGCTATAATCCAAGACGCCGACGAGGTCGTGGCGGCTGAGGCTTTTGACGGCCTCGATGGCGACCTTCTTGCCCCAGAAGTTGCCCTGGGGCATCTCGCATGCGTGCATGATCAGGACCAGCGCGCCCTTGGGCATTTGCTTTTTCTGCGGCGGGTCCATGTCCACGGGGATGATCTTTGCCACGGGCGAGCCCAGCCAGCCGCCGGCGCCGTAGGAGTCCGGTCCGCCGATGGTCACAAGTCCGCCGCCGAGATTCGTCACGTAGCGGCAGATCATTTCCTGCTGGGCTTCGCTGAGCAGGTGGTTGGGAGTGTTGACCAGCACGATAGCGTCGACATCCAGCAAGCCCGGAAGTCGCGACGGGAATTCGCCCGGGGCGATAGAACGGGCGTCGATCTTGGCGCCTTTCATCGCGCCCATTAGCGGCAGGGCCTCGCGCGGGTCGGCCGAGACCACCAATATGTGTCCCGGCCCGGCTACGAAGGTAACGCCGCTTGCCCGGTTATTCTGGGCGAGCTTGTCGTCGGCAGGCCCGTCGGGGATGAAACTGGCGTCGAACTGGTGAACGCCTCGCGTGCCTACGGGCAGGGAGATCGTATGGACATTCGTGCCGGGTTTCAGCGTCACAGGTACGGCCACGGCGTCGCTGCTGGGGTCCAGGTCTACCGGCTTGTTATTCAGCGTCAGGAGCAGCTTACCGGCACTTTGAGCGGTGCTTGTGAGCACGAACCGCACGGGCACGGTCTGCCCGCTTCGCGCTCTGCCAGGCACGACGAGGCGGCGGAAGACCACCTCACGCTCGTATTTGTAACGCAGGGCGAGCACGTCGATGGGGATCTTGTTGGCGGCTGCGACGCGGGCGACAGCCTTGAGGTCGCCCGCCGTCTCGTTGCCATCGCTTATGAGTACGATTCTGACGGCGGTTCCGGGCGGAGCCACTGCCAGGGCCATCTGCACCCCGGCGGCGAGGCGGCTTTGGTTGCCAACCAGCGTAAGCGTACGGACGGGAATATCGCTGGAGGTGCTTGGCAGTCGTGTGATGTCGGCCTGTTCGGCGATATCGATTACAGCCAGCATGTCGCCCGGGGGTTTGTGGGTCAGCGCGGTGGTGAGGTACTTGTGGGCAGCCTGCTGCAGGGCCTCGGGGACGGATTGGCTTCGGTCCACCACGGCCAGGAGGGCGAGTTTGTCGTGCGTTTCCGTGATGGACGGTTTGGCGAGCGTTGCGGCCAGGACAAGCACCACCGCGATGCGAAGCGCGATGGCAGTAACGCGGCGAACGGTCCCAACGGCGCGCAAGCACTTCCATGCCAGATATGCAACCGGCAGGGCGATCAGCCCGCATGCCAGCCACCATGGCTGCTCGAAATAGAAACCGTACGTCGCGATCATGCTATCGCCTTATGGATAACTCATTAAACATAGCAAATTGCCTTGAACCGAGCGGATTCAATGACTGCTCGCTTTACCGTCATTTATGATTATGCTGCCCAGCCGATACCGTCGTCGTCCGTCATTTCCCTTCAGCGGAAGGGCAATTCGCGGCGTGCCGTCACGATCGCCCACCGAGATGAACACGCCGTATTCGCCCGGTTTGGTGGTCGGCGCGACAAGTCCGACCACAAACTCACTTTGATGTTTCATTGCTGGAGGGGTCGTTGCGGGACCCACCTTCAGGTTACGCAAGTTCAGCGTGTCGTCGCTCAGGACCGACACAATGCCGTCTTTATCATTTTTCAGAGTCAGGCAAGGAAAGCCACCCGGGTAGCATGGAGCAACGCCCTTGTTGCACCAAGTCCACCGGACTGCGAACGTTTTGCCTATCTCCACGGTCCTGGGCCAGGTCACTTCCACTGGTTGTAGCCGATATCCCATGCGCAGGTTAATCTCGTCGATGATCTGGCGGTTTTCTCTGAGCAGTACTCTTGGCCACCAGTGTATCGACATGAAGCTGGCGTGGTAATCTTCGATTGACTTCAGCAGGAGCTTGCCGTCCCATGCGTTTCGCTTGACGGAAGCTCCGTAATGCTGATGTTCGAGGATGACGGGCATTTTGGGCCAGAATTCCTGAGCCATCTCGGCGTGATACCATGACCGCGGCGGCGGTTGGACCAGGATACTGTCATCTCGGAGACTTACGCCTTTGGACAAAGCGTAGTCGGTAATCGGAAACCGACGTCCGGGTTTGTCATGGCCCGCGAAATCATCGCTGATGCACAACTGCGTTTTTTTGAAGTGCTTGAGGTGCAGGTCGATGTGAAGCTTCTGGATATCGATTCTGTCCTGCTTGCTGCTTGCGTGGGTGTGGCCTTCTCCCCAGAGCCCAAACGTGCCGACGTCGATGAATTCAACGTTTGGATTTCCGTCATATCGCGTCGCGACCATGGTGAGGAACTTGTCTAGTTTTTTTACAAAAACCGGGTCATCGAAAAATGGATCCCATGAGCCGCTTTGGGCAACCCGGCCCTTACCGTATTGGTAAAAGGTGCCTTTCGCCCCGGCCTTCTTGACCCATTCCGGCGTTGCGTATTTCATCCAGTTCTCGGAGCAGGTGAGGCGGAGGGCAATACGCTTTCCGGCGGCAATCCAGCGTTGAGCGGGCGTGTCGAGAATCGCCCAGTTGAACTTACCTTCGGTGGGTTCGATGAAGGCCCACGGGATTCGCAGGTATACGGTCGACAGGCCAGGAAAGTCCTCAACTGTGTCCTCCGGCGCCAGCCTGGAACCGTAATTACCGGGCACATTTGAGTAGAAATGCATGGTCCAGCCCATACCTGGGTTGACCAGGGCAGCCTTGGTGTCCACTGTGCTGACCGTTATCGTGTCTTCGGCGCGCATGGCCTTGGCCGAGAAGACAAGCATCAACATGCATGCGATTCCTGGTAATGTTCTCATGCTGGACCCAATGTCCTTCTGTATCCCACGAAGGTCGAACCGACCTGCCCCCAACCGTCGCAACGGCGTGGAGATGCTGAATGATGGTTCTTTATCTTACCGCACTTTGCTATCGGTATCCACCGGAAGTCGGCCTGGTGGGTTGCAGGAATTACGTTCATGGCAGCCTCCATGCCTGTATGCGGTTGTTGCCCGCGTCGACTATGTAGGCCAGAGCGTCCGCGCCGATCGCCACGCCCCACGGGTAGGCCAGCTCGCCCAATTGCCTGCCCGGTCCGCCGAGGACCGCCAAGCTGCGACCATCGGGTGAGAAGATCTGAATGCGATTGTTTCCGTACTCGCATACGACAATCCGCCCGTCGGCGGTAAGTGCGAGATCGTACGGGTAGCGGAGCTGGCCCATATCCCGGCCTACCGAGCCGATGTAACTCAGGACCTTGCCGGAAAGGTCGTATACGGCGATGCGATGATTGCACGCGTCGGCTACGTAGAGACGGCTGCGGGTCGCATCGACTGCCACTGCGCTCGGTCGGGACAACTGCCCGCTGTCAGCACCGAAGCTGCCGAAACTGCCGAGGAACTTGCCCTTGGTGCTCCATATATTCACGCGGTCGTTGCCGCCATACTCACTGACGAACACCCTCCCATCGCCGGCGAACGCGACGTCCGTCGGGTAGACCATCTGGCCCGGCCCGGTGCCGTATGCCCCGAATCGCCGGACCTCCGTGCCGTCCGGGTGAAAGACGACGACGCGATGGTAATGTGTGTCTGCCACCCACACGTCGCCGTTGGGCGCGACAGTCAGGCCAGTCGGCTTGCCTGTGGCGGAGTCCGGCATGGCAAAACCGCCCAGGTATTTTCCAGCCGCGTCGAAATGCTGAAGGCGCGCCGTCTTGTCGATCACCCATATCGTCGAATCGCCGCTGGCGTCGATCGCTCGCGGATAGAGAAACTCGCCGGGGCCGGGGCCGCTCGAACCGAAGTGGCGGACGACTTTCGGAGCATCGCGGTGGTCGGCCGGTTCGCAGCCGGGGGACATCGGCGCGGCGCAAGCCACCAGCAGCATCGCGGCGATTCGGCAGGCGCCGCGGCGGCGCAGAAGCCATCGTACCATTAGCGCGACGGCGACCAGCGTTCCGTAGCCTCCCACGAGCACAAGACAAGTCGCGATTACCTGCTGGTCGCGGGCGTAGTGCATCTGGTTGAGCAGGCCCTGGGCGAAGTTCGGCACCCCGGCCGGCAGGAGAACGCTCGTGGCGGGAAGTTCAGTCAGCCCGAGCATGGTCACCAGCGCAAAGGCTGCCACCCAAACGGGCCACTGTCGCGGCAGGTGCACAGACCAGCAGGTTCGCACCCAGCCAGCGCCGTCGGTGGCGGCAAGTTCTGAAAGCTGCGAACTGCGAATATCCAGTCCGAGCCTCAGGAACACTATCGCCACGCCAGCGAGCCTTGCCGCCAGCCCGGCCGAGACGCTCCACCAGCCCTCCGCCAAGCCCAAGTGAGCCCGCAGGGAGCCCTGAAAGTGTACCAGGGCCGCACCGATCAGACCGCCTGGAATAAGCGCCGCCAGGAGGATCGTCGGTATGACGATCGCGGCGATTATCCGCCCGGTCCGGCCCAGGCAGCCGCAGAGAATAGCCCCGCCCGCCATCACAAGCGCAGCCGCCGATGCGACGGACGCCGCGAGCAGGCTGGTGGCGAGTTGTTCGCTGTGGAGGTCGTAGAAATTGGCGAAGCCTTGAAGGTCACGGAGCGATAAAACCAGCAGCACCATCGGGGCCAGCATGGTCAGCGTCAGCAGCGCCGCAGCCAGTACCCACCGCCGGCCTGCGTGGCGTGGGGCGTCCGGCCTGGCCAGTGGGGCGTTGGTGGACCAGTCCCGCGCGCGTCGCCAGAGCGTCACTGCCATGATGGCGGCGGGGATTATCACCGGCCAAGCGGCGAGGGCGACTACTCGCGAGGATCCGGTCTGGGCGTAGAGCACGGCCAGTTCGGCGCCGATGGTCTTAACGCCGACGAGGTGGAAAGTCGCGAATTCAGCCAGCACCATCGTCATGCACAATCCCAAGGCCAGCAGGATCGTCGGGTAAAGTTGCGGCAGCGTCACGCCGATCAGCCTGCGCCAGGGGCCTGCATCGAGCAGGGCCTGTCGCTGGCTGTCGCGATCGAGATTGCGAAGACCCTGGCTGATAATCAGCGCCGCCAAGGGCCAGTACCACAGTACCAGCGTCAGGCACGCGGTTGTCATCCCGGCTGCCCGGGCGAGGTCCGGCCTGGCTGAGAGATAATCGCCCAGCGGCGTGGTCGGGCTGCGGAGCAGGTCCCACGCGTAGAGCAACAGGTATCTGGGCATGAGCAGGGCGCCCAGCAGTCCCACGGCCAGCAGCGTCCGTCCTCGCCTGGCCGTGGCGAGAAGTTGCCCCGGTACGAAACCCAGCAGTACGCTCAGCACGGCGATGCCGGCGGCAAGTCCGAACGATTGCCCAACCACTGCCCAGTCCATCGTGGCGGCGATTGGCAAGGATGCCCGAGGCGCGGTGAATGCCCCCGCGTACAGCCAGACCAGCGGCGCCGCCACCAGCAAGGCCCATAGGACCAGCGATGCCGCCGCCAGCAACTTTGCCGCCGGGTCGCGAGTCATCAGGGCATGATCTCCTTGACCGCCGCCAAAGCGGCCTGCTGTTGCGAAGCGATCTCGCGGTAATCGATCGCCAGCGGTTTGCCGATAGCGTACGTGGCGAACTCAGTCGCGACGGATGGGCGGATGGGAATGTTGTGCGATTCGCTCTCAGCCAGCAGGCGTTCCACGGACTCGCTCAGCAGAAACTCGACGAGCTCGCTGGCCGCGCCCGGATTGCCCCCACCCTTTACCATCGCGACCGTGTTGGGTATCGCCAGGGCGCCTTCGCCGTCCTGGTCCAGCGGGGCCATCGCGATGGGCCAGCCGTTACGCTGGGCGACGTAGACATCGTCGGTGTCGGTAAAGCACACATCGGCCTCGCCGCGTGCGACCATTCGCACGGCCGTGCTGTTGCCCTGAACCAGACGCACGCCGTTTGCGGCCAGGCCGCGAAGTATCGCCCTGGCTCCATCCGTGCCGTAGTGGGCGAACCAGCTCGACACGTCGCCACGGGTCGTGCCGAATTCCGGCCTGGCCATCACGATGCGGTCCTTCCATTTGACATCAAGCAGGTCCTCGATTTTTCGGGGAGCCTCGCTGGATTTCACTCGCCGGGTATCCCATGCGATTACGCGCATGCGCAGGCCGAACCCGTGCCATAGACCATTGGGATCGGCGAACTGCGCGGGCCAGTTCGTCGCGGCTTGGCCGCGGTAGGGGGCGAGCAGGCCCTCGTCGGCAAGGGCGATAGTCTGGAAGCACTCGCTGGACCAGAATACGTCGGCGGCGGGGTGGTCGGCCTCGGCTCGCAGTCGCTGGACGAGCCCTGTGGTTTTGGTGGCTTCCTCGTCGAAGCGGACCTTCACCCGCACGCCCGTTTGCTGCTCGAAGGTTTTCAGGATACTCCTGGCGAACTCGGGGTCCACCGAACAGTAGAGCACCACTTCCCTGGGCGAGTTGCCGTCTGCGCCTCCCCGTCCGTCACAGCCGACGGCGACGGCCATCG
The DNA here is from genome assembly GCA_964564285.1 of uncultured Planctomycetaceae bacterium. Classification (GTDB taxonomy): domain Bacteria; phylum Planctomycetota; class Phycisphaerae; order SM23-33; family SM23-33; genus JAUWQU01. The sequence continues at coordinate 3,897 of CAZMBZ010000020.1, read as the reverse complement.
CGGCGGTCAGCACGATAACCAGTCCGCGGCAGGCGGCTAGTGTAGATTGGTTCATGGCGCGGTCCCGAGACAAGGGTCAGCGGCGGTTTCGCGTATCAGGGCGAATTGGGGTCGGCGGCGGCTTCCATACCGCCGAAGTACTTCCTCACGGCCCCCTCGTATTTTCGGGGAATCTTGCTTTCGCGAATGGCCTCGGCTGCGGCGTCCTTGGACGCCTGGACCGCGGTAGTGAGCTTTCGCTTGGATTCGCCGCGAACCTGCTGGCCCTTTACCAGCCAGCTTCCGATGATCTCGTTATCCTTGGTCGGCTTGTTGCGAACGCCCGTGCCCTTGAGGCCGACCTCTTCTGGATTGCCGGTCGCCCGGGCGCCCCAGGCCCGTGCTCGCCCGCCGCCGGGACCCATGCCTGTGCCGTCGGCATCGCTGGGAACCCATATGCCGGGTCCGTTGGGATCGCCTTCGCCCTCGCCCGCGCCGGGCATGCCGCCCTGGCAGTCGCCCTCGCCCAGGCGCGCTATCGCGCCTTCCATTTCCGATAGGGCGTCGGCAAGGGACATCTCGCCGGCCTGCTGCTGGCCCAGGTCGTCAAGGCTGTCGCTCAGGGAGATCAGTCCGTTGGGGTTCAGCCCCGAACCCGGAAGGTTGCACTCGCCCAACTGCTGGGCAAGTTTCTGGCATGACTGGGCGCCGTTGCGGCACTGGCTCATCTTCTCCATCATCTTGTCGATTTGCTCGTCGGAGAGGCCCTGCTTCTTGAGGGCGTTGCGGACATCCTGCTCGCTCATGCCGGCCAGCTTTTTCGCCGTCGCCGAGTCCATACCTTGCCTGCCCAGCATATCGGCGACCTGTTTGTCCGGATCGCCGATCTTGCCCGCCTGGTCGGCCAGGTCGGAAAGCTGCTTGCCGAGGGCCTGCTTCTCAGCGTCGGAGAGCTTGCCCGAGTTGAGCTTTTCCAGGGCATCGCGGATCATCTTGGCGGCCCCCGCGAAGTCGCCTTGGGCCAGGGCGCGGTTGAGCTTGTTGTCGAAGGCCTCCGGCGAGCCGCGAAGATCCTTGAGCATATTCTTCGCATCGCCGAGGCCGGCGTTTTTCTGGTTCTTCTGAAGCTCGCGGAGGCGGTCGCCCAATTTGCCGAGTTTCTTGATTGCCTGGCGGCGCACGTCGGCGGGTTTCTGCTCGGGCGACAATTCGCCGATCTGGTCGAGGTCCATCGCAAGTTGCGGCACGTTTGCTTCCTGCACGAGCGCCTTGACCCTGGCGGCTGCCTTTTCGACGTCAGTCTTGGCTTGGGCCAAAGCGGCTGCATTCTGCTGGTTGGCCTGGTTGCGGGCCTGGTTGCCCAGTACATCGATCGCCGGCATGAGGAAGAAGATCGCCGCGGCGACAGCCCACGTAGCCGCCGGGCCGACCCAGTGGAGGCTCGGGCGAACGGGGAAGTGCCCGCGAATGTCCAGGTGTTTGGCTGCCGCGTGTGCCTCGGCCTCGGCGGCCAAGGCAAAGGGATCATCGCTGCTGGCCAGCGCGAGCGCCGTGCTGAAGCGTTCCTTTGCCCCGAGCCGGCCATCGATGAGAACGGCGACCTGCATGCGATTCGGCACGCGCAGGGCCGCCAGCACCGCCGCCAGCAGGACCGCCACCGCTCCGGCAGAGATCACGGAGACGAGACTTATGACCGGGACCACGAACACCCGCTCGACCGCGACCGCCAGTGCCGCCGCCACGCCGGCTAGCGCCAGGACGATCGCCGCCTGACGCAGCAGGACGTTCAGCCCGGCGCGAATACGCACGTTGCGAAGCTGGCGTTCGAGGGCGCCTTTCTTACTGTCTGCCATGTCCCATTGCCCCTTTCGATCAGACGTTGCGCCTTATTCCCTGTTTCCGTATGTTATTTTCGCTTCCAACGCATGCTTTGACAAGGCAAATCGACTTCTCCAATGTCTTTGACATCTGGATGGTCGTGGAAGTTCCCGGAATGTTTCACCTCGGCGTGAAAGTTTCTGCGATCCTTCCTAAGCTTTCTACGTTGCTCGGGGACCGGCTGGGCGATAGTATTCCAAGATCGTGGCTTGGCTTTGAGGTTGCGTGCTGCGCTGCCGACGAGATGGCAATGTTCGATTTCGGAAGGACTTAATGATGCGTTTCACCAAGATGCACGGTTTGGGCAACGATTACGTCTACGTGGACTGTTTCGCCGAGACGGTGGACGACCCGGCCAAACTCGCCATCGCCATCAGCGACCGCCACTTCGGCGTAGGCTCCGACGGGCTGATACTCGTAATGGCATCCGACGCGGCCGCCGATGTGCGGATGCAAATGTTCAACGCGGATGGCTCGGAGGCGCAGATGTGCGGCAACGGCGTGAGATGCGTCGCAAAATACGCTTATGATTACGGGCATGTCACCGCCAACCCCATGCGAGTGGAGACGGCCGCGGGAATCAAGACCATCGATCTGAAACTTGGCGCTGATGGCAAGGTCCTCGCGGCGACCGTGGACATGGGTAAGCCCCTCACCGAACCCGAGCAGATCCCTGTGCTGATCCGCCAGACCCGGGCCGTCGATGTGACGATAAAGACACATAGCCGGGCGTTTCAGATGACCTGCGTGTCCATGGGCAATCCGCACGCGGTGATATTCGTCGATGACGTCGCGGCCGTGCCGATGGAACAACTCGGCCCGGAAATCGAACACCACCCGGTCTTTCCCGAGCGGGTCAACGTGCATTTCGTGCAGGTTCATTCGCCGGAGGAAGTGACCATGCGAACGTGGGAGCGTGGCAGCGGAATCACGCTGGCGTGCGGCACGGGTGCCTCGGCCGTGTGCGTTGCGGGCGTCCAGACGCACCGAACCGGGCGCAAGATTCTCGCTCACCTGCCCGGCGGCGACCTGAAGCTTCAATGGAACGCCGAAGACGGGCACGTCATGATGACCGGCCCGGCCACTGAGGTCTTCACCGGCGACTGGCCCGGCTAAACCGCCTGCGAGCCAACCATGGAAACGTACCCGTATAAATTCGCACCGATCTACAAAGAGAAGATCTGGGGCGGGCGGAATCTCGAACGTCTTTTCGGCCGCGATTTGCCTGCCGACAGGCCCATCGGCGAAAGCTGGGAGCTTGCAGACCTCGCCGAGGGCGTCAGCCGCGTCTCCAACGGCCCGGCTCGCGGGATCACGCTTACCGACCTGACTCGCGAACTCGGGTCCCGGCTGCTCGGCGGCGCGCCGACCATGGCTGATGGGCGATTCCCGCTGCTGCTCAAGCTGCTCGACGCCAACGACATTCTCTCGCTCCAGGTCCACCCGGACGCCGCCGCCGTCGAGGCCATCGGCGAGGGCGCCGCGCTGAAAACCGAGTGCTGGTACATCCTCGAAAGTCGCGACGGCATGATCTACAAGGGCGTCCTGCCCGACATCTCGGCGGAGCAGTTCCGCCAGGGAATCGAGACCGACACCGTAGACAAGCTCGTCAAGCCATACAGGGTGGCCGAGGGCGACTTCCACTATCTCCCAGCCGGGACGGTCCACGCGCTCGGCGCTGGCGTCGTCGTCGCGGAAGTCCAGACGCCCTCGGATACGACGTACCGCGTAACCGACTGGGGCAGGGGGCGCGAAATCCACGTGGAACGCTCGATGCAGTGCATCCACTTCACCGAGGCCGACGACGTCGCGCCCGGCGAAGCGGGCGACACGCTGCTGAAGACGGAGTTCTTCACCGTCACCCGCCGCAAAGCTTCCGCCGGCCAGGCGGCAGCGATTCCCTCGGGCCGATGCGTCGCCCTGATGATGCTGGAAGCCCAAGGCCCTGCCGAGGTGCGTCACGCTGGCCCCGTCGAGCCGACAGTCCCGATTCGCGCCGGCGATACAGTGTTGGTCCCGGCCTGCCTGGAAAATGCCGAA
>CAZMBZ010000019.1:14227-31975 GCA_964564285.1 uncultured Planctomycetaceae bacterium | reverse complement strand
TACAGTAGTTGGATTCCAGCTTTGCGGCAGGTGTCGATTACTTCCTGGGGCCAGAGGCCTACCTGGACTTCGCCTATGTGGGCTCGTTTCATCAGCAGCATGCAAAGCCGCGACTGGCCTATGCCGCCGCCCACCGATTGCGGCAGCTTGCCCTCCAGCAGCATTCGGTGCCAGGGCAGGTCCTTGCGATCATCGCAGCCACGGATTTCCAGTTGCCTGCTCATGGTCGGCGCATCAACGCGGATGCCCATCGAGGACAGCTCCAGCGGCATGTCCAGAACCGGGTTCCAGACGAAGATGTCCCCGTTCAGCCCGTGGTGCCCATCACCGGTGTCCGTGGTCCAGTCGTCGTAGTCCGGCGCCCTGCCGTCGTGGATGGTCCCGTTGGGCAGTTCGCCGCCGATGCCGATGAAGAACACGGCCTTGTGCTCCTTGCAGGCCAGGCGCTCCCGCTCCTGGCTGGACGCGTCGGGATAGCGCTGGGCGAGGTCTTCGGTGTGGATGAAGGCGATCTCCTCCGGCAGGAACGGCGTCATGCCGAAGTTGTCATCCATCTCCCACTCGGTTTCCTTGATGGCGGCGTAGATGTCGCCGACAACGGCCCGGAGATAGTCCAGGTTGCGGTCGGCCGGGGCGATCGCACGCTCCCAGTCCCACTGGTCCACGTAGACCGAGTGCGTGTTATCGAGCGAATCCTCATCAGGCCTGAGGGCGTTCATGTCCGTGTAGATGCCCTCGCCGGGAGCGAAGCTGTAGTTGAAAAGCGCCAGCCTCTTCCACTTGGCGAGCGACTGGACGACTTCGTATCGGGTGTCGCCGTCGCCCCGGACGGGGAACTGCACCGGCCTTTCAACGCCGTTGAGGTTGTCCTGTATGCCCGTGTCACACTTGACGCACAGCGGGGCGGTAACCCGTCGCAGCCTCAATCGCCGGGCGAGCGAGGCCTCGAAGCGGTCCTTCAGGAACTTGATGCAACGCTCAGTGCTGAAGACATCCATGGTCGACGTGTAGCCGTCAGGGATTATGGTGTTCAAGCGGTTTCTCCTTGCGGTCAGAATTTATCCGCGCCGGCCAGGCACGGGTGTTGTGCGGGGAAAAGCACCTCCAGCAGTTCCGCGCCCTGGCCGGTGGTCTTAATGCCGCCCGCCGCGCAGACTGCTCGCGGCTCGTCGGTGCCGAGGATGAGTTGGGCGATTTCCTCGCCGCCGCGAACGGTGTTCTTGCCGGCAGGGCCGTCGATGACGCCGACTTTTCCGCCGCCGATCTTTAGCACCACGCGCTGGCGTGCATCGCGGAGAGCCAGCGTTCCTCGCCAGCGGCTCAAATGCGAGTTCGCCAGGCGGCGAGCGAGCTCGGGCGAGATCTTTTCGAGCGTGCCACGAAGATTCAGCGTTCGCACCATTGCTCCTCCGCTGCGGGCGTAGTTGGTTTCCGCCCGGCAGGTACCGCCCGTGATGCGATTGCGAAGGGCTGTGTCGTGGTGCAGGTCTTTGAATGTCACTTCCGACCAGGCGTGTTTGCGGGCCAGTTCGCCGAGGATGCGGAGCACCTGCTCGGGCTGACCGGCGTGGTCGACGCACGTGTTCTTGTGGGTGAGGACCCACCCGGCGAGTTTGCCGTTGGCATGGCGCCAGATGCGACACTCCTGGTCGCCCAGGAAGATCGCCTTGCGGTAGGTAGGTCTGATTGCCGAGGCGGTCAGGGAGGCGTTTTGGCGGTTGTATACCGGGGCCATCTCTTCCAGCGGCGGGCGCTTGAGCTTTCGGCAGGGTGGGGAGGGCTTGTCGGTCGGCAGTTCTTCGACGGGCACGATGTAGGTTGTCAACGGGTACGCTCGAACGTAGCCGAAGCGGTGGTAGTAATCGTTGATGCCGAACAGCAGCGTCATGTCGTACCCCGCGTCGCGCATGTGTGGCAGTGCGTGGGCGAAGGTTTGGGACATGAGTCGTCGCTTTCGGTACTCGCCGTGGGTGGACACCGCCCCGACGCCGGCGACTCGTACAATCGAGCGGCCGATCCGCATGTCGTAGCCCCACACGCCGCAGTGCGTGACAATCTTCCCATCCATGCGTCCGATCACTGATGCGTCCCAGTCGTAATGGCTGCCCTCGATGTAGGAGTTTCGGCAGCGGTCGAGGAAGGTGAAATACCCGTGGTGCGAGAAGGTCTTCGATATTATGTCGAACAGTTCCTCGCGGTCGGCCTGGGGGTGCGGGGACGAAAAATCAAGTGCATCACTGCTCATGATGGGTTCCTGCTCCGAAGGTTTCTTGCGGAACGAGGATGCCTCGGACCGCCTGGCTTATCCGACATTTCCCGGATTGGGCTGAGCCCGCGACCGTCGCGGGCGATGTCGATAATCCTATCGCAATTACGCGCATCGACAAGCACTTTCCCGATGCCCGCAAGCCAGGTCGGTGAGTTGCCCACGAACCTTGCTTGACTGCGAGGCTTCTTTGAATGTACGCTTAAAAAGTGTTTCGCGAACCGAACTGCCGCACTGTTCCAGGAAGGTCTCCGTCATGCTCAATGTCGCAAGAAGCCGAATTACGATTCCCGCACTCGCCCTGCTTGGCCTGGCGATAATCGGCAGTGTTTCGGCCCATGCGCAAGCCCAGGCCGGCGGAGCGGCAGACAAGGGCCTGCCGGTCGCGACCGATGCGGCCCGTTCGCCGGTCTCAGCCGACGAGTTGGGGTTCGATGAAATTGTCTTCGTCAAGCGCAAGCCCTATTCCTCGGATCACTACTACACGGACATCAACAACGGCACAAGCGCCGACCGTTTCCTTGCCGATAACGGCATTTACGTATACAACCTCTCCGCGCAAAAGGAGCGGCCCGTTGTGACGGCGGCCGACATGCCGGGCGGCAAAGGTTTTATCGGCAAGATCAGCTTGTCATTTGATGCCAGGAAAATTTTGTTCGATTTTCGCCAGGACACCCGGTCCGGTTTCCGCATCTGGGAAGTCGCCATAGACGGCACGGGGCTGCGGCAGGTTCTGGTCGCACCGGCCGACGAAGCGCAGAAGGTAAAGCGCTGGGGCAAGCCCTGGCACACCGACGACGTCCACCCGTGCTATCTGCCCGACGGCGGGATTATCTTCTCCTCGACCCGGTCCGAGCACACCGTTCTTTGCGGCGGTTCTGCCGGGCTGGTGGCGCCGAGCATGCACAGGATGAACGCCGACGGCACGCACGTCACGCGGATTTCCGAGAGCCCCGTAAGCGAGTTCTGCCCGGTGATTCTGGATGATGGGCGAGTTATGTACCACCGCTGGGAGTATGTCGACAAGGGCGCGCGCGTCGGAAAAACGATCTGGTCCATGAATCCCGACGGGACCAGGCCCATGGAACTCTACGGCGTGGCCGACGACACGACGACCGTTTACATGTACCCCCAGCCCATGCCAGGCGACGACCATCGCATCGTCTGCGTCGGCACGTGCCATTACCCCCAGGGCGGGTGCCTGGGTGCGATAATGCTCATCGACCCTAAGAACGGCAATCGCGCGAGAGGCCCCGATCCGGATGAGGAAGGTTACGTGCAGTGGGATGATCAGTATTCGGTGATGAATCTCACGCCGCATGTCTTCATCGAACGCCGCACCGAGCCCGGCTGGTATTTCCGCAAGGCCGATGGCGGGTACGTACACGACCGCAACGGCACCAGCGGCCATCTTTACACCCATCCCTTCCCCGTCAGCGACAAGCAATTCCTGGTTTCTTACAAGGTCGATCCGTCGGATCACTACAAGAACGTCGCCGACGCGTACTCGCTCTATCTGATCGGCATTGATGGCAGCCATCGCCTCGTCCACAAGGATGCCAACCTGTCTTGCTGGCATCCCACGCCGCTGGTCGCCCGCAAGATGCCGCCGCGGATCGCATCCGACCTGAACCCCAAATACGCACGGCTGAAGCAGGGCGTCTGCGTTGTGACGAACATCCACCAGGGCATGCAAGCCGTCAAGCCCGGGCAGGTCAAGTGGATTCGCATCAACGAGGTCATCCCGCGATACTGGGATACCGGCAGGCGGTGGGGGTCGGGGCTGAGCAGCTCGAGCTGGAAGGCTGCCCTCTGGCCTCGAGCGCAGTGGGGGGTCGTGCCCGTCGAGAAGGATGGCTCGGCCTACTTCACCGTGCCCGCCAATCGCAACATCTTCCTCCAGGCACTCGACAAGGACTTCCGGGAAATCCAGCGGGAACGAACCTACGTCAACTACAAGGGCGGCGAGTTGCGATCCTGCACCGGCTGTCACGGGGAAGGCAGGCACGCCACCGCCCAGGCCGGCAAGAAAACACCGCTGGCGCTGCGACGAGCACCCAGCGAGCCCCAGCCGCAGCCTTGCGACCTCGTCGCCAACGGAGGCGACGGAAAACCCGGACAGGCAATCCACTATCCCACCGACGTTCAGCCGATCTTCAACGCCAAGTGCGTCTCCTGCCACGGCAAGACAGAGCCGGCCGGAAAACTAAAACTCACCGCCGAGACGACTACCTACTACAACACCTCGTATGAAGAACTCGCCAGAAAACAACTGGCCGGGCCCATCATCCCGGAGTTCACATCATTTCGGCAGGGCGATCGCGGAAACTACAACGGCGCTTACCTGCCACCCAAAAGCCTCGGGTGCTATCAAAGCCCGATGATGGATATACTGACCGATGAGTTGCATCCGAAAAACGCCAAGAGCGATCACAGCCGAATGCTGAACAAGAACCAGTTGATGATCCTGAGCCGCTGGGTGGACAGCAACTATCAGTTCTATGGCAGCTACTATGGCAGGCACCATCCGCGATGGCTCAAGCCGGACCCCGGCAAGCCCGAATACAACCCCGCGGACTTCCGCCGCAAGCCGACCTTCGCCGAAGCCGTAAGCGACCGAGCCCCAAAGTGGCACCGGTAAAACGCGCCCGGACATGGCGCGGCCCGTGTCCAGGCCGCGCCATATCCGGAAGTCGTCGGTCTCGTCGCTAACGCTTGACGCCCATCAGGCCGATGTCGATGCATCCGCCATCCCAGCTGGCCTTGACCGCCAGCACGTTACGACCCTTCTTCAGCACGGGCATCCCTGCGCTGCTGATGTCGAAGTCGATGTAGCTCTGACTTTTTCGCCGCTCCTGGAGAACGCGTGCGACGTGTTGGCCGTTGAGGTAGATGTCGGCCGGGTCGTGTATTTTGCCCTTGATGCGCAGGGCGTCGAAGTCGGTTGTCTTGACGTCGAACGTGCGGCGCATCAGCAGGAACGGTTTGTCCCACTGCCTGTCCGGCCCGGTTTCCTTACGGCCTGGCTTGAGCAGCGGCGCCGTCGTCTGCTTCCACGCCGAGTCATCGAACCCGGCCTGATTCCACTTGGCCGGAGGCGCGGACTTTTCCATGGTCAGGTACTTCCACGTCGCGGGCTCTTTCTGGCTCGTCGCAGCCAGGGCGGTCGAGAAGGGGAACTCGCCGAGCAGGTCCGCCTTTTCAAGCCAGCTCCGGGTCACCCAGGTCGTCCAGAGTATGCCGTCGCCGAACGCCAGCAGCCTCATCACGGCCAGGGGTATCGTATCGGTGTTGTTGGCTTCCCACGCGGCCCGGTAGGTCAGGTGGATGCTCTCGGAGCAGAAGCTGTCCTTGTAGGTCGGCCACAGCCTGATGGCCTCGAGGGCCTTGGCGGCCTTGCGCTGCACGAAGCCTGCGCTGGCGTCTTTGGCAAGCCGCTGGATGATCTCGTAAGACTCCGGCCTGACGTAGCTCGCAAGCAGATGATGCTGGTATGTCTGCCATGCCTTGGCGATGGCGTCGTTGGCGGCGCTGTCGGCCTGTTGCTTCAACGCCAGTAGCTTTTCATCGGCCTTGCCGAGCAGATTCTCGATGTTCCGTATCCGAGTGCGGGCGAGAACGGTTTCGCCATTCTTGAGATTCCGCTCGATCTCGGTCAGCGTGTATGTGACGCTCGCCAGTGTGGTTTCGATCGACTCCCGCATGAGTTGCGCGCGGCGTGTGGCGGCATCGGTCAGTTTGCCGCGTTTGAGCAAATGATCCAGCATCGCGGTGGCGCCAGCATACTGCTTCTGATCCACCAGTGCCTTGGCCGGCTTGAGCTGCCCGGGCATATCCTCGACCGCAAACGGGCTTTCTTTAGCGCCGCAGATTCGCGTCTTCTTTAGTGGCAGGGCGTAGAGAAGGGCCTGTCCGCCCATGGTGAAGACCGGTCCGCGAGCGGCATAGCCACCGCCGCCGTTAGCCGACGGCAGCAGGAAGCTGCCGTCCCATCGCCGGCTGAGATCGTGCAGCCATGTCCAATAGTCCAGGAACAGGCGGAATTCCGCGGGTTCGCAGCGGCTGGCGCCGATCGGTCCCCAGAACAGGGCGAAGAACGGGCCTGCGTGGCAGCCGTCGCGGCGTTTGTATGTGTCGATGATGGTCTGGGCGAAGCGAGCCGAAGCGTCCGGCTCGCCGAGCACCTCGAAGGTCACGACGGCCAGTGCGTTCTTGCCCGCGCCGAAGCTTCCTTGCGGACTCGTGGCGAGCGTCGACTTGTGGTCGCCGTAGTGGATTCCCCTCCCGCCGTAGGACCATCGCCGGAAGTAGAGCTTGCTGCCGTCGTACCTGGACTGTTCCATCTTCAGGCCGGCATCCTCCATCAGCGCCAGCGCCGTCAGGGACGACACGCCGTTGGGGTTGATATAGCCTCCCACCGCGTAGGCCGCCATCTTGAACCCGTGCGACCAGCCGCCGCGCGGGCCTCTCGCGGCCATGATGATCTTCTGGAGGTATTTCAGGTACGGCAGCACGTAGGTGTCGCCGGTCCGAAGGTAGTATTCGCCGATGAAGATCGCCTGGTAGGACCAGCCCCACAGATCGGTCCCGGTCTTGTCGCCCTTGAAGGGGTCCGGGCCGGGGTTCTCGGCGAAGTTGTGCGCCAGCCGACGGGCGTTTTCCAGGTACTTCGGGTCGCCACTGCTCAGCAGCAGCAGACCGTCCAGGGCCGGACCCAGGGCGAAGCCGTCGTCGCGGTTCGCCACGAACGCCCCGTTGGGAAGTTGATTGTCCGCAAGCCACTGGCAGGCCTCGCGGAGGATTCGCGCCGACTTGGCGCAGTCGTAGGGCCAGGTCTTGCTGTAGGTGCCCATCACCGGCAGCTTGATGGTCAGATCGACTTCCTTGCCGCTTCGCCAGACGGTGACGACAAGCTTGCCGTCTCGTTCGATAGTCTCAGCCTCGGTGATGCCCATGCCCATGATGCGGCGAGGATCTTTCATGTCGTCGTTGAACGAGGCCATCGGCAGACGCCGGCCGTTGACGGCGCGGATGCGGTCGCCGACTTTCAACACCCCATCTGCGGGCGAGCCGGCGTCCAGGCCGTTGACGACGAACTCGCGTTCGTAGAACCACCCGGTCGTGCCCGTGGGCCCGAAGTTGAATGGAAACTTGTGTTCCTTGCCCTTGATGATGGCTGAGCAATTGCCCACGTCCGGGTGATAGCCGGACTCATCGGCCAGGGCTGTGGGAATCAGCAAAAAGAGCGTCATCAGGATCGTCAGTGTGTTTGTCTTCATTATTTCGCACCTTCCGACTTCTTGATCGTCGCGAGGATGTCTTCGAGGGCTTTGCGGTTGCCCCGATCGTCGAGGCTCCAGAGCGGCGCTTCCTTGCCGTCGAGAATGCGCCGGATCGTCTTGCCGACCTCGGCGGGAATGGGTTGCTTGTTCTTGACGAGTTCCTGGAGGCCCTTGAGGCCATAACCGAACTTGCCTCGTGCGGCGAAAGGCGCGGTCCAGCCCTTGCCCTTGCACAGCCAACTCGCGTACGACAGTGCGAGCCTCTTGTGCAGCGCCGGGTCCGCCTTGATCGGCGCGAGCAGTCGGCTGGCCGCCTGGAACCAAGTCGTCGAGTGGCGGTCCCGGTTCAGTGCCTCGATCATGCCTGCTCGGGACTGGGGGGTCTCGATCGCCGTCAGGGCGAAGTGGGCACTGTCGCGGACCCACCATTCGCGGTCGGTCGTGGCCGTCAGCAGGGCGGGCACGGCCGACTCGGCCCAGTTGCCTAACTTGCCCAGGGCGTCGACGGCGCCCATCCGCACGTCGAAGAACTTGTCATCCACCGCCGCAATCAGGGCCGGGACCGTCTCGGCCGGGTTGGCCTGGCGGCCCATATGCCGGAGCATCACCGTGCCGAGCACCTGCATGTCCTTGTCGGTGCCCTTGAGCATCGCCAGTGCCCGAGCCTGCATCGGTCGGCCCATTTCGCCCAATAACTGCGCCGCGCCGTATCGCACGCCGGCCGACTTGTCTTTGAGAGCGTCTACCAGAAGGGCGACGCCCGCCTCGCCCTTGGCCCCGGCGGCCCGTACGGCCCGGTAGCGGATATTGGAATCTACTTCGTTCTTGATGATCTTCCGCAGATCCGCGAGCGATTTCGCGATGAAGGGGTCGCCGACGATTATCTCCGAGCCGCTCCCGCCGTTGTAGAGCTTCGCGACGTCGGCGTCGGTCAACGGACGCGACCAGATCGCCAGTTCGTCGTAGGCGCAGAAGTCGAAGTCCATGTCGTGCAGTTCGATCCCGCCGATCATCAGCGGCGTTCGCTCGTTGGCAGGGATGATTTCCGCGACATCGACGCCGGTGGGATTGGGGTTTCTCTTGGTCGGCTGGGGCATGGTGGTCTTGGCGGTTTGGACCAGCCTGCCGTTTGTGTAGAAGCGGACCTCTTTGGCCTTGGCGTCGAAGACGTACGCCTGGTGGCGCCACTCGACGCCGTCACCGCCGAAGCCTTCCCTCGCCAGCGCGCCGAAGGTGACGGGTTTGCCGTTGGCGTCGGCGATGGCGGCGGTAATCGTGGAGTGCCCGTTGTCAAAGCCGCAGACATCCCAGCCCTGCTGGTTGGCGTGGGGGCTGATGTACCAGTTGCCGGCGTCGCGTTTTTCGTACGGCCTGCCGGAGCCGCGCCCGATGCGGTAGGCACTCGCCCCGCCAAGCGTCCTGGCCCAGAAGGCGACGCTGAACTGCTCGATTCGCCCGGCCTTGTTGACGGTGTCCTTGTAGTCGCGGAAAGTTACCGACTGGTTGCGGGAGAGTTTGACGGCCTTGCCGAACTTGCCCTTTACCCACTCGCCCGAGCCGGCGCGACGGTCGTGCAGGCTGCCCTTGGCGCCGCCTTCGACGGCCGAGGCGGTGGTTGCGCTCTTGCCCTCGTCGAACTTCCAGTAGCCCACGAGGCCTTCTTTCAGACTGGTCATGTCCTGCGGGCTGCCCGGTGTGCTGACGCGGGCGAAGTAGGCCTTCGCGGCGGCGCGGATTTCGTCGTCGCCGACGTGTACGGTCTTCTTAACGAATGGCAGCAGGGCCTTGCCCAGTCGCTGGCCGATGGTGATGTAGGATTGGTTGTCGTAGTGGCACAGACTGCGAGTGTCGCGGGTGTTGACCACGACGACGTTCTTGTCGGCGTGGGCTGCGTATTCCTCAGCCGCCCAGACGTCCACGGCCGGGGGACCCCAGCAGCCGTCGTTTATCTTGATGATCGCGAACGGCAGGTTAGCCACGCCCAACTCGCGGCGCGTGTCGGCGATCATGTCCATCAGGCCGTCGCGGTAGTATCCCTGCGTCTTGGCGCAGCAGTCGTTTTCGCCCTGGAACCAGATTACCCCCGCCAGCTCGTAGCCCTGGCCGCGATAGATGGGGAGAAACTCCGACAGGTTGGCAACGGTGTTGTGGACGCGTTTGATCATGCGGTCATACAGGTCGCCGACCGGTCCGCCGAGGCGCTTTACGGCACTGGGGGATCGCCAGCGGGTGTGCAGCATCGTGCCCCCGACGGCCGAGCGAATGAAGAGGATGTCGTTGTCGACTGCGTCGGCGAGGATGTACCCCGCCGCGTGCTCGACGCCGTAGGATCCATACTTCGGACCCATGAAAGGCGTGGGCGAGTTGACCCCGGGCCTCATTCGCCAGATATCCTCCCGGAGCTTGGAGTACTCGGGGAAATTCTCCGCCAGGAAACCCACACTCTGGCGTTCCTCGGCGTTGGATTGCCCGGCGATAATGTAGACCTTGACGGGCTTGGGCCTCGCCGCCAGCGCTGTGGTCGCCAGCATCGTCGCGATCGTGATTGCTATTGCCGTTTTCATGATATTCATGGATGGCCTTCCTTAGTTTTCCAGCTTCTTGAGCAGGCCTTCGAGGTCTTTTCGGTTTACCTTCGCGTCGAGGTCCTTATCTGCCAGCAGCGCCTTGACCGCGGGGATCGCGGCGGCCTTGGCGTGGGGGCCGACTTCGCCGATGAAGGCGATCAGCTCGCGTTTGGGGACCCAGTGATGGTAGGGGATCGACCACGACCTAAGCCGCGCCAGTGCGAGGGGCAGTGCCGGCAAGGCCTCAGCGCCGAGCGGGCCGGCGTAGCCCGGACCGTAGGTGCGGCCTAGCTTGGGCAGCAGGGCGAATAGCCTGCCATCCTGCACGAAGGGGACCTTCTTGGGGTCGGAGGCGCTTTTGGCGATCGCGGTGATGACTATGGTTCGCGTCTCAGCCGAGACGGCGGGGGCGTCCGGCTTCTTCGGATCGATCGACACAATCGCCGCCAGCGCACCCGCCGCCGCCTTGCCGGCCTGCCAACTGTTGCGGTCGGTGTCCATCAGTTTGATCAGGGCGGGGATGGCGGCCTCGGCCTTGGGACCCATCGCGGCGAGTTCCATGCATACGAACTCGCGGAGGTCGTGTTTTTTGTTACCCAGCGCCCTGACCAGCGCTGGCACGGACTGCGTGCCGTTGGGGTCGGCGGCCGCGACGGCGCGGACGGCGGCGTCGGCGACGGCCCATTCGGAGTCGTTTAGCAGCGGTATCAGTTTGCCCAGCGCCGGCGCGGCCCGGGTGCCGATGCGGCTCAGCGCCATTGCGGCGCTGACGCGGACGGCGTAGTTCTTGTCGCCGAGGAGTTTCGTAAGTGCGGGCACGGCCTGGTCCAGCGGCTGGGCGTCGGCATCGTCGTAGGCGCCCATGTCGCCCAAGGCGTCGGCGGCGTAGGATCGCACTTCGACGTTCTTGCTGGCCAGGGCCTTTACCAGTGGCCCGACGGCAACCGCGCCGCATCGCCCCAGGGCCTCGCGGCACGCGTAGCGAACGCCGCTTGCCTTGTCGGTCAGGCCGGCGACGAGGATCGGTACGATCTTCGCATTCGGCGCGACGTACTTGGGCTGGTTCTTCGGCGGGCGATTGCCCCGGCGGTTCTTGACCGAGACGTCCGCCGCGATCGCCTTGACGGCGTTGTAGCGGGCGATCTCGTCGGAGTCCCTGGTCAGGATGGCCGTCAGTTCCGACAGGCTCTTGCCTGCCAGCGGATTAGGCGCCTTGGACTTGGCCGCCCCGGCCACCGACCATGATACCGATCCAACGGCCAACAGAGCGATCACTACGACCGCGCTGGCACACGACATTCGTTTCTTCATTCCGAGGTCCTTCCAAGAGTCACTGCGGTTCGCATCCAAAAACAGACGTCCTGAACGTTTCGTGGACGGGAAATGCCAATAGCGTTACCACCGGCGCGGATATGATCGCCACCGTCCGTTGCTGGAATTTGAACACCGACCCGGGCGGGAAGTGTCTGATTTTGCCCCGGCCGCAGACCGTTTCCAGCCCTGCGGAGTAAGCGATTCAGTACGTAGTCCACCGCCAAGGCCACTCCGGCCAGCGCCACGGCAGTTCCCAGACGATCATGTACATCACAATGTAGAGAATGATAGCCAATCCTGGGCCGTACAAATCCCATTCCCGGACCTTCATCTGGAAACGGCGGGCAAAGGCATACAGAATCGCGATCGGAATGAGCAAAATGCCAAGAACGTAGGTCGCCTCGCACAGCTCAGCACCGAGAGTGCCGACCCAGCCACCGAATTTGTTGAGGTAGACGCCAAGGAAGAAGACCAGGTAGTTTAGAATGACAAGCAGACAGACTATGGACACACGGCGTCTGACAGCTATCGAGAATCGCCCTCTTGTGTGGTTTACAGGTTCCATGTTCGGCTTAGCTCCCGCTGACCACATTGTAGCCGATAGGCCCTGATTTGTGTTGCGCTGCTTCATGGCATGCGTTGAGTACAGCGCAATCAGGGCGGCAACAACCGGCAGAAACAAGGAGGCCGCGGACATAGCAAAAAGGAGGACGACGGGCCATGACGACGAGAGAGTGTGATGGAGCCCTATCCGTATCTCGCCCATGTAATTCAAGTGCAGCAATGGCCCGACAAACAACACGCAGACGACCAACATTGCGCAGACATAGAACAGCAGGGGCGCGCACGCATCCCGACCTCGGGAGTACCTCAGTGTCTTTTTGCTGCCGTTTCTTCCATCTTCTTCTTGCTGTATCTATCTCAGTGCCTCAGCGCCTCAGCGGCTCTGTGGTAATCCGCTTCTTCTACCGACCACGAGGCTCGTCAGGCCAGAGCAGTTTGTGCAGTTGCAGGCCCAGGCGAACGTCCAGGCCGTCGGCGAGAATCCACTCGGCCAGGTCCGCCGGTTTGAGCAGGCCGTCAACTGGCGAAAAGATTATCTCGCATAGACCGATCAGCCCTCGCTCCCGCATGGCCGCGACGGCGAAGTCGTAGTCGTCCCTATCGGCCAGGACGAACTTTACCTCGTCGCCGGCCCACAGTTGCTCGATATTTGACCACAAGTTCGCCTGCGCCGCGCCGCTGGAGGGACACTTGAAGTCCACGATGCGGGCGACGCGGGTGTCCACCGGCTCGATATCCAACGAGCCGTTGGTCTCCAGCAGCACCTCGTGGCCGAGGTCGCAGAGGCGCCGCATCAGTTCCAGCGAGGCCGGCTGACACAGCGGTTCTCCGCCGGTGAGCTCGACTCGTTTGCAGTGCAGCTCCGCCAGGCGGGCTATCACCTCGGCGATGGTCATGTCCGTGCCCGGCTCGCGTGCGTAGGCGGTGTCGCACCAGTCGCACCGCAGGTTGCACCCAGCCAGTCGTACAAAGGAACACGGCAAGCCAATCCGGGCCCCCTCGCCCTGAAGCGACAGGAATATCTCACAGACGTTCAGCACGTCGTTGTCGGCAGCCTGCCGGGCCGGGCCGGTGTTGTCGTGCGTGTCATTCTCGTCAGCCATACCTATATTCTAGACAATCCAACCGCAGGCGGGAAGGCATGTCATTGAGATGCGCAGGGCAATCGTATCTAAATTCCCCCTGTAAGGACCTTCAGCAGATAATTGTGATCCCAGCCGCAGCAGAGACGCTTGGTCTTGATGTCGCCCTCGCTGGCGGGTTCATTTCTAAACGGACTGTTGGGGGCGTCAAGTTCCATGCTTTCGCTCCTTATACCAACAGTTTTGGTTGTTGGTGAGGCCTCACCGTTAATCGAAGTGAGAGAGTATCTGCGCGCAGCGCAAAGCGAAACCCTAACATAACCCGAACATAAAAGATTTCTATCGATTACCCCGATTTAGATGCGATTGCCATGCTGGCTACCCAAACGGGTTTGACAATCAGGGTGCTTCGCCGCTAGCATAGGTGACTCGGTGGAGAAATTTGGACCATGCTGGCGATAATCAGTGACATTCATAGCAACATGGAAGCTCTGACGGCCGTGCTGGGCGATATTGACCAGCGCGGAATCAAGCGGATCGTCTGCCTGGGCGACGTGGTGGGCTACGGACCCGAGCCGCGCGAGTGCGTTGACCTCGTTCGCGAGCACGTGGCGACCTGCCTTATGGGCAATCACGACTACGCGGTGATGTTTGAGCCCAACCAGTTCAACATCTCGGCAGAGACGGCATCGTTCTGGACCCGCGCGGCCTTGGAGGCCGAGACGGACGATGTCAAGCGCAACGCCCGCTGGGAGTTCCTTGGCGACCTGCCGGTAAAGCAAACGATGAGCGGCCAGGACTTGGGCTTCGGTGAGTTGATGTTCGTTCATGGCAGCCCGCGCCGTCCCATTAACGAGTACATCTTTCCCGACGACGTTTACAACGCCCCCAACAAGGTTCAGACCAGCCTTGAGCGGATCGGGCACCTGTGCTTTGTCGGCCATACGCATGTGCCGGGTGTGTTCGTTGATGCCCCGGACTTCTACAGCCCGGATGAGTTGGAGTGTGTTTACGAGGTGAACCTGGAGCGCAAGGCGATCGTCAACGTCGGCTCCGTGGGCCAGCCTCGCGATCGCGACAATCGCGCCAGCTACGTAGCTCTGGAGCCCGGCAGGGTGCGATTCGTACGTGTGCCATACGACGTCGAAGCTGTCTCGAAGAAGGTGATGGCCATATCGGAACTTGATAACTACCTGGGCCAAAGGCTCATGGAAGGACGCTAGTCAAACGTGGATAAGAAAAAGCTAGGTTGGATCGCGGCACTGTTGGCCGGCGGAATGATGCTGGCAATGCTGTGCCTGCAAACCTATGCGGGCAACGAGCGGGCCGCCGCTGATAGCCGCGCCGCACTCGCCGCGACCGCTGCCGTGGACACCAGCCCGGCTGCCACGCAGCCCGCGACCGCCCCGACGGCTCCCGTAGCTGCGCCAGTTGCCGCCCCCGCTGCGACTGTCACCGTCGTCGCCAATCGCGACGAATGGGTCCTTGATCGCGCCGGGCGGGGCGAGCGGAATACGTTTGTCGCCGGCAGCCTCGACCCGGCCAGGGGATACCTGTTCCAGGTCGAGTTCGTCCGCCAGGGCGCCGCAATCAACACCGTCAAACTGGCGAACATCTTCACTACCGATGACGACAAGCGAGCCTGGAAATCCGTCAGCCCGGACCACGCCGCTTACATGGCCAAGGTGAACGCATCCGGTGGCAAACTCAAGGGGCATTACAGCCTGCTGAACCCCGTCGGGAAGTTCCTGCCGTATGCGACGCAGCGAATCATCGTCGCCGTTAAGGGCAGCAAGGCGACGCCCGCGACCATCCCCCTGAATACGATTAAATGGAAGCACGAGGCTACGCGCTCCATGACCCAGCCGGCCGAGGGCGTCGAGGTAAGCTTCGTCGCCACGCTCTATCGCGACCGCAACCATGCGACGCCGTCCGTCCCGGCCGACTACAAGCCTGGCCTGAAGATCACCAAGACATATACCGTCGCCAAGCAGGATTACTCGCTAAAGATGCGGCTGAAGGTGGAGAACCTATCCAAGACGCCGCTGGTGGCCTACATCGACCAGCTCGGTCCTGCCGGCGTGCCGCTGGAGGAGCTCTACCGGGGCAGTGATGACCGTTACGCTTTGTACGGCAAGAAGAAGGCCGAGGGCGAGGACGTCGAGGTTACCTTCAAGCTGCACGCCGAGTTGCAGAAGGGCAAGACGCCGGAGGACAAGCCCGTTGCCCTTGGCCGGTCCGACGACGCGGACCCTGTGCTATGGGTGGGGCACTCCAACAAGTTCTTCGCCTCGATGGTCTACCTTGAGCCGGTTGTGGCCGATCGCCTGGCCGCCCCGACCTGGGAGGCGGACTTCTACTTCCTTTCGGAGCCCGAGTCCTCCACGAGCAACGTACACGTCCCCGCCATTCGAATAGGTGGTAAGCGGGTGAAAGGGGACGCCTTCCGTCACATTCCGGACCTGTCCCTGCCCACGGGCGGCAAGGCTAAGGAGATGGTCTTCGATATCTTCGCCGGCCCCAAGAAGCGCGACATGCTCTCGAACGCCTCGGCGAAGTATTCCAAGCCGCTCTACCAGAGGCTCAATTACCTCGGCTCGATAAACTTCCAGAGTTGCTTCTGCGCCATCAATTCGCTGACGCTTGGCATGATGTGGCTGCTCCAGGGCATATCTGGGCTCGCATTCGGCAACTACGGTATCGCAATCATGATGCTGGTTCTTATGGTCCGCCTGGTGCTGCATCCGCTGACCAAAAAGAGCCAGATCAGCATGATGAATATGCAGAAGCTCGGCCCGGAGATGGAGAAGCTCAAAAAGAAGTACGCCGACGACAAAGAGGCGCTGCAGCGCGAGACGATGAAGTTCTACAAGACCCAGGGCGCCGGGCCGATTCTGGGCTGTCTGCCAATGCTGCTGCAGATGCCGATCTGGCTTAGCCTGTGGGGCTCGCTCAACGCCGTTGTCGAACTGCGACACGCCGCGTTCCTGCCGATCTGGATAACCGACCTGGCCGCGCCCGATGCGATTATCTCCTGGTCCAACCCGATTGTCGTGCCGTTGATCGGCGGAATGACCGGGCCTATTCACAGCTTCAACCTTCTGCCGCTGCTGCTGACGGTCGCAATGTTCCTCCAGGCCAAGCTCAACCCGCAAATGAGCCAGCCCGCGACCACCAAAACGAAGGAACAGGAAACCCAGCAGAAGATGATGCGGTATATGATGCCCGCCATGATGCTCCTGTTCTTCTACAACGCCGCCTCCGGCCTGACGCTCTACATCATGACGTCCACCTTCGCGGGCGTGATCGAACAGCTCGTCATTCGACGCCACATTGAGGCCAAGCAGGCCGCCGAAGCCGCGACGACCACAACCGTGAAAATCCCCGGCAAGGCCCCCCGCGACAGCAGGCCCAAGAAACCCAAGGGGCCAACGTATTTCAAGAAGGGCTGATGGTCGTCAGTAGCCGGCGGTCGTCAGTAGCCGGCGGTCGGCAGCCGGTGTCCTTCTGCCCACGAGGCCAATGTTATGCTAACCGTCAGAGCAATCATATCGTATGCCCTTGTGGGCATTGTGTTGGGGGGCGGTGCAGTCAGGGCTGTGGCGGGTGACAAGCTGGCAGCGCCCGCTGGCTGGAAGCTTGCGTGGTCTGACGAGTTTGACAAGCCCGGCCTGCCCGATCCCAACAAGTGGAACTACGAGACGGGCTACGTCCGCAACAAAGAGCTTCAGTACTACACCCGCGCCCGCAAGGAAAACGCTCGCGTCGAGGGCGGGAATCTGGTCATCGAGGGCCGGAAGGAAAAATACACTATACCCGGTGGCAAGACCTCAGCGAAGCGAGTCGCCGATTACACCGCTGCGAGCCTCGTTACAAAAGGTAAGGCTCAATGGGCTTTTGGCCGAATCGAGGTCCGGGCCAAGCTGCCACAGGGCAAGGGCGTCTGGCCTGCGATCTGGATGCTCGGCCAGAAGTTCCCCGGCACACCCTGGCCCGCCTGCGGCGAGATCGACATCATGGAATTCGTCGGCCACACGCCGGACAAAGTCCACGCCACGCTCCATTACCGCAAGAACGGAAAGCACGCGTCCAAGGGCGGAAAGATCACTGTCAAGAGGCCCTTTGACGACTTCCACGTCTACGTCGTCCAGTGGTCCGCCCGGCGGATGGACTTCTTCTTCGACGGGCGAAAGTACTTTACCTTCGAGGTTGCCCAGGCCGACGATGGCGGTGCCAACCCGTTTCACAAGCCGCACTATCTTCTGATAAACCTGGCCCTGGGCGGTTCTTGGGGCCGGCAGATGGACGACACCGTCCTGCCGCAGAAATATCTTATCGACTACGTCCGCGTCTATAAACACCAGGCCCCCGGGCCCGCTTCCCGTGTTAAATAGCTTTCAACCGGAAAGAACTAAGGAGTGAGCAATGCCCGATAACCCGATCTTGATCTTGATCCTGGCCGCCATCGGTGTTGCACTGGCGATTGTCGCCGGATACTACCTCATCCGATTCATGCGAGGCTCGATAAAGCTCAACATGACGCAGGTGACATTCAACCCCGGCGATACCATTACGGGCAGCTTCGATTTGCACACCAAGAAACCCATCGAGGGCAACAAGCTCACGGTAAGCCTGATCGGCAAGCAGGTCACCAAGACCCGTCGAGGCGGAAA
>CAZMBZ010000019.1:12964-14127 GCA_964564285.1 uncultured Planctomycetaceae bacterium | reverse complement strand
GCCCGACCGGAGGCGATCACTGCCGACTGAGCGACAGATATCCATGCGTGACGACGTCCCCATCGCCGAGGATCCCGATTACCTGTCGCAACAACTGATTACGTACATCGGCAACAAGCGTGCCCTTCTGGGTCAAATCGGCATTGCGGTGGAACGAGTCAAACGCCGCCTGGGCAAGAAGCGCCTCCGAGTGTTCGACGCTTTCAGCGGGTCGGGAGTCGTCTCTCGCTTCCTCAAAGCCCATTCGTCGTTCCTGGTTAGTAATGACCTCGAAGACTACGGTACCGTAACGGCGCGCTGCTACCTGCGCAACAGGAGCGAGGTAGACTTTGGCGCTATTTCCCATATTATCGCAGACCTCAACGCCAGAGTCACAACCGAACCACTTCCTCCGGGATTCATCGAAGAGATGTACTCTCCTCGAGACGAAGCGCACATCACAAAGGAAGACAGGGTTTTCTACACACGCAACAATGCGCGGCGTTTGGACAACTATCGCAGACTCATCGAGTCGGTACCCAACGATACGAAAGACCTGCTTCTGGGGCCTCTCCTTAGTAACGCGTCAATCCATGCCAACACCGCCGGCATTTTCAAGGGGTTCTACAAGAACCGCCACACCAAGGTCGGTCAATTCGGAGGTACTGGTTCGGATGCCTTGACTCGAATTATGGGTCAGATCAAGCTTGAGCTACCGGTGCTGAGTCGCTTTGAGTGTGCCTGTGAGGTGCTTCAGGAGGATGCAAATGAGGCGGCGAGCAAACTGAAGCATTTTGACTTGGCGTACATAGACCCTCCCTACAACCAGCACCCTTACGGTTCCAACTATTTCATGCTGAATCTGCTGGTGCGATATGACAGGCCAGCGAACGTGAGCCGCGTCTCCGGCATCCCGGCTGACTGGCAGCGTTCCGGTTACAACGTTCGGAGCAAGTCGCTGGTCTTGCTGAGGCAACTTCTGAACGATCTCGACGCGCGGTTCCTTTTGATTTCGTTTAACAACGAAGGCTTTATCCCCCCAGATGAGATGCATGCGTTGCTTGGTGAACTCGGCTCGGTGGAGGTCCTTGAGACTCGCTACAACGCATTCCGTGGCAGCAGGAACTTCAACAATCGATCGATCCATGTAACCGAGCAGTTGTTCTTGGTCGAGCGGAAGTGAC
>CAZMBZ010000019.1:5352-12864 GCA_964564285.1 uncultured Planctomycetaceae bacterium | reverse complement strand
GTACGTAAAGATCGCCGTTGCCTTGCACGTTCGATCGGCTTGCAGGCGGACCCAGTTCGCCGCGTAGCCGGGCGGGAAGGCGTGGGTCGTTTCCCGGCCGGCGGGGGCCTTGATGCTTGCGTATCGGACCCACGTTCCCTCGCCGAGTACGTCGACTTCGATGTTAAATGTCACGGGTCCGGGCGCATCGTGGGAAATCACCAGCGTTTTGCGGTCGTAGCCCGCCATCAGGTACGGGTCGCTGGGCTCACCTGGCGCGACGGCGGAATCCTTCCACGGCCCGCCGACGCCGCGGGGTTTGCCCATCTTCCAAAGGTCGTCGATATCGCCGAACCATAGTCCGCCCGCGCCGCCGGGTGCCGCGAAGTAATGTCCATCCGGCCTGGCGTTGGCGCGACAGCCGGACATCACAAGCAGGCCCCGCCACGAGCAGAAGTCGGCGATGCGCTTGTTGTGCGTGCAGACCGGTTTGAGCCTTCCAGCCCCGCCGGAGTTTGTCCGCGGCAGGACGTAAAAGCTCCCAGCCACGTTGAGCAGCATTCGCTCGGTGACGACTTCCCTGGCGACGCGAGCCCAGCCGGCGGCCCAGGGCTTGTCATAGCCTGCCGACATGGGCAGGCGGTAGCGTTTGTCGCCCTCGTGTATGATTGCCGACGCCGTGTCGAACTTGACGGCGGGGGCTGAGGTGCGAGCCTTGGCCTTAAGGAACTTGGCGGAAGCGCTGCCCGGTGCGGTGGCGGCGAATTTCAGGTTCGGCCCGACCTGCCATGTCTTTTCCGCGCCCGTTTTGCCGGAGGCATCGACGGCGACTGTCAGCACGCCGAGCGGGAGTGTCGGGCCGGCCTCGCTGCGCATGACGCCGCCGGTCCACGCGCCGGGCGAATCGATATCGGCAAGGGCGGCGAAGAGCTTGCGGTCTTCACCCGCGCCGCCGCCCGGGCCGTAATGGAAATACGCCGTCACGCCGGATGCGTCGCGGTCGGGTCTCAGGCGAATCCATTCACCCGGCATTTCGGGCGGCAGGATGCGAAATGCATACTGTCCGGCTGGGACTTTGACGCTGCCCGCCGGTGCCCATTTGCCCCGGCCATCGCCGGTCTCGATAGCGAATGTGACTGTCTGCCTCTCGCCGTGCCAGAGGTGCAGCACGCGCTGGTTGTAACCTGCCAGGAGGTACGGCACGGATGGCTGGCCCGCCGTGACGTCGTCGGCGACCCAGGGTCCGCCCGATCCGGAAGGCAGTCCGGCCTGGCTGAGCTGGTCCCACGTCGCGAACCACAGGTTCGAGTTCGACCGTCCCACGAGGCGGTTGAGCCCGTCGAAACCCCTGGCAGACGAGAAGCCGCTGGCGGCGGTGTCATCGCAGGCGAAGACGATTCGCCCCCGCCACGGCGCGAAGTCAGCCGTGATCTTCAGATAGTCGCCCACCGGTCGCAGTCCCGAAGTATTCCCGGCCGAGAAGGTTTCCGGAAAGTCGAACCACCCCCCGTGCATGTTCATCAGCACCCTGGCGGGCTTACCGCCGGTGGGTTCGACGACCTTTCGGATTCGTGGCCATTCCGTGTGCCAGCCGTGCTCGCCATCGTATGAGTAATCCGCCTTGGGCATGCGGAACGTCCGCCACTTGCCACCATCAAGCAGCTTGAGGATCACCGAGCGGCGATCGAAGCCGATGGCCCACAACGGCGAGTTGCCGTCTGGCGCGCCGCAAATCCCGCCCGGGCCGGTGACCTCGGTGAACTGCTGGCGCTCGACGATATCCCACGTCCTGCCGTCCCACTGCGCCAATGCCCCGGCCTGGCCGGGCTGGCGGGTGTCCGAGCCGACCCTGTAAGGCCGAGTTGAAAACCGCCTCGCCGCCTTGTCGCCGTTGTTGGCCAGCACCAGGCGACCCTGCGACGTGTACCCGCCCTTACCGTGCCAGCCGGGGAAAGGTTTCTCGAACAGCAGCCGAGGCGCCAGTGTGCGCACGTCCAGCTCGTACAGCCGACCTTCCATGTCGTAAACGTACACTTTGCCCGCCGGGTCCGTCAGGTGGCGTGCGACGGCCGTCAGCCGACCCGGCATGACCGATGGCGAGACCGCTCGCACCCGCCGCGACGAATCGATAGCGTAGGGTCCGATGAACAACTGCCTGCTCTCGCGGTGGATCATTCGTCCAGCCGGTGTCCCGCCGACGCTCTCGGGCCGAACCGTGACGCCCAGGTTCGCGTCTATCTCATAGAGCTTGTCGTCGCTGCCCTTGGGGCAATGCGGGGCGTAGGTAATCACCCACAGCCGTCCCGCCCAAGGTACCACCGCACCCGTACCGCACTCGCCGCCGCTGTTTTGCATCGCCAAGTGCGGGTATCGCCCCGAGACCGCAAGCGGTTGACCAATCGCCACCGACGAGGCTATGAGCACTGCCCACAAGATTTTGACCCATGAGATTCCTGAATCCATGCGATCTCCCTTCTCCATTATGAACGCCCGTGTCGACCACGGGTGTCTGGGCCCGGGATGGACTTCTGAAAGCTCATCCGCCCTGGCGCTTTAATAGCATCGTTTAACGTGGTAAGAATTGTCCAGTGCGCAAGGTTATCTTTTCACGAGGATCAGTCATGAATACGGGCAAGACCAATCGGCGGGAGTTTTTGAAAGTAGCGGGAATGGGTCTGGCGGCGCTGGCGATGCACGGAAGGCTCGGGCACGTCCGGGCGGACAGAACCGAGCCCTGGCCCCCCGACGTGGCGGATGATTCGCCCATGCCTAACATCCTCTGGATCAGCGCCGAGGATATAAGCCCGACGCTCAGTTGCTACGGCGACAAGTACGCCACGACGCCCCATCTCGACAAGTTTGCCGCCCAGGGCGTTCGGTACGACCGGGCCTTCGCGCACGCGCCGGTCTGCGCCCCGGCCCGCAGCGGCCTGATTACCGGCATGTATCCGACGAGTATCGGAACCTCCTGGATGCGGTGCAGGGGCGTCCCGCCGGTCGAGGCGCGGTGCTTCCCCGAGTATCTCAGGGCGGCGGGGTATTACTGCACGAACAACTCCAAGACCGACTACCAGTTCGCCGCGCCGCCCTCGGTCTGGGATGAATGTTCCCGAGGAGCCCATTGGCGAAACCGCCCGGACAAACGCCAGCCGTTCTTCGCGGTGTTCAATTATACCCAGACGCACGAGTCCAAGACCCGCAGTTTCAAGCCCGGCCAATCGTTCGAGCACGACCCGGCCAAGGCTCCCCTGCCGCCTTATTATCCAGACACGCAACTCGTTCGCGAGAACATCGCTTGCTACTACGACCGCATGAACCAGATGGACAATCTGGTGCAGAAAGTTCTGGACGACCTCGAGGCCGATGGCCTGGCCGACAATACGATCGTCTGGTTCTGGGGCGATCACGGCTGGGGGCTCACGCGCGGCAAGCGGTTCCTGTTCGAGTCCGGTCTGCGCGTGCCGTTGATAGTCCGCGTGCCCGAGAAGTTTCGCAAGTGGGCGAGCGCCGGCGATGTCGCCACCGTC
Source organism: uncultured Planctomycetaceae bacterium (assembly GCA_964564285.1). GTDB lineage: Bacteria > Planctomycetota > Phycisphaerae > SM23-33 > SM23-33 > JAUWQU01. Next base: position 9,358 of record CAZMBZ010000019.1, on the reverse strand, counting down.
GCGCCGGGACGCGTCGAGGGCGAGATGGTATCGTTCATCGACTTCGCGCCGACAATGCTGAGCCTGGCCGGCGCGAAGATTCCCGACCACATGCAGGGCCAAGCCTTCCTGGGTCCGCAGAAGTCCCGCTCGCCACGCGATTACGTGCCAGGCGCACGGGATCGCATGGACGAGGCCTACGATTTCAGCCGCACGATGCGCGACAAGAAGTACCGCTACATCCGCAATTACACGCCATACCTGCCGCTATCCCAGCCCATCACCTACATGGATCGCACGCCGATTCTCCAGGAAATGCGTCGCCTCCACGCCGCGGGTAAACTGCCCGAAGGTCCGCAGATGCAGTTCCTCCGACCGACCAAGCCCGCCCGCGAGCTTTACGATACCGACGCCGACCCGCACAACATCCACAATCTCGCCGACGACCCGAAGTATGCAAAGGTCGTCGATCGCATGCAGAAGGCGCTCGATGACTGGATGGAGAGCATCGGCGACGTGGGCTTCATGCCCGAGAGCGATTTCGACGCGATCAAGGGCGGCGGAAAAACGGCCTCGCCGGGATTTGCGCCGAAAGAGGTCGTTCCCGGCAAGCTCGCGCGGGTTGCGATTACGTGCCCGACGCAGGGCTCGTCGATTACCTATCGCATCGCCCGGGCCGGGGGGCGCAAACCCGCCCGTAAACCCAAGGCTCGCGGCAAGGACAATGCGGGCTGGCTTCTCTACTGCCGGCCCGTCGAGCTCAAGCCCGGCCAGACTATCTCCGCCAGGGCCTGTCGCATCGGATATGCGCCGAGCGCCCCGGCGAGCTACACCTTCGGCGCCCCGGCCGTGGCGCCAGGCAAGGCCAACGACCCGAAGGTATTCTGGCGGGAGCAGGTCAACGCATCCGGTATGCTCGATCGCTGTCGCGAACTCAAGGCCCACGACGGCCGATGGTTCGAGGGAGTCGATGCGTATCTCAAGGCTCTGGCCGACAAGGATGCGCCGGTGCGCTACTGGGCGGTCGTCGGGCTCGACCAGGCGGGCAAGGCCGACCCCGCCATTGCCGCCCGCGCGATCCCGGCGGTGATGGCGCTTAAGACCGACCCGGCCGGGTCGGTCCGCGCCGCTGTGGGCGAGGCGTTGTGCGACTTCGGCAAGTGCGATGATGGGTTGGCGGTGCTGCTGGAAGTCGCCACGGGCAAGACCGGAATGGGCGCCTGCTACGCCGCCTGGGCGCTCTGGCGACTTGGCGAAAAAGCCAGGCCGATCCTGCCCCAACTGGAGAAGTCTCCCGGCCCGGATGATCGATACCCCAAGGACGCCCTGAACCGCGCCATCCAGCGGATCAAGAAAGGGTGAACGTGACGAATTGTCTCTCACCCGCCTGGCCTGGCAGGGCGATGGTGGGCGACTCGGTCATGTCCAGGCCGAACTTGCCGGCCTCGCGGAGCGAGAGCGCACGTTGCTCGTCGGTGGCTGAGGGAGTGGTGTAGAAGATGATCTTCCCGCCTGGTGCAGCCAGGGCGCGGCACTCTCGCAGCAGTTTTCCCGGCGTGCCTACGGCCCGCAGCAGCACCACGTCGTAGGCACCGGCGTGCTGGGGTTCTCTGGCGAGTTCTCTCGCACGCCCGGTAATGGCGCGGCATTTTGTAAGGCCCATCGATGCGATCTGCCGTCGGACGAATTCGATCTTTCGCCTGCGGCTGTCGATGCCCGTTATGGCCAGGACCCGGTTCGCCCACGCTAGCGGCAGCATGGGAAACCCCGCGCCGCAGCCGACGTCGGCGACGGCGAGCTGTTGGGTCATCAGTTCCGGGGCCACGGTTCCGACGGCGAGGCTGTCGGCCAGGTGAAGCAGCCAGAACTCGTCGGCGTCCGTGATGCGGGTGAGATTGGTCTTGCGGTTTGCCTCGACCAGATCCGCGCGAAGTTGCTCGATGGCTGACATGTCCGCCAGTTGCGATTCTGTCAGCCCGCACGCCAGGAGGAATCTGATCAACTCGTCGCTGTCCACGGTCATTCCTTCGCCAGCAATCGGCGGACGGTCTCGGGCGACAGGCCTGGGATGAGGAACTCTTTGTGCGGGCTTGTCGGGCCGGAAACCAGCGTCACCGACCGGGCGCTCAGGCCTAGCGTGCGGGCGAGGATCTTCGCTACGGCGGCGTTGGCCTTGCCCTTTTCCGGCGCGGTCGAGGTGGCGACCTTCAGCGCGTCGCCGAGCACGCCGACGACACGGTCGCGACTGGCACCAGGGACCACTTTAACCGGTAGCACGCAACCGTCGGCGACGGGGCGCAAGCTGATGTTCTCAACGCTTTTCATTTCGGCCTTTGTGATGCAACCATCGCTTCTCTCTGTGCCTGGACAAGTTCACTTATCGCAGCCCCGCAATTACCGGGACGTCTCTAGGGTTTCAGAGAAAGAGAGAAGAGCATTGCTTCTTCTTTTTGATCTCTGCGCCTCTGTGCCTCTATGGTAATCTTCTTCCCCGGCGGGCTATTTCAGCAGGCCGGCCTTCTTGGCGTACTCGAATATCCCCCCGGCTGCGACGATTTCGCCGGCGTCGCCAAGGGCGCTGAGTTGGTGTTTCTGGTTGTGCGTGAGATTTATCAGCATGCCGGCATCGAGGTCCAGGCTGAACGCGTCGCCGGTGACGAAGGCTTCGACCAGGCGCTTGGGCGTCTCCAGCGGCACGAGGTACGCGCCGTTTATGCTGTTGCGGTAAAAGATTCGCGCGTAGCTCTCAGCGACCACCACTCGCACGCCCGCTTCGGCAATCGCCAGCGGGGCATGCTCTCTGCTAGAGCCGCAGCCGAAGTTACGCCCGCCGATGATTAGCGCGAACTCACTGGCGAACGAGTCGGGTTTGACGAACGGCACGAGTCCGCCGGGCAGGCCGCTCTGGTCGGTCGGCACGCCGCTCATCGCGTACTTGCCGAAGTACTGCCGCTCCTCGGGAAGCGAAGGGTTGTAGCTGAGATACTCCGCTGGAATTATCTGGTCGGTGTCGACGTTGTCGCCGACCACGAACGCCTTGCCGCGAATGAGATTGTCCATCTGCCTATGCCTCGTTCTGCGAAACTCCGGTCGTCTACTTTACGAACCGGCCATTCTATCGTTATCGAGCGCAAAGGCCAAGCCCGCGGACTGCTAAAGCAGTTTCTCCAGACCGAAGGCGATGAGGACCGCGCCGCCCAGAAGCGGGGCGACGACCAGAGCTGCGAAGTAGAGGTCCATGAGCTGGCGATCTGTCTTCGACCCGTCGGCGAAAGTGGCGTTGGGCTTGCCCGCGCGCTCTCCCCGCCCGCTGACCCAGCCTCCAAGGAAGACCAGGCCGATGGTCATGAGCACCGTGCCTGCGAAAACTAGAATGGGACCCAGCATTTGGCAATCTCCGGCCGACCGGCGGTGCCGGGTCGAATGGCGGAAGTGTATGCCCAGTCACTCCCGTAGGCAAGAGGACATCGGGATTGGTTCGGCGGGCGAGCCGCTGGGCGCGCAAACAGGCCCGCGCAGTTGCGCGGGCCTGGGGATGCGTTGTATTGGCGAAATGTTTGCCAGGCTTCTCAGGCCGAGGCCGCCTGGCGGTTCGGGGCCGAGGCGCCGAGAGTGGCGTTCTCCAAGGCCGTCACGATCGCCGTGTGAAGCTCGTCAGTGGTGAAGATCGGCTTGATCAGCAACTCGTCGCCGCCTTTCTGCCAAGCCCGCCACGCGATGTCGTACCGGTCCAGCCAGCCTGTCAAAAGCACGGCAGGGCGGTTGGCGGCGGGAGTCGCGTCTTGCAGAAGGTCCAGGAATCCGTCCTCGGCCAGTTCGGACGCGACGATGACCAGGTCTGGCTGCCAGTGCTCCGCACGCGCCAAGGCGTCGTCAAGTCGGTTCTCCTGAACCACCAGGTGGGCGTGGTTTTCCAGGTACGTTGACGCCATCTGGGCAAATCGCCAGTCCGGCTCCACTATAAGCACTTTCATCGACATAGGGCTTCCTTTCCAAGAACGTGCTATCAGACATATCGGCAGGACGG
>CAZMBZ010000019.1:0-5252 GCA_964564285.1 uncultured Planctomycetaceae bacterium | reverse complement strand
TCCCCCTCAACGATCGACCAGGTCGCGGAGGCTCACGACGCCCTTGAGTTGGCCGCCGTCGACAACCACCAGGTGTCCGATCTTGTGCTCTGCCATCATGCGAATGCAGCGGCGGATGTCGTCTTTCGGCCCGCAGGTGACCACCGGCGAGGTCATCACCTCGGCCAGCATCGTCTCGCTTGGGTCTCGCCCGGCCGCGACAACGCGACGGACCATGTCGTGGGACGTGAAGACCCCCAGGATGTTCGGCGCCTGCTCGACGACGAGGCAGTCCACGTCGGTTTCGAGCATCTTTCGCGCCGCCTCGCGCACAGAAACCATCGGCCCGGCCCCGATGACACCGGGTTGCTTGGCGTAAAGAATTTGCCAGGCGGCTGTCATGCTCCGGCCTCCACGGCTGGCGGGCGCTTCTTGCGCTCGAGCGTCAGCAATGCAGCTAGGAGAGTCAGCGGTAGGGGCGGTAGGCAAATGGCGCATACCAGCAGGCCACCGGTCAACCACTCAGAAAAAGAGTGGCATTCGCCGGCAAAAGGTCTACGAGTGTAAGTCAATATATAAAAAGAGCTTAGTAGTAATACGCAGATTGTCGTCGCCGGCACCCAATACCCCAGAAGCCACCCTATGGCGCGCTTGCGGAAAGATGCACGGTAGCAGGCAATGACGGCAATGGGGACCAGCAGGAAGCCAGCCAGCATCGGCAGGACAGGCGGCTGTGTCATGAACCTGGCAAGTTCCACATGTATGGGGCACGTTCCGTCAAAGGAAAACCCGGGGAAGAAGGAAGACCCTCTCGACGCAAACCCTATTGCAAAGGCTGTAAGCGTGCCGATCAGTGCCGTGTGCAGGATAGTTAACCACATCGTGATCTGCCACACCCAGTACCGGCGAGATCCTGTCCGGCCGGCTTGGGCTTTGGTGATGGTGCTCGCGTCGGAAGTTGTCATCGCAGATGCCTTCTCTCAGCACAGATGAACGTAATCGCACAACCACGGGCCTGACGAATGTGCCGCCCCGCCGCGGGCCGTCAGGTAGAAACCGCCAATAACAATGGGCTGATGAGCTCCGCCCCTACTACCTATTACCTGCCTTTAGTCACGTCCCTGACAGCCTTGATTGCTATCATGCGATCCAGGGCCACCTTGGCGTCGCGGGCGTCGTCGGGCTCGACGATCACTTGGTTCACGACGCGCCCGTCGGCAAGGTTATCCAGCACCCAGAGCAGGTGGGGCAGGTCGACCAGGTGCATTGTCATGCATAACGCCGGCGCGTCGGATAGGACGCAGATGAACTGGTTGTCAAAGCGTTTGGCCAGGCGTTTGACCAAGTTGCTCTCGGTACCGATTGCCCACTTGCCGCCGTCCGGCGCCTGCTGGACGGCGCGGATGATCTGCTCGGTGCTGCCGGCGGCGTCGGCAAGGCGGACGACCTCGCGGGGGCATTCGGGGTGGACTATCACGCGGACGCCCGGGTGCTGCTGCCGCACTGCCGCGATTTGGTCGGGCGTGAACTTCTGGTGAACGTAGCAGAAACCTTTCCAGAGCAGGAAGGTCGCTCGTGCGACGTCTTCGGCAGAGAGGCCCCCATTGGGCAGGGCGGGGTCGTAGATGGCGCAGTCGTCGTCGCCATATCCCATCGCGGCTGCGGTGTTTCGGGCGAGATGCTGGTCGGGTATGCAGAGGAGTTTTCCCGCCCCGCCCCCGCCATCGGCCTGGGGAGCCAATGCCCACTCGAAGACGTTGCGGACGTTACCAGACGTGCAGCACGCCCCACCGGAGCGGCCTGTGAGGGCCTTGATGGCGGCGGAGGAATTGACGTACGTGATCGGCACGATGCGGGCGCCGTCGCTGATGGCGGAAAGCTCATCCATCGCCGCGGCTGCGCCGTCGGCGTCGGCCATGTCGGCCATGGCGCACCCGGCCTGGGCGTTCGGCAGGATCACGATCTGCTCGTCGGACGAGAGCACGTCGGCAGACTCAGCCATGAAGTGTACGCCGCAGAAGACGATGTACTTTGCCCGGTCCTGCCGGGCGGCAAGCTGGGAGAGCTTCAGGCTGTCGCCGGTGAGGTCGGCAAATTCGATCACCTCGTCGGATTGATAGTGATGGCCGAGAATGCAGAGGTCCTCGCCGAGTTGTTCCTTCCTGGCCAGAACCATGCGTCGCAGTTCGGCGGTGGTCGCGCGGAGGTACTTCTCGGGGATCGGCACCTGCTGTCGTGGAGTGTTGCGTTGCATTGTCATTATTCCATGATAAGAATTGGGACCGGCCGATACAACCATCAGGGAAGCGGGGCAGCCTTCGAAATGTCCCTCGATGTTACGCGGTCTTGCCGGAGGCGTCATCCTTGGCGGGTCTTCGGCGGAGTTCGCCGAGTTCGCGGCATTGGAGCAGTCGGGCGACGACGAGGAATGTGGCTGAGCCGGTGACGACCGCGCCGGCGAGTACGACGATTCGGCCGAGTAGAACCGCGCCCGGCAGCCAGTGTTCCAGAGCGGCCTCGATGCCCAGTTGCGCGCCGATGATGGCCCCGGCCATGACGATTGTCGCCACGATCGTCTTGGCAGTGGACGTCAGCAGGCTGCTCATCCCGAGCTTGCCGACCTTTCTGTGCAGCACCCACAGCAGCCAGGTGACGTTGAGCCCAGCCGTGACGGACGTGGCCAGGCCCAGAGCGGCGGATTTCAGCGGCGTGTAGATTCCCAGGTACACCAGCACCAGGCTAAGGCCCGTCGCGACAGCGGCGGAGTACATGGGCGTTCGCGTGTCCTTGCGAGCGAAGAACGCCCGCAGCAGTATGTGCGAGCAGAAATATGCCGGCATGCCAAGGCAGTACATCTGGAGCATACCCGTGGCGATGGCGGTGTCGCCGACCGTGAAGTCGCCGCGCTGGAAGCCCACGATGATGGTCGGCTTGGCCAGGAGGATAAGCGCTGCGCCCGAGGGAATCGCCAGGAACAGGCAAAGCCGCAAGGCCCGGTTGAGTATGTCGCGCAGGCCAGGCAGATCGCCCCGGGCTGAGCAGCGGCTCATCAGCGGGAAGACAACCGTTGCGATAGAGATAGCCAGCACACCGAGCGGCAGTTGATAGAGCCTTCCGGCGAGGTACTGCCCGCGGACGACGCCCGGTTCGAGCGGCAGCCAGGGGGCCGCGTCAGTACGAGTAAGCGCCAAGGCGATGATTCGCATCAACTGGTCGCCCAACTGCACCATTCCCAGCGGCAGGACCGTTGGGGCCATGCGCTTGGCGATCTGGCGGATCTCCGGCAGGATGGGCCGGAGGCTCCATCGCATGAGGATTCCGTTGCGCTTGAGCAGCCAGATCGCCCCTGCCAACTGCCCGATGCTGCTGATGACCAGGCCGACGCCGATAACGCGGAACTGAGGCACGTCACCGCTGCTTATCGCTGGGGCGATGAACACCGCCGTGCAGATCAGCCCGATGTTCAGCAGTATCGGCGCTGCGGCAGGATACGCGAAATGGCCCTTGGCATTCAGCGCCGACGAGCACAACGCGAGCATGCAGATGAAGACCGTGAACGGCAGCATGATCATGGTGAACTGGATCGTCAGCCGTTGTTTGTCGACCAGGCCGGCGGCGCCCTGTTCGCCCAGCATCAGCCAGACCGCCAGGGAGACTTCGATAATCACCACCAGGACGGTGAGCACCAACGCCAGCAGGCCCGCGGTGTTTGCCAGGACCTTCTTGGCGCGGGCCCATCCGTTTTGCTCGGCGGATTCGGTAAACACCGGCAGGAACGCGGCTGAGAGAGCCCCTTCGCCAAAGAGCCTTCGGAACATATGCGGGATACCGAACGCCGTCCAGAAAACATCCGCGACGGCACCCAGGCCAAGTGGCACCAAGGCCATGTCGCGGACAAAGCCCAGCACGCGAGAGACCATCGTAAGCCCAGCCACTACCTTGGCTGCGCTGAAGAAGTGCTCCAGCTCGCGGTCGGATGTCAAGTTGTCGGGCTTTGCTTCCGCCATGGCGGGCCATTATGCCCGCGCGCGGGCGCAAGTGAAAGCGGCAAGCATTCGTCGCCGGGCCTTACTTGTTCTTTCGCGGCTTCTTGGGCCCTTTGGCGGCTTGTGGTCTTCTATTGGGCAGGACGTGTGCTCGGATAGCCCAGGCGTCCCACATCTCCGCCAGCTCGGCGACCAGTTCGGGCTTTTTGTTGGCCAGGTCGTGCAGTTCCGTGCGGTCGGCGTGCATGTCGTACAGTTCCCACGGCTGACCTGACTTGCGGACCAGCTTCCAATTGTCGCGTCGGACGGCGCGGTTATTCTCGTGCTCCCAGAACAGTCCCTCTCGCTGGATGGGCTTGTCGTCGAACGCGGCTGCAAGGCTTCGGCCTTCCATGGGGATAATCGCGTTGCCCGCGAACCGTTTTGGGTAGGTCGCGCCGGAGACATCCACGCACGTGGCCATCAGGTCGACGAGTTGCCCTGGCTGGTGGCGGAGCTTGCCCTTGTCGGTCACCCGCGCGGGCCAGTGGACGATAAGCGGCGTCGAGATGCCGCCTTCGTGGACCCAGTGCTTGTACTCGCGGAACGGTGTGTTGGAGACGTTCGCCCACGACTTTCCATAGCCTATGTACGTGCCGTCGGGTCCGGGCATTACGTCGACGCCCTGGCGGGTAGGCCAGCCGTCGCGGGTCTGCTTGGGGACCATCCCAAGCTGAAGCTCGTCCGGGGCCATCGGTTCAAGCGGTGGCTTGGCGGACCTGGCTGCATTCCTGGCCTTGCCGTCCTTGCGCCGCCTGCGACCCATGCCCTCGGCGCAGGCGCCGTTATCTTGCAGGAAAAAGACCAGCGTGTTATCGAGCTGCCCGCGTTTCTTCAACTCCGCGACGATTCGCCCGATGCCCTGGTCCATGTTGTCGACCATGGCTGCGTACACTTCCATGCACCGTGCTTCCCATGCCTTGTCCGTTACCGCGTCCCAGTCGCCGGCCTGCGGCGAGATGGGCCAGTCCTTGCGGATAAGGCCTAGCTTGAGGACTTTGGCGTACCGGGCCTTGCGAATGGGCTCGTAGCCGCCATCGTACTTGCCGCGGTATTTGGCGATGTCCTTTTCGAGCGCGTGCATGGGCCAGTGGGCGGCTGTGTATGCGACGTACATGAACAGCGGCTTGTCGTCGTACGTACCGAAGTGATCGGAAACGAACCTAACCGCATGGTCGCTGATGGCGTCGGTATAGTAGAACTTTTCGGGCTTGTACTGCTCGTCGGCGCAAGGCGATATCAGCGTGT
>CAZMBZ010000018.1:0-32056 GCA_964564285.1 uncultured Planctomycetaceae bacterium | reverse complement strand
GCGAAGTCCGCCCCGAATGCAGCGTAGCCAACATCCTCGCCGGCTCAGGCCAAAATTTCCAAGTAGGCCAACGCTGCCGATTGGTAGCGATTCGCCAGCAGTAGGGGTAGCCTTTCCTCACTCTCGAAAGTTCATGGCCGGCGGGTGGCATGACTCCAGCAGATGAATTGCCCCGCAGGCGATATGGCCCCGGCAGGTGGAATGGCCCCGGCGGGTTAATGGCCCCAGCGGGGCCAAGGATTGTAGCCACGGGTGAAGCGATCCGGCCGCGCAGCCGCCGGCAGCGCAACCCATGGAACGAGAACTTCCCCCTATATCCTTTCGCCCCGGACGGGGCGAAGGAATCGTCCGCGCGACCTATCTGCTGCCCCTGCCGGGGCGGATCCTTCACACGACATTCCACCACGGGTTTCCCCCGCCCTGCGGGGGCGGAGCTTCACCCGTGGCTACAGTCCTCCACCCCTGCCAGGGTGGAAGTATGGCCGGCCGCCTGCTCGCCCGTCCTGCGGGCATCTGTTCTCAAGGCTCCAAGGGCCGACAGCATTTAGCCGTGGGTGACCGAGGGAACCCACGGAATAGAATCCCACAAGAAATCGAGCCCCGAGGGGGCGACAGAGAAGTAAGCTCAACCGTGTGGTGATGCCTTCTGTCGCCCCGTTGGGGCTCTTGTTATAACAGCCTTTCCACCTGGGGCTTACACCCCCGGCCAAATGCTGCCGGCCCTTCGGGCCTGAGGAGACGCATCTGTTTTCACGCTCGCCGAGCCATTGCCGAGTCCATCTTTGCCGTTCTACGGAATTTCGACGGCCCGGATGCTGCCAGGTTCTTCAACTCCGATACAGTAGACGGTCTTATGTTGGACGATGGCGGAAGTCGCTGTCTTTACCAGCACTGTGGGTTTCGAGTTCTCCCAAATTCGCACGGCCGTGGCTCGGCGACCGCGCTTAATGGTAACAACACGACCATCGTCGAGCAGGCCGATAGGACGCTCGTATGCTTTGAACTCGTCAACGACTTTCCCATTCGATGCTCGGACCTGTGTGACTACGGGCTTGGGGCCTGCCACGCCCTTGGCCTCTACATTGTAGTAATCGCTGAAGAATCTGCCGGCAGGGCTTGCCAGGTACATGTGCCGTTTAATGCGGTCGCGCAACTTGCTGGGGTGGGAGTGCAGGACCTTGCCGTCCCGACTGACCACGCAAACGTGCATAACGAGCATCCCGGTGGTCCTTGCTTGCTCTTCCGCCTTCCTGAGGTCGCCCTTTTGATCGAGCTGTTTGGACAAGGCGCCGACAATAAGGAGCTTTCCATCTTCCGATGCCCCCAGTGGAAAACCATGGATCTTCGGAAAATCCTTCTTCTTTCCGTCCGTGCCGTAGCAGGCGATTGGAAGGAGTTCCTTCGCGTTGCTGATCTGATCCACCACGATATTCTGCCCCATCCAGCGAGGATATTCGGACTCCTCTTCCAAGACCAACGTCACGTCCTTACGTTCCTGAATGTCGTATAGGATCAGATACCTATCCGACGCCTTGAGTAAGAGATATCGCTCGTCGGGTGAAACGCCGACGAATCTCGCTCTCTCTGGCGTGACATTTCCAGTTTGAGTGGTGGGCTGTGGCATGGTGGTACAAAACTCACTCAGCGGAGTTATCGTGCCGGCAGGTAACTCCACGAACTGGTTCGATATGATGGCCCATTGTCCCTTTGAATGGACCGTTTGAAGATAGGGATGCGCGATGCCTGCCGGTACCTTGCCGATCATTTTCCCGGTGGCGGGTTGTGTGGTCGCCTCATCAGCAGGCAACGGTACAGCAAGAAACGCAATGCTGAGACCGGTTAATAGGAATCGCATGACTTACCCCTTTCAGACGCTAGTTGTTCTCGATCTGCTCAAGTTGCCTTCTAAAAGCGACTTGGGCCGTGCGCACAATCCGATCTGTGCAACTGCAAAGATAAGGTTTCAACTGCAGAAGTCAATCACAAACGGCCTGGTGCTTCGCTTTCCACTTCTTCCTATCTTATTGCTCTATCTCATCGTACCTCGACTACCAGGTCCAGTTCCACCGGCGCGTTCAGGGGCAGTTCGGCGGCGCCTGTGGCGCAGCGGGTGTGTCGGCCGGCCTCGCCGAAGGCGGCTACGAGAAGTTCACTTGGGGCGTTGGCGATCTTTGCCTGGTCGCAGAACCCCGCGGCGGAGTTGACGAAGACGTTCATGCGGACGACGCGAGTAACGCGGTCCAGTTCGCCAGGCGTATCATCGTCGCCGAGGGCTTGTTTTACTGCCGCCAGGGCGTTTAGTGCGGCCTGTATCGCGGCCGCCTCGGCGATGTCGGCTGGCACTTCGGTGGGCACCTTGCCTTCGGCAAGCAGTATGCCATTACGAACGGGGATTTGCCCGGCCGTGAATATCAGGTTGCCCGTCCGCACTGCCGGCACGTATGCGCCCACCGGTTTGGCGGGGGCGGGCAGTTCCAGGCCGATCTTAGCTAACCGTTGTTCCGGAGTCATCGTCCTGCCCTCGCTCTGTGGGTGTTTCTGAGATGTACTGTCCGACATCGCCGGCCTCGGCGGAAACGCCGGGCTTGGCGGCGTCCTCGGGTTTATCCAGCCAATCTTCGTTGTTATCCTCGTCGTCATCTGCGTCGTCATCCTCGTCGAAGTCGTCGTCCAGATCGTCGTCGAGTTCGTCCTCGTCCTCGTCGGTCTCCTGGTCGAAGATGGCGGTCGGGTCCAGGATTTCTTCGTCGGTCGCGACGGCGGCCTGGGGTGCCAGGACATCCTGCACCATCATGGGTTGTTCGTCTTCACTACGAGAATCGACATCCAGGTTAGCTGGTGTCAGGGCATGGCCCTCGTTGTCGTTTTCGGGTGCGTTGGGGTTAAGCTGAAGGCTTATGTCTGCGAAGTTCTGTTCCTGCCGGACCAGGATTTTCTTCAGCCGGACCAGTTCCAGTATCGCCAGAAACAGCCCCAGCAACTGGGTGCGTTCGGTTCTGCCCTCGAAGACCTTTTGGAAGGTCATAGGCCCGTCGCGTCCCAGCCGGTCGAGGATGTCCTCGGCGTGCAGTTCGATAGGCGTATCGTCGTATATGACTTCGTGGGTGGGCTTGTCGGCCCCGATGGCCTGGAGGATGTTGCTGAAGGCGTCCAGCAGGGTCCATATCTGTACGTCTTCGAGGTCCACCTGGTGGTCGGACAAGTCCGGCTGGACCGGACGGCGGGCGAAACGCTGGGACTGCACCTCGGCGGCGTCTCGCAGGTCTCCCGCGGCGTCCTTGAAAGCCTTGTACTCCAGGAGTTGCCGAACCAGTTCGGTGCGGGGGTCGATCTCCAGGTCGCTGGCTTCGCCTTCCTCGACGGGCGCCGTTGGCAGGAGCATTCGGGTCTTGATCTCCATCAGCGTGGCCGCCATCACCAGGAACTCCCCGGCCAGGTTGGGGTCCATCGCGTGGAGCATGTCCACGTATCCGAGATACTGCTCGGTGACGCGGGCGATGGGAATGTCGTAGATGTCCACCTCGTCCCTGCGAATGAGGTAGAGCAACAGGTCCAGTGGACCGTTATAGACGTCGAGGTTTACGCGATAGTCGGTCATAGAGTTTTGATATTAGCGATCTGCCGGGCTCTGCAAATAGAACTTTTCGACAAAAAGTGAGAAATCGCAAGTTCGTCACGGACAAAACAAAGGCCGCGGGGAAAGCGACACCATAAAAGCTTTCCGCTGCGGCCTTTGTGTTTTGTGGGGCAAAGTTGCTTGTCGAGAGTTACCGATGCACCGCGATGCCGGCTGCGTCCCGTACTCGCTGCATTGTGGCCTCGGCGACCTCGCGTGCCTTTCGGCCTCCTTCTCGCAGGACGTCCTGGAGGTAGTCCGGGTCGGCCAGGAGCTTGTCGTATTTCTGCCGGGCTTCGCCGAAAGTCTCGTTTATCAGCTCGGCCAGTCGGGCCTTGGCGTGTCCGTAGCCGTACCCGCCGGCGCGGTACTTGCCAGCGATTTCGGCAAGTTCGGCCTCGGTGGCGAAGAGCTTGAGAAACGCGAAGACGTTGCACTTGTCGGGGTCTTTGGGCTCTTCCAGTGGGGTCGAGTCCGTGACGATCTGGGCGCAGCGCTTCTTCGTCTGCTTGGGCGTCAGGAATATCTCGATGGTGTTGTCGTAGCTCTTGGACATCTTCTGCCCGTCGATGCCCGGCACTACGGCCACGTCGTCGAGGATGTATGGCTCGGGCACGACAATCACTTCCTTGTCGAAGGCGAGGTTGAACTTGCCAGCAAGGTCGCGGGTCATCTCGACGTGCTGGCGCTGGTCTTGACCCACGGGCACGAGGTCGGCGTCGTATATGACGATGTCCGCCGCCTGGAGCACGGGATAGTCGAACAGCCCCATGTTCGGCGCCAAGCCTCGGGCGGTCTTGTCCTTGTAGCTGTGGGCCTTCTCCATCATGCTGATAGGGCAGACGCAGTTCAGCAGCCAGCACAGTTCGGTAACCTGCGGCACGTCCGACTGAACGAAAAAGACGCTCTTTTCCGGGTCGATGCCCAGCGCCAGATAGCCGGCGGCGAGGATGTTGGTCAACTCGCGAAGCCGATCCGGGTCTCGAAGGCTCGTAAGAGCGTGGTAGTTTGCGATGAAGTAGAAGCACTCGTGTTCGTCGGTCTGGAGCTTGAGAAACTGCCGCACCGCGCCGAAGTAGTTGCCGATGTGCAACATGCCCGATGGTTGTATGCCTGATAAAACTCTCATAATACTACGGATCGTAAGGCCCCGGCGCGGGTCGTGTCAAGGGTGCTACATAACGGCCATTACGCTCAGGGTGAAACCGCCCAGCAGCAGGGCGATGGCAGCGCCGGTTACGATTGTGTTGACGGCCTTGCGGTCGCGGAAGTAGGCGTGCAGCAGCATGAAGGCGTAGCAGGTCGGGACGAGCAATTCCTTGAACTCGCGGATCTCGGTATTGCTATGCCATGCATCCCCAATTTTCCAGACTTTGATGTAATAGTGGAACAAGATCGTTCCGGCCAGCAGGAGGACTGCCAGGTGGATCGGTGGCAGGAAGAGCCCCAATTTGCGTGTGAACGACGTGGACTTGGGTTTTGCGTCCCGGACTCTTGTCGGCAGCCAGATGCCGTGGAAGAAGATGACCGCCATCAGCGGAACGCCGAAGAGCATCCCGCCCACTGAGAAGTTCATCCAGCCGAAATCGAACGAAAGGTTGTGTCCCGTGGTGTCGTTATGGCCCATGAACACGGTTCCGCCGTCATGGGATTTCATGCCCTCCGGCGGCGCGAAATCGAAGTACCGCTGGCCCCAACTGAGTTCTTCGCCCACGGCCACGAAAGCCACCAAACCCACCAGTAATATCAGGATAATCTGAGCCCTGGACAGCCGCGACCAATTGGTTATCGCCGCCAGCAGGGCAATCACCCCGCACAGCCCGAACGCAACGACTGTTGCCCACTCGATTAAACCGTCTTCTTTCGAGACATTGAACGTTTCGCCCTTGACTTGGCAGTAGATCATCAGGCCAATGAGCCCCGCGAGGACGGCGTATGGCATTGCCATGGCGACGCGGTACAGTGGGTTCGCAGGCAGCGTGGGCGGCCCGTTTGTCGGCGCGGCTGCACCGGGAATCATGCTTTCTTCCACGGAAGTTCCTTCTACGAAGTGCTTCCAACTCAACTAAAGCCCACTTTCGTAGCGGGCGCCAAAGCATATTCTGCCGGATTAAGCCGCGGGAGTCGAATCTTATTTCAGATCATACAGGCTGTTATCGGCAGAGAGATATCCGTACGGAGCATCCTCGGGGATGCGGCCCATTTCATCGGGATGGGTCTGGCGGTGTTTCTCGGCCCAGTGCGTGGCATGGCCATCTGCCCAGCAGACATTCGTCTTGCCGAGATGTCGATACCCTTGGGTGCCCGCGGATCGGCCGACGAAGGTGTCCCAGCGAGAGTCTCGCCACGGCGCTCTCATGAACTTGTTGGCGCCGGAGACGTACTCCCCGTCCCCAAACGCGGCGGTCTGGCCCGGGTACTTTACGGCCTCGATGGTCACGGTCTTCGGGGGCTTGCCGACGGGGTGGGGTCTTTCGTTGTAGCCCAGGTAGCTCGTGTTGTAGTTGTAGCCCGTGAACGGATCGTCCATCCAGTTGGATGAGCCTTTGTAAGAAGGGCACTGCTGGATCTGGAACAGCTTCTGTCCTTGCCAGAGTGTGCCCGCGGTCATCGTCTCTTCACGTGTGTTCCAGTCTTTGACATGGGTGATGTCCCACGCGTAGCTGTATCGCACGCGGCCGATCCGCTCGGTGTGATAGGCCACCGGATAGTGCCCTTCATTTTCAAACGTATAGGCGTTCAGCGCTCTGCCCATGCCATGAAGGTTGGTCAGGCACAGCGTGGACTTGGTGATTTCCCTGGCTCGCCAGAGGGTGGGCAAAAGGATGGTCACCAGCAGCGAAAGAATCGAGACGACAACCATCAACTCGACCAGCGTAAAACCGGCAGAGGCGATATGCCTTTCGAATCGTTTTGTCGGTCGAGCCGGAATCACCGCAGCCTCTTTCTCAAAACCGCCAGGCCCGCAAGGCTCACGAGTACGATGATGGCGGGCTCCGGAACTTCCGTGCCGTCACCCTCGCCCGTCAGGCGGTATTCGTGATTGTCCAAGCCGAAGTTGGATACCAGCAGGTTCATGTCCGACCATCCCACAACGCCGTCGCCGTCGATGTCGCAATTTTCCCACCAGTCCACGCCGGACGCCAGGCCGATGTTTCGCTTAAGGATTATGTAGTCGCCCGCATCCACAACGCCATCCAGATTGCAGTCGCCCATCCTTCTGGCGAACACGTCTGCCACTGCGTCAATCTCCGTCGAAACGCCGACATACTCGCCGTTTTCGTCCTTGGGGTTCTCGATGCGAATGAATTGAATCCACTTCATGCCGGTGTTCGCATCGACCGTCAAAGCGGCGTAGTCGGCGGAATCGAGGGCCTGAAGGTCCAGGCCCGTTCCCCCGGCCGAACCGTTGTAGGCCGCGGAAATCTGGGCGACGGTCATGCCGTCAAAATCGGCCGGGCCCAGCGCCGGATCGAGCGGATACGTGGGGTTCGTGGGATGTCCCCACCACTGGTTCTCCCAGTATTGCGTGCTGATGGAGGTGTCGGGGTTGTCCGGGTCGTACACCCGCCCGAGGGTAGGGGCGTAGTCATCAGCCCCGCGTCCGGCCAGGCCTCCGCCGGCGGGTTGCTCGCCTGGCTCGGGCAGTCGATACCACATCACGCCGTTCTGGCTGACCAGCACCGCGCCGGCTTCGGTAAAGGCGCTGGGGCTGACCGTTGTGCTCGCCGGATTGCCGTTGGTCCACGCCTGACTGTTGCCGAGGCCCTGCTTCGCGTTGCCAAAGACGCTGAAGTCGCAGCCGTACGGGTTCAGTGGATTGTCGAAGACCTTGTGGTCGAACTTGAGCTCCAGGTAGCCGGTCTGGTCGTAGATTGTGTGTATGCTCTCGATGTGCGAATCGTAACCGATCGTGCAGATCTCATGCGACCGGAAGGCTGGGTACACGGGGTTGACCGGCACGGGGTCATCCATTGGGATGTCCCAGTCTTCTCCGGTGGAATCCACGGTGGGCCTGCCCAGGGTGGCCTGGGGGTCCTTGAAGCTGCTGTTGCTCAGCCAGTCGATGGTGTGGCCAGAATTCCCGGCGTAGTAGTCGACGACCTCGGTGGCGAAGTCGCCGGCATCGTATGGGTACTGGGCGACCGTGGCCCTGGCCGTGATGGCCAGCAGGGCAATCGCAATCAACGAAACGCGAGAAACCATCGTTTGCCTTCCTCGTGTACGAGGTTTTGACACAGCCCCAAGGCGGGCGGGGCGATCGTTTGCCCCGCCCGCCCGGGCTTGTTATCCATTTCCGCTTAGGCGCGAGCCTTCCTGCGGCGAAGCATCGCCATCGCCCCAAGGCCCAGCAGCGAGAAGCTGACCGGCTCGGGCACCGGAATGGTCAACTGGTCGTCGCCGTAGGACGGCACGGGGCCGGGGTAAAGGATGGCGCTGGCGCCGACAAACTGGGCATCGGCCAGCAGTTCCTCGTTGATTCCGCCGCCATTGAAATTCCACTCCGAGTCGCCCCAGGTTCCCCAGCGGGCGGTTGGGTCGGAGCTGCTGGCCACGTTCCAACTGCCGTCCTGGATGTGCAGATGCGTCTCGTTGTCATCGACGTCCTCGTAGCCGACATTTTTCAAGAACACCTGGCTGCCGTAGGTGTTCGTTGTCAAGGCCAGGATGCCGACGTCGTTCAGTGCGGTCAGCATGTTCGACTGGTACTGGTCGCCGTCCCAGCGATAGCCGAAAGCGTGAGACTCGCTGACGGTCGCCGTGCCGTTGTCCAGCCGGTTCCAGTCGACCACCAGGATCGTCTCGTTCCCGCCGGTGCCTGTCCACGTTTCGACATCCACCGTGAAGCCGTTGAAATCATAGTCTTCCGCCTGCGCCAGACCGGTCAGGGCCAGTGCGATTGTGGTTATGATGATCATGGTCTGCTTTGCAGTCTTCATTTACGTTTACCTTTGAATCTGTTTCTGAGGTTTCGGGTTAATTCATGTTGTCCGTCGCTCGCCCCGTTTGTCGAGGCTTGGGCGCATTTCAAATCAGGGTCAAGTTCTATTGGTCATTGGCGGTGTCTCCTCCGCTTGCGGACAGCTTTGCCGGGATTCTTGCCCTTATGACCCATCGAGAGCAAACCGGTCAGGTCTGCGTCACTCCCGCGGAGGTTCTGCGCGAAATGCATCCATCGCGGGCAGAATAGTGGGGTGTTGTCTCCGTCAGGGGGCGCCGGCGGGTCAATCGTCGGCGATTCCGTTATGGGCACATGCTGTTTCGTGGGCGGTCTCGCAACCCTACTCGGATGACGAAGCGGTCAGGGCGCAAACCAACATCGTCAGCAGTTTGGCTGGGCTTTCCTGGGCGGAAAACAACTTGCCCTCCCGCCTCCGTTCATTGGAAGCGGGCAAAAGAAAACCCGGCCTCACGCGACGAAAGGCCGGGGTTGATCACTTCAAAGACCGTGTCAATCCGGGCGACTCCGTAACGCGAGAGCCAGACCAAGCTGATCGCAGGCAGGTCTTCTGACTTCCGGGTCCATTCGACGGGAGTTCTGTAACTCACGGTCCCTGCCGGGTTTTGCCTGGCCAAGCCGATAAGTACCTAACTCCGCCGAAAACCTTCCGCCGCGCCTTCCCATCGGGCATCCACAGCCCAACAGTGGCTTCGTTGCGACGGTCGTCACCGGTTACAGCGGCGCGTCCGCGGCCGATTTTCACGGCCTTCCCTTTTGTCCCAAATCGGGACACCTGCAACGCCGACCATAGTATAGCGTTCGGGGTTTTTGTCAAGAACAATCGCGGACCGATCAGGGCAATGGGTGCGACACAAATGGGGGGCAGCCGATCAGGCGGCGCGTTGCAGCTTCCAGTAGATGTTCCATTGCCCGTTGTGATCCAGAGCCGCCAGGACCATCATCGACTCGGCATTGCCGGCAGGCTTTCAGGCCCTTCGGGCCTTGATTCCAGGCAAGCCACAACTCCAGCCAAGAAAGCGGCTCGCACACTTGTGCAGCCGGGTTTGGGAAACTTCCATTGCACAACTTTAAGCCTACCCGCAGGCAGGCACTACAAACGACCGCCCGACCAGCCCCGGCCGGAAAAGTGAAAAAAATTGCCTTCCGCGAATTTTCGTTACCCAAAACGCCCCTCGAAATGTCCATATGTATTATGGAGGGCAATGCTTTCTTCGAACCCCTTTCATTCTCCCCGGCCTGTCGAAGACATGCCCGCTAAGCCCGACACCCAACCGGAAACACAAGTGAAAACGACGAGGACAAATAGCATGGCACCCACAATGGCAACCGCTTCGGCAGCACGCAGCACACCAACCTTCGCACGGCCAGGCACCCCTCGCCGCTTGACAAGGGAAAACAGTAAGGTCTCCCCGGATATCCAAGAGAAATCCATAAGGCGTTTTCGGATATACGACTACTTAGTAACATCACGTCGAACGGCGTCGCCCTAAATGCAGCATATAAAAGTTGTTCGAGTCATCGCATCTGCTAAGAGTTCCTGACCCCTTAAATTCCTTAAATTCTTCCCTTAAGATTCCCTGTTAGTGTTTGACAAACCCACTCCACATGTCATTATATAAGGAGCGTTTGTTGAATACGGAGAATTGCTTATGCCTGGAATGACAGAGCAAATAACGGACATGGCTCGGCGGCGAGGCCGGGTTTCTTCGGCGGACCTGGCCGAAATCGGCGCCAGCCGGACAACCCTGGCCTACCTGGCGAAGAAAGGGGCTCTTCGACGCATTGCGCGTGGAGTCTATGTGCCGGCGGATCAAATCTCGGAAAACGAAACGCTCCAGGCCGTCAGCCTTGCCGTGCCACACGGCGTAGTCTGTCTGCTTTCAGCTCTACAGTTTCACGAAATCACCACCCAGATGCCTATGGAAACGTGGATCGCGATTGAGCGCAACCAGGCGATTCCGAAGCCCAGGGATTTCTCCCTTCGCATTGTCAGGCTTGGCAAGATCTACTTTGAGTGCGGAATTGAAACCCGCCGCCTTCAAGGTTCGACGGTTCGGGTCTATTGTCCGGCGAAAACCGTTGTGGACTGTTTCAAGTTTCGAAATAAGATTGGGCTGGACATCGCCCGCGAGGCACTGAAGGATTCGCTTTCTCAGGGCAAGGCCACTCTTGACGAAATCCACCGCTACGCAAAAACCTGCCGCATGCTCACCGTGATGCGCCCCTATCTGGAGATGGTCTGATGGGTTCATCCGGCATGGCGCAATCCGTTCATCAAAAGCTGCTGAATCTTCGAGACAAGACCGGCGAACAGTTTAATAATCTGCTGATGCGTTACGGGCTTCAGCGGTTGCTACAGCGACTTGTCGCATCAGGACACGAGCAACAATTCGTTCTTAAGGGAGCGATGCTCTTTGCGATTTGGCGGGATGTGCCGGGGCGCCCGACCAGGGATATCGACCTGTTGGGCTTTGGCCAAATCGATCATGACAGGTTGCGTCAGGTGTTTATCGATGTCTGCAACGCCGATGTTGTCGAAGATGGACTTCGATTCGATCCGGATTCGATCGTCACTGATGATATCCGAGACGAACAGGAGTATCACGGCGTTCGAGTGCGACTGACGGCGTTTCTTGGCAATGCCCGCCTGGCTATCCAAATTGATGTCGGCTTTGGTGACGCGGTTACGCCTGAGCCCGCCGTTATCGAGTTCCCCGCCATTCTTGATTTCCCACCGGTCTGCATTCGCGCCTATCATCCGGCGACAGTGGTGGCCGAGAAGTTCAACGCCATGATTGTGCTCGGCATTATGAACAGCCGTCTGAAAGACTTCTACGATGTGCATGTGATTCTCAATCACATGAGCATTGACGACAACGAACTCGCCGGAGCCATTGAGTCCACCTTTGAGCGACGCAAGACCCCACTGCCTGACAAAATGCCCCTGGTCTTCACCGATGACTTCATCAACGACGGCCCAAAAGAAACACAATGGCGCGCGTTCTTGAAACGAAGCCTGCTTGTTGATTACGGTTTGCCATTCAGCCAGGTCGTCAAAGATTTGAAACAGACACTATGGCCGATCGTCCTTCAACTGCACGACAAGTGATCGAAGAAATGCATTTAATCCCGGGTCAATACGCCTGGTCGTTTCGTACAGCGGGCTGGCGACATGGTCCCATCGTCCTATGCCGCAACCCCAGCCACGCCGCACAATAGTGCTCCCGCCATCACCATGCCGAACCCCCAGCATGCCCAGCCGGTTGCGTCAACCCATCGTTCGCAATACCAGAAAACCTTTCCTGACCTCTGATACTGATGGCCTCTGCCCGGCACCGCTATTGTATATTTTAAGGGCTGCCAATGCCGCCGGCAGGCTTTCAGGCCCGGAGGGCGCACAGCCCCGGCCAATCCCGGCGCGCCGGGATCGGCCCGCCGGGCCTGAGAGATGAAGGCAAAGCAGCTTTCTTCAGCCCGAAGGGCTGTCTTGCCCCTTGCCTACTTACGCAAGACCTGGTAGAGCCTATAAAGGCATATAAACGTTCGCGAGGTGCAAAATGAGTGAACACGAGAAGGCAAGTCTGTTTGACCGACTGCGGAAGGGGCTGGCCGAGAGCAGCGCATACTCCAGGGGCGAGTTGACACTCGCTACGACGGAGCTGCCGGCGGCGCCGCCCAAGCCTGGCCCCAAGGAGATCGTGTCTCTGCGCAAGGACTTTCACATGTCGCAAGCCGTGTTTGCCGCAGTGCTGAATGTCTCCGTCAAGACGGTCCAGAGTTGGGAGCAAGGCGTGCGGGAACCGAGTGATGTGGGACTTCGGATGCTGCAACTACTGCGGCGAGAGCCTGACATCGTTCAGAAGATATTCGCCTGGCAGCCGGCCTCTCTGCCGACTCTTGCCCCTGGCATTTAGCATTTTCCTCGGTCATTTCCCATTAGCCCTTTACCGCCACCGCCCCGGCCAGCTACAATAAGCCCCAGCAAACGGGACGACCTTGACGACCTTGACAAAAGCAGCGGGGTCCGGAATGTCTTCTGCCACCTGCATTCAGCACCAGCCAATCGGCATTCCAAACGCAACCGCCCGCCAACCCGTCAAATGTCGAAGACCCCGATGCCTGTCCCGATGCACATCGGGGAACATCGGGGCCAACCGATAGCAGGGATGCACGTGGAACACAAAAACTATACAGTGTCGCCGGATTCCCGGAAGCACTTTCCAGGGCGCAATGTCAAGGATGGCGAGCGGAAGAAGCGGCCGAACTTCAAGTGGTAGTGATCTGGATGTGCTGGTGGGCATGAGCTTGCCTTGGTGCAAGAGGTCTTATGCGATCATACAATGGAGCGTAATCATGCGAAAGATGAGAACTCAACGCCGAGGTCAGTATGACGCAGGCTGTGTTGGTATGCTGGCAGTGGTCGTGTGCTGTGCCTTGTGGTCGGTTGGGTGTGGGAGCGACAAGGGCTCCGCTGTGGAGGTAATCGTGGACGCAAACGACCCTCGCGATTGGGGGGAGTGGGGTCAGGGCGGGGGGGCTGTGTTTGCGAGCGCGCAAGATGAGAAAGCCGCTCGCAAGGTTGGCGATATGATATACAAGAGGGTTCCCCTTGAGACGATTGACCAACTTGATCCTGAGAAGTACCCCCCGCCCTCTCTATTGGTGTACGAGTGGAGCAAGGACGGGATCTTTAGTGGGTCGACCACGAATGTAGCTCTACCTCAGACGGCAGCAGGTGGTGTCCAGTGGCTCTCGCTACACAGGCAGTACAGTTTGAGAAGAGAAAAGAAGGACGCTCGCGGGGGGCCAGTGTGCTTCATGGAAATACATGGCGAGGATGGAAACTCAGTTCGAGAATATGCCATCCCACCGGGATGGTGTCCTCGCCGGATGGATCTGAGCGAGAACGGGAGATTTCTGGCGATAGCATTGGTTCCGGAAACAACCAATGCACAGAGTCCGGCGGATTATGAGCCTTTCTTCAACAACTATCTGCAGGTTGGGCTCCTTGACTGCAAAACCGGAGAGTTGTCCTGGGTAGCTACGATTAACAAGATTCAGAGCATTCTCGTTCGTCGAATCATAGCTTCGAACGATGGCAAGCACATAGTGCTGGGTTCGATCGATCATGGTGTGACGGTGTTTGACGTTCCGGCCAAGAAGCACCTGTGGTCTGTGAGGCCGCCTTCTGCCCTGAATTTGAACTACGTGGCGTTCAGTCCTGACGGCAAGACTGTGTATGCCGGCGGAAGCGAAGGGCGGTTGTATGTATTCGACGCGACGACAGGCAAGATTCTGCGTTCCGCATGGGCTGCGGCGAATGCCAAGAGCGGTGCCGCCATGGCTGGCGGAAACCGGTTTTCCTGCTTGGTCGTTAGCCCTGATGGGAAATACGTCGCTGGCAGCACAGACAAGACGTACGTATGGAATGCGAATACGCTGGAGTTGATCAGAACGTGTCGTCACGGACGAGTCATGGGAATGCAGTTTTCGCCGAATTCCAAGAAGCTGGCCCTCGTCTGGCCTGGCGAATATCTTGTGCTGGAGATTGAGAAGTAGGGTTGGCGCGGTCCACGAGCGCGGATGGGCCCTTTGCCTAAGCGCAGAAGCATAGTAGACGAGAACTGGGGGAAACCACCCAAACCATCGAAGGGCTGCATCAATCAGGAGAAGGGGCCAAACTGTGCAAAGAAGAAGACGCAATATCTATCTGGCTATTGCCATCGGCTTGGTCCTGGCGGGCCTGACGGCAGTGTTGGTGTGTTTCGTGTTCAACCGGTCATTTGAGAATGACGCGATGGTGGTTACCTGGGAGACGGGCGGCGAGGCGGGGGGTGTGGAAGGCACGGTCACGTGCAACGGCAAGCCTGTTGTCGGGCAGTACATAGAGGTCGAAACAGAGTCGGGCGGAACCGGCGATACCACGGATGCGAACGGGAACTTCTCGATAGGAAACCTGGGCGATCCTGAAATCATAGCTTTCGAGGTCAGGGGTAAAGGAAAGATCGAATGGAACTCGCTCTTCGGCCTATCTGTCCGCAACGGCGTAAGGTTCAAGGTTGATTTGAAGTAGCTGGCAGCATGGCTTATGAAGCGTTCGGCCCCATGCTTTCACGGTCGAAAGCATGAGGCCGATTCTGATTGAAGCAGAAAAGGGACAGGCTGCCTTAGCGTCGCAAGCAGCCTGTCCCATTTTCCTGTTCAGTTCTTATCAGCGATCGAGGTCGCTGTTATTTCGCGTTTTTTAGCGTGTTGTAGAGGTCGAGGGCTTTTTCGGGCGACTCGCCGTCGTGGACTACGGCTCGGATGGCTTGGAGCATGGCGGCGGGGGCGTCGGCTTGGAAGACATTCCGGCCCATGTCCACTCCGCAGGCGCCTTGGTCGATGGCGTTTCGGGCCATCGTGAGTGCGTCGAGCTCGGGCAGTTTCTTACCGCCGGCGATGACGATGGGCACGGGGCAGGTGGCGGCGACCTTCTCGAAGCCTTCGGCGCAGTAGTAGGTCTTGACGACGTGGGCGCCGTTTTCGGCGCATACCCGCGCTGCCAAGGACAGGTATCGGGCATCGCGGACGAGTTCCTTGCCGACGGCAGTCACGCCGAGCACGGGTATGCCATGTCGGCTGCCGGCGTCGATGGTGGCGGTGAGGTTGCGGATGGTGGTGGCTTCGTACTTGCTGCCGACGGCGACCATGACGGCCAGCATCGTGGCGTTCAATCGCACGGCCTCTTCGATGTTCATGGTGCATTCGTCGTTCAACTCGGTCAGCACGGTCGTACCGGCGGAGAACCGCAGCGAGATGGGCTTATTGAACGTCGGCGGGACGATTTGGCGCAGCGATCCTCGGGTACACATGAGGCAATCGGCGTGGGCCAGCAGGGGGACGATCGTAAGGTCCATCCGCTCCAGGCCGCTGGTTGGGCCCATGATGTATCCGTGATCGAACGCCAGCATGACCGTCTTGCCGGTGGCTGGGCTGAAGACCCGCGCCAGGCGGTCCTTCATGCCCCAGTCCAGGTTCGCTGAGCCCTTGAGGTAGTAGCCCTGGTTATCCTGGGGGATGCCGATCCCGAAATCCTTGCTGTCGAGATTGCCCTGTGCCTCTGCCATGAGATTGCTTTCCTTATAACTTCTATTTGTCGTTAATCGCCGCCGCGAAGCCTGCCAGCAGCAATGCCATTGATCGGGCGCCGGCATCGACGGGGCCGATGCTTCGCTCGCCGAGGTTTTTTGCCCGGCCGAAGCGGGCCTGCATTGTCTTTGTCGATTCTGCGCCATCAGCGGCGGCGGTGGCGGCTTTTTTCAACGCGGCCTGGATGTTATCGCCGTCGTCGGCGGCCTGGCGAATTGCCATCACGGCCGGGACAAGGGCATCCATCATTGTCTTGTCGCCGGGCTGGGCTTTTGTCTGCTTGGCGACGGAGGCCAGGGCGGCCTCGAACGCCGAGGCCATGCCCGGGGTGTCGAGTTGCGGCTTGTCGCCGAAGCCTTCGCTTAGTCCCATCAGCAGCGATCCCAGCAGTGGTCCGGTGGCCCCGCCGGCGGCGCTCATTACGGCCCAGCCTGCCTGGAACAGGACGTCCTTCGGGCTGGCGGACTCACCTGCCTCGGCGAGGGCTTTCTCGGCGGCGTCCATCGATCTCAGCATCGCCGAGCCGTGGTCTCCATCTCCGGTGGCTGAGTCCAGCCGGGAAAGCTCATCGACGGCGGCTCGGATATCCGAGGCAGCCCGGTGGATCATGGCTGCCACTTCCGGGTAACCTAATGTATCGCTAATGGTTTTGGCCTCCGAGTCAGCGTCAGCGGACGGTCATGTACGGCGTGTCGCAGGGGGCATCCCAGAGCGACAGCAGCTCATCATCCATTTTCGCCAGGAACATCTGGAATCCGCCCATTTCCTGGACTGTCAGGTATTCGCCGACCAGCGAGCGGGCGACTTCGATGCCCGCTTCGACCAGGACCTTGCGGGCGGCGCGGAATACGATGAACTGCTCCATCAGCGTTGTGGCGCCGGCGCCGTTGATGATCAGCAGGACCTTGTCGCCCTTGGAGGCCTTGACGGCCTTGGCGAGTTGTTCGACCATCACCTTGGCGGTCTGGTCGGCGGTCATCATCTGGCTGCACCCGGTGCCGGCCTCGCCGTGCTGGCCCATGCCGACTTCCATCTCATCGTCGGCCAGAGCGAATATCTCCTCGCCTGACTGGGGGTGCGTGGCGGTCTTGAGGGCGACGGCCAGCGAGGCCATCTGATCGTTGAACTTCTCAGCCACTCGGCAGACCTCGTCGATGCTCTTGCCCGCTTCGGCGGCGGCACCGGCGATCTTGTACAGCGGGACGCAGCCGACGAGGCCACGTCGGTCCTCGGCCGGGGCGTCGGCACCTGGGGCGATGTCCTCGTGCGTGAGAATTCGGCGGATGTTGAGGCCCTGCTTTTCGGCCATGTCCATGGCCATGTTCGCGCTCATGACATCTCCGGCGTGGTTGAGCACCACAAAAAGCACTCCCGCGGGGCGGTTCATGAGCTTGAGGGCATCGAGCACCGGCGGCGGGCCGGGTGCGGCGAATATGTCGCCGACGACGCTTGCATCCAGCATGCCCTCGCCGACGAAGCCGCTCAGTGCCGGCTCGTGTCCAGCCCCGCCCATTGTGACGATCGCCACCTTGGACTCATCCTTGGGCTTGGCGCGGACAACCGTCTTTTCGCCCTCGAGCGCGACCTTGTTCCCGTAGGCCTGGACATAACCTTCCAGAAGCTCGCTGGTCAGGTTCGCCGGATCGTTGATGAACTTTTTCATTGCCATGGAATCGACCGTCCTTTCGTTTCAGAATTACTTGCGAAGAGTTTGCCCGCCTTTGGCAGAAGTTGCAACCCCAAAAGGGCCATTCCAAGATGGGCACAGGTCCTTGGTGTACGGTCTCCTGCTACTGGCGACCTTGTCATATTCTGGCAAAACTCCCGGCCGGGGGTTAGTGTTAATGACAATAGATGGCCCCTATTTCTCATCTTTATTTGGTTATTGGAGATACAAATGGATACGCAAAGCTCGCTCAAGTTTGTCGCCTGCCTGACGTTCGCCTCTTTCGTGGTTTTGGCTCTGGGCGACCTCGGCGCCGCTTCCGCTGCGGCCAGGACGTTGGTTGTCCATGCCGGCTCGCGGGATCGCGCTTTGGTGCCGATGTCCATTGAGGCGCCAGCCTCCGCCAAGGCAGCCACGATGACCGCTGATGGCAAGGTCATCGCCTGCCAGATTGCCGACGGCAGGTTGTGGTGGATCCTTGCCGGTCTCGACAAGGGCGAGACCAAGACGTGCAAGGTCGATTTCTCTTCCGCCGCGGTCGCGGATGGCGCTTGCGGCGTCCAACTTAAGAAGGGTGACAAGCAGGTCGATATCGCCATCGCGGGCAAGGCGTTCACCAGCTACGTGTTCGGCAACCCCAAGGTCGGCAAGAACCAACTCCGCCGCCCGTACTTCTGGCCGGTCTACGGCCCGGACCAGGTCGCCATGACCCGCTCGTTCCCGATGCAGTACAAAGACCTGCCCAAGAACGAGGCCACCGACCACCCGCACCACACGAGCATCTGGGTTGCCCACGGCGACGTCAACAAGGTGGACAACTGGTCGATTTCCGGCAGGGCGGGCTGGCAGTTGCACAAGGGTTTCGAGCAGGTCGTCGATGGACCCGTAGTTGGGATTATCCGTGAGACGCTCGATTGGACTGACGCGGCCAGGAAGTCCAACCTCTCCGAGACTCGGACCATCCGCGTGTACAATCTACCCGAGGCCGGGCGGGTGCTGGATATCGAACTGACCTTCGAAGCCAAGTATGGCAAGGTGACGTTCGGTGATACCAAGGAGGGCGGGCCGCTGGCGACTCGAATGAGGCCGGAGTTTCGCTCGGATAAGAAGGGCGCCGAGGGGATCATGGTCAATTCGCAGGGCCAGCAGGCCAAGGCTGCCTGGGGCCAGAAGGCCCGGTGGGTGGATTGTTCGGGGATGGTCGGCGGCAAGCGGTACGGTTTCGCCATGTTCGACGCGCCGGGCAATTTGCGCCACCCGCAGACGTGGCACGCCCGAACTTACGGGCTGTGTGCGATCAACCCGTTCGGGCTGAGAGCGTTCCCGGGTGGTAAGAAGGCCAATGGCGACTGGACCATCGAGGCTGGACAAAGCGCGACAATGCGATACAGGATCTACTTCCACACCGGCGAGGCGAAGGATGCCGGTGTCGACGCCCGCTGGAACGACTACGCCCAGCCTCCGAAGGCGACGTGGAAGTGAGAAGCATATCCATCGCAGAGGCCGCAAAGAACGCGGAGAAACAAGAAGAGCAAAGCTCTGTCTTCTTCTCTCGGCGCTCTCAGCGGCCTCTGCGTTGAAAAGCTTCTTCTTTTCGGAGTATCAGACCTTTTCCGGCACTTCGAAGCCCTTGCGGCAGACCTTGCGGTTGAGCTTGTTGGCGGCTTCGGCGTGGTCGCCGATGAAGCTCTCGGTCGCGCCGTCCCATTTCAGCCACGGACCGACGTTGTATTGGGTCTTGTCGGCAGGCAGTTTCACGCCGTCCTTGAGGATTTCGTGGAGGTTCTCGAACGCAGCCTGGCCGAGCTTGTTGTCGCCGAAGTCGACGGCCTTGGTGGTGAACGGCGTTTTCTTGCCCATCCTGTACGATATGTTGCACAGGTGTCCCGGCAGGCAGGAATGGTGGGCGACGTCGGCCGGGGCGTTGGACATCTCGGGCTTGCCCGCCTTGCACGCGTTGATGAAGCTGCCGAAGCATCCGCCGGGCGTCACCTTGCCGGCAGGCACTTTGACTTTCTCGCCCTTGTCGCTGCCCTTGGGGTAGTACATGCCGCGGATGATTTTTCCGCCATCCTCGAAGTAATATTCGTTCTCGACCTGACGCTTGTAGCCCTTGTAGTTGACGTTGCGGACGGTGAAGAACATGTACTGCCCATCGCCGTAGTCGATGATATTGAGCATCGAGTTTGGCGTCTCGCCCTGGTCGCCCCAGGCGAAGCGCCCGCCGAGGCCCATGGCGGCCTTGGGCTGGCGATTGTCGCCGAGCGCCCAGATAGCCACGTCCAGCTGGTGGGTGCCCTGGTTGTTGAGGTCGCCGTTGCCGGTTGCCCAGAACCAGTGCCAGTTGTAGTGGACCAGGTTCTTGTGGAAGGCGTTGTCTGCAATGTTGGCCGGGCCGCGCCAGATGTTCCAGTCCAGCTCTGCCGGGACGGGCCCGACGGGTTTGAAGCCGATCCCGTTGCGAGGTTTGCAGCAGTAGCCGTGGCTGACGACAAGCTTGCCCCACTTGCCGTCGCGGATGGCTTTGCTGAGTCCGGCCACTCTGGCGATGCTTCGCTGCTGCGTGCCGTGCTGGATGACCACGCCATACTTCTTCCACGCTTCGACGACCCGTCGGCCCTCGAAGTTGTCGTGGCTCAGGGGTTTCTCGACGTAGACGTGCTTGCCTGCCTGGCAGCCCCAGATCGTCATCAGCGAGTGCCAGTGGTTGGGCGTGGCGATGCTGATTGCGTCGAGGTCTTTGTCTTCCAGGGCCTTGCGGACATCGCAGATGCCCTTGGGCTCGTAGCGTCCCTTGACTCGCTTGGCTAGCCCGGACACGACGCGGTCCCGCACTTTGCTGTCCGGGTCGATGATGTAGGCGACCTCCACGTTCGGCTGGCCCACGTAGCCGTCGATGTGGGCGTTGCCCCTGCTCTTCACGCCGGCGACGGCGATACGGAAGCGGTCGTTGGCGCCGATAATCTTGCCCGACGCCTTTGTGCCGCCAATGGCTATCGCTGCGCCAGCCACTGCCATCGAACCCTTCATAAAATCACGTCTACTCAAACGCGCCATTTTCGTTTTCTCCACGAGGTATCTGTGCCAGTAAACTACAGAAAGTTCCTGAAAGCCCCGCCGAGGCCCGTGTGCGCTTGGCGAGGCGACCTATCTACTTCAACCGCCATGATCGCGTCGAGGTCCGCTCGGCGAAAGGGAAAGTTTCTTTTTCCTGGCCGGGGCGGCGGGGGTGCGCCGCCATCACGGCTCGTCGCGGTATCGTTTTAGCAGTCCGTCGTAGGCGTCGATGCGGCGGTCGTGGAGGAATGGCCAGACTCGGCGGACGGTTTCACTTCGCGAGCGGTCGAGCTCGACGACCAGGACTTCCTCGGTGTCGGCAGAGGCGCGGGCGAGGATTTCTCCCTGGCAGCCCGCGACGAAACTGTTGCCCCAGAACCGCGAGCCGGCCGTGGCGCCGGATGGGTCCGGCTCGTCGCCGACGCGATTGACGCTGACGACGGGCAGGCCGTTGGCGATGGCGTGGGAACGCTGGACAGTCAACCATGCGTCGAGTTGTCGCTGTCGCTCGGCCTCGCTGTCTCGCATGTCCCAGCCGATGGCGGTGGGGTAGACGAGAATCTCCGCACCCGCCAGGGCCATCAGCCTCGCCGCCGCCGAGCACGCGGGCACGGTCCAGGTCGGCACGGCCTGGCTAGTATACCCGATTGTTTCCAGTGCGATTATGCTGTCGGATTGCCCTTACAGGCACGCCACGAACGTTGTCGTTTTGTTCTTGAGGCGTTCCGGCAAGCGCAAAAGAACACCCCAAGCCGTTCCGACGGACATCGGGACGGCCTGGGGCGGCCTTATATGGATTCGATGATTTTTAACGCAAGGCTGACGGGTTTACTTGTCGGCCGATTTCTTGGTGGTGGGGGCCTTGGCGATCTCCTGTCGGGCCTGGTCGGCGATTTTCTTTACGTCCTTGGTCGGCAGGACCATGGGCGTACCTTGGGCGCCGACTCTGCCCCGGCTGGTACTTGATCCGCCTGGTTTTTTGTGGAATACGATGATGCCTAGAAGCTTGCCATCCGTTGCGAACACGGGCGTGCCCGGTTGTGCGCCGCCGAGAATGTAGAACGTTCGCGGCTTGGTGATGATGGCGGAGATGCGATCGAGCCTGATAACCAATTCGCGGTTGAGATCCTTACCCAGGCGGCCGAGGCGGACGATCTGGTCGAGCCGGCTGGCCTTGGCGGCGGCTTTGGACAGGTCCACTGCCTGAATCTGTTCGCTCGCTTCTTTCTCGATTTTGTCCTTCGGCAGGATGAACGCCATGTCCAGATCCTCGTCCTTCAGGACGACGCGAGCGGGAATCTCCGTGCCGTCCGGCAGGACGATCTTGACGTCGGAAAGTTCGCCCTTGATCGACAAGGACATCGGCTGTCCGTCGCTGCCACGGACCTTGACGTTCTTCATCGCGCTCGTCGGATTCAGGCTTGTGTAGGAAACCACCGTAAGCCCGGATTCATCCAGGACCGTGCCGGTGATCTGGACTTTCTGCTCCCGGGTGCCGCCCATTCGACCAGCCATGGGGCCTTCGGCGCTTATGGACAGGATGGCCTCGACGTGGACGACCGCCTTGCCGTAGTTCTTGAGTATTTTCCTGGCGCCGTCGATATTGTCCTCCGCCCCGGCCGGGACGGACCACATCACTGCCAACGCCGCGCACATCACAACGGACAAAACTCGCTTGCTCATCACGGTTCCTTTCTTACTCGGGTTAAGCTCTATCTCGATCCTTGCTGGGCCTGTCAGGGGTTGACGGATTGCCAGTCCGGCTCGATCTCCAGGTATTTCGAATGTATGCCCCGTTTGACGAAGAAGACGATTCGCTGGGGCTTCTTGACCTTGGCGGCTTTGAGATGTTTTTCGACGGTGCCGACGTCGGGTGTAAGGACTCCGTCGATGGACATTATCACGTCGCCGCCGATCAGGCCACCGAAGGCAGCCCAGCCACCCGAGTCGGCCCGCTGCACAAGCACGCCGCTGAGTGAGGCGTCCTCTTTCTTTCGGATGCGATCCATGACCGACAGGTCGCGAACGGTCAGCTCGAAATCCTCATCCTCGTACTTGGCCAGGCGGTCCGAAGGCGTCGGAGGGGCTTCGAGTGTCATCTTGATCTTCTTGCGAGCCTTGTCGCGAACGACCGTTAGCACCGCCTCCACATCGACGTCGTACTGACGGATCATCGTGTCGAACACGTCGGAGTCGCTGGGTTGCGAGGCCTCGACGTCCATGCCGTCCACGGCCAGGATTATGTCGCCGACCTTGAGCCCGGCCTTTTCGGCGGCGCGTCCGGCGTATACCTCCGTCACGCGAACGCCGGTCTTGCCCTTCATGCCAAGAGACTCGGCGAGGTCGCGAGTCAGAACCTGCGTGCCGACGGCAGGCCATGGCTTGCGGGCCAGCGCGGGCTTGTCGGGGTCGGGTTGCTTGCCGACCTTGACCACCGTAAGAAGCTTCCTCGTGCCGCGATCGTAATCCACGAGCACGCCCACGGGATCGGTTTTTCCCTTGGTAGCCTCGGCCGTCAGTTTGCGAAGGGCGGCCAGGTCCTTTACGCACTTGCCGTTGATCTTCTGGATGATGTCGCCGGGCCGGATGTCCGGTTTGGCATCGCCGCAGGGGCCGCCGGGCCGGATCGACTGGACCAGCACGCCGTCGCTGTCGGCCCGTCGCATTGCCAGCGCCATCATCCTTGTCAGGTTTCTGGCGGCCAGGCCCCATGGCTTGACTTCCTCGGGTCTCGGCAGGGCGGGCTCGCGGGCGATGGTGGTCAGCGAGACGGTCTTCGCCTTGCCATCGCGAAGAAGCTCGATCTTCACCTTCTTGCCGATCGGCGTGCTCAGGGCGAGTTGGTTGAAAAGCGGCAGTTGCTCGGCGATGCCGCAATCGACTGCTTGGCCGTCGAAAGACGTCATCACGTCGCCTGCCTTGAGTCCAGCCTCCTTGGCGGGGGAGTCCTTGATGATTCCTGCGACGAGCACGCCGGCGTCGGCGGAACCGCTCTTGAGTCGTGGCTGGACCTCCATTCCGGTCCAGCTTCGTTTGACGTGCCCGCCTGCGATGATCTGTTCGGCGACGCTTTTGGCGAGGTTGCTCGGGATAGCCCCGCCAAGCGAGCCGAGGCCCATTTCGTTGATTCCGACTATCTTTCCGGCGACGTTGACCAGGGGCCCGCCGCTGTTTCCGCCGAAGATCACCGCGTCGTGGGCCAGCCATCGCACGATCGATCCTACGTTCTCTCCATCCAGGCGGAACGCCCCGGACATGCTTCTCGGGAGGATGAGTTGGGTGTTGCTCACTATGCCTCGCGTGACCGATTGCGACACCGCCGCCGGGCTGCCCATTGCGAAGACTACGTCGCCGACGCGGATCTTGTCGGAGTTGCCCCATTTGGCGACAGCCAGGGGTTTTGCGCCCTTCTTGCGGCGAGAGAGGTCCAGCTTAAGCACCGCGATGTCGGCCAGTGCGTCCGTGCCGACAAGCTCGGCCTCAATCTCTTCCTGGTCGGCGAGATTGCAGACGATCCGCCCGGCGTTGCCAGCCACGTGATGATTGGTCACCACGTAGCCGTCGCTACTGATGATCGCTCCGCTGCCCGAACCGCTGAGTTTTCGCATGCGACCGGCTCTGGGCTTGTTGATGACAACGTATATTCTCACCAGAGCAGGATAGACATTACGGACGGCGCGGGCGATTTCGCTCTGGGCGGCCGAGCCGGGCTTGCGAGCTGCGCTGGCCCGCGTGGCGCTTGCTGTAACCGCCATGGCTGCGATCAAGAGAACGATAAACCTCAGCCTTCGCTGGTCCGGCGATGCACAATGCATTTGCGAATCTCCTTTGGCTTTTTGGCAATGGGCACACGAGTGCCGCTGGACTCGCCCCCATGGGCGTATGGACGTATAGACGATACCCGGGGCGGAGACAGTTCACGAATTCTAAGAAAAAAACGTCCATCATTCCAGCATGCCGGGTCGGCGAAAGGAGATGAGCCTGAGACCTCGCCGGTCTTCGCGCATAGCAGAGCGGGGGGCGAGGAAACTGTCCTCGCCCCCCGTCTGTGGGGTGCAGTTGACAACTTGCGGTAAGTAGGCCTGTTCGTCGGCAGGCGGTAATCAGCGATGGTCGCGATGAGGCCTTCCGCGTCCGGGGCTGTGTCTGGGGCTGTCCCTGAATACGGGCGGCGGGGCATGGCGGGGACGTCGATGGGCGACCACTGGCGGCGGGACGTGGCGGGGACGTTGGTGGACAACCACTTGCGGCGAGCGGTAGGTTCGCACGTCATCGTAATACCCGCCGTCGTTGTAATAATGGACCGAACCACGGTGTCGGTCGCACCCGCCCAGGGTCAGCGTAAGGGCGCCAAGGAGCACGAAAGCGCCAATTGGCCCGGCTATCCGTCGAATTATTGTTCCTGCGTTCATGGCTTCAATCTCCTTTTCCAAAACTGCCTGGCCTTGTCCCCCCCGCACATTTGATATGACAACCGAAAGGCTGAAAGGTTAGTCGCCCTCTGTCCTCATTCGTCGTTATACTGATGGGCAACCCTGCGGTGATACTGCGGTTGAAGTGAGTAGTAGCCTTGGACCGTGAACTAAAGATAGGAGATTTGGGCATGACGGGCTCGCATCGCAAGACCATCAGTCGGCGTGGTTTCATCCGGCGCGCCGCCGCAACTTCAGTTGCGGTTGCAGCGGCGCCGTATGTGATTACATCGACGGCGCTGGGCGCCCCGGGCGTGGCTCCGGCGAGTGAACGGATAGTGATGGGTTTCATCGGCGTCGGCAGCCACGGCACGGGCGTAAACCTGCGGTCATTCCTGCCCCAGTCCGACGCCCAGGCGGTGGTCGTCTGCGACGTGGACGCCGCGCGGATGGCCCGGGCAAAGCTCCTGGTGAACAAGTCCTACGCCGGCCGGGCGCGATCGGGTGAGTTTTTCGGCTGCGGCACCTTCGCCGACTGGCGAGATGTCGTCGCTCGGTCCGATATCGACGCCGTGATGGTCTCCACACCCGACCACTGGCACGTGCCGATCTCCCTGGCCGCCATCCGCGCGGGCAAGGATGTCATCTGTGAAAAGCCCACCCTGACCGTCAGCGAGGGACGGGTCCTTGCCGATACCGTCGAACGCTACGGCGCGGTCTTCCAGCTCTCGACGGAAGACAGGTCCGTGCAGGAGTACCACCGCATGGCGGAGCTGGTCCGCAACGGGCGAATCGGCAAGCTGCGACGGATATACGTCAAGCTGCCTTCTGGGCCGGGCAACCCCGCAAACCCGACGCCCCAACCCGTGCCGAAGGGCCTGGACTACGATATGTGGCTGGGGCCGGCACCGTATGTCCCGTACTGCCCGGCCCGTGTTCACTACCACTTCCGCTGGCTGCGGGATTATTCCGGTGGGCAGTTGACCGACTGGGGTGCCCATCTGATCGACACGGCCCAGTGGGGCAACGACACCGAACGCACCGGACCCGTCGAGGTAGAGGGCCAGGGCAAGGCCCACGCGCGCGGGCTGTACGATACATACCACGAATACCATCTCCGATACCGTTACGCCGACGGAGTCGAGATGTTCATCGATAGCGGCGGGGTGGCGATACGGTTCGAAGGTGACGACGGCTGGGTCGGCAATAATGGTTGGCGCGGTCGGCTCGAGGCGTCGAGTCCGGACATTCTCAAGAGCGTGATCGGCCCCGGCGAGTTGCACCTGTTCACCTGCCCGGGCGGCGAGCACCGTAACTTTCTCGATTGCGTGAAGAGCCGCCGCGATCCCTACTTCCCAGCCGAGATAGGACACCGCTGCTGCTCGGTCATGCACCTGGGCAACATTGCGATGGACCTCGGGCGAAAGCTCCGTTGGGATCCCGACGCCGAGTGTTTCCCCGACGACCCTGCCGCCAACCGAATGCTCTCCCGCGCCATGCGCGAGCCATGGACGCTGTAATTTCCTGAATACTGATCTGAATGGAGTATCGCAATGCGAACGAACGGGAGTCGTCGAGAGTTTCTCAAACTTGCCGCCGGCGCCGCAGCCGGGGGCGTTGGCGTTTCGTTGGTTCCGCGCTGCCTGTCGGCGGCGGGGCCGGGTGACAAGGCGACAGCAGGGGGCTGCGGCGACTGGCCTTTCTTCGCCCTGTGCATGGATGTTCACGACACCAAGCGGCGCAATCTTTCCCAACAGGCGGAGATGCTCAAAAAGCTTGGCTACTCGGGGGCGGGTCATCTCTGGCTGGGCAAGGTGGCTGAGCGAATCGAGACTCTCGACGCTGCCGGGCTGACGCTCTGGCAGATCTACATGCGGCTGAACGTGGCGCAGGGCGCCAAGCAGACTTACGATCCAAAGCTCAAGGAAGTTCTCCCGTTGCTCAAGAGTCGCCCGACGATGCTGGCGCTGCTGGTAAACGGCGGCAAGCCCAGCGACCAGGCCGGCGACCCTCGGGCCGTCGAGTTGATTCGTGAGATCGCCGACCTGGCCAGGCCGTTCGGTGTGAAGCTGGCGCTGTACCCTCACGTGGGCCACTGGCTGGAGAAGGTCAGTGATGGCGTTCGCCTGGCCAAGAAGGTGGACCGCCCGAACGTCGGCGTGATGTTCAACCTCTGTCACTTCCTAAAGACCAATGACGAGAAGGACATCCGCCTGGAGCTTGTAAAGGCCGGCTCGCGCCTGATGGCGGTGACCATTAACGGGTCGCCGACCGGCGCCCAGGTCCGCGCGGGCAAGGGCAAGTGGACCGCTCCGCTGGATGAGGGTGATTTCGATATGGGCGGGCTGCTCGCAACGCTCAAGGCAGTAGGCTACAAAGGCCCCGTCGGTCTGCAATGCTACGGCCAGCGCAGCGATGCCGCCGAGCACTTGGCGCGATCCATGGCCACCTGGCGAAAACTTCGCGCGTCCGTGGCGGGAAAGTAAACTCTCGCTAGCCTTCCCGCGCGATGTGCCGGGAATCGGACTTGGTTTTATGGTGCTCGGCGAGGGTGTGGGCCTCGCTGCGGATGCGAAGCTTGGCCTGGGCGAGCTTGGCCAGGAAGGCGTCCTTCTTGAACGCGGCCGTCCATCGGCGGACGATGAACCAGCCGCCCGTGCGGTAGACGCTGTTCCACCACCGTCGGCACCATCGTGCCCATCCCACGCGGAGGCGGTGCAGCCAGAACACCAGCGCCGGGAACGCGAGGATGTTCATGGCGACGTTGACCATTTGCACGGGGCGGTAGAAGCGGCGCATTATCAGCCGGACCGCGGCCTGGAGGGTTTCGCACGTCAGCGGTTTGTCCGGCTCGAAGAGTGGGAAGTTGCCGTCGTAATACTCCAGCCCCACAAACTGCCTCGGCAGGAGCCTGCCCTGGTCGCGAAGCCGGCGGGTAAGCTCCGTGCCCGGCAGCGGCACGGGCAGCATCACTTGCAGCGTGTCGATGCGGGCCTTGCGGATGAATCGCTGGAAGCGGCGAATTCTCTCGCGAATCGGCATGTCGAATGATGCCCCAGCCGGCAGGGGGTAGCCGAAGATGAACATGCCGTGGATGTGGAAGCCAGCCTTGTGGTACAAGGCCGTCAGTTCGATCATCTCGGCCGGGTCCAGACGCTTGTTCATGGCCTGGAGTTCGGCGGCGATGGGCGACTCGAATCCGATTGCCAGCGTGCTGATGTTAGCCTGCCGCATGGCCGCCACCAGTTCGATGTCGCGGGCCTTGTCCAGGCGGATCTGCACTGTGATGGTGAACCGGATGGACATCTCGTTCTGGTATTCCCGCAGCAGGCGGCAGAGCTCGATGGTTTCCTGCCTGTTTTGCCCGAATAGGTCGTCAACCAGGAAGAATCGCCTGGCGCGGTGCTTCTCATGGGCCGAGGCGAACTGGGCCATGATGCGCTGCGGCGTGGCGAATCTGGGCTTGCCCTTGACGGCGCAGAACTCGCAGTCCATCCCGCATCCGCGCACGCCAGTGACGGGGAATATCTTCATTTTCGCGTAGTGCAGGACGGAGAAGTCCGGGATCGGCAGGGAGTCGAAGTCTGTTATCGCCGGGCGGTCCGGCGTCTGGATGACCCGCCCGCCGTCGAGGTAGGCCAGGCCCGCGGTGGACGAGAGATCCTCGCCG
Source organism: uncultured Planctomycetaceae bacterium (assembly GCA_964564285.1). Classification (GTDB taxonomy): domain Bacteria; phylum Planctomycetota; class Phycisphaerae; order SM23-33; family SM23-33; genus JAUWQU01. Next base: position 3,541 of record CAZMBZ010000018.1, on the reverse strand, counting down.
GCGATCAGCTTCGGCAGAAGCTCGACGATGGCCCGCTCGCCCTCGCCCTTGACGATCACATCGACGCCGCGATTCAACGCCTCTTCGACGTAATCATCGACGAAATGCTGTCCGCCCGCGATGGTCGTAACGCCCATCCGCCCGTACAGCCGGGCTATCTCGTAAAGGCGCGGGATCGTGCTGGTCAGTCCGCCGTAGATGCCCACAACGTCCGCGCGCCGGCAGCGCTGGATGGACTTGTGGTCCGGTTTCCCGTCAGGGCCGCGCGGGCCGAAGTGGTAATTGTTCTCGTCGACGACCTCGACGTCCCAGCCGGGCAGCTCGTGGACCGAGGTCGCGACACAAATCGGCCCAAGCGCCGTGGTAACACGGGCCTGGGCCGAGTAAATGTTGAACGTCGGGTACGCCGGACAAATCAGCCGCAGAAGCTTCCGCGGTTTCTCGCCTGCGTCCTGCCTGCCTCGTTCGAGTGTCATCTTCCGTTCCCTTTCCGCTCGCGCCGTGTATGGGGGGCACCAGTGGGCGCCTCCGGTTGATCAACTTGGAATTATACGCTGCGCTCAGGCTCGAGGTAAGAAAAGTCGTCGGGAAGAAGGACGTCGATAAATAGCTTGTAGATGTTGGGAAACGCGATAGGATCAGCGAAGAAGTTCGCGATGTTCGTGTACCGGAAATCCCGGATGACAGCCTGACGAACCCGGCTTTCGACACGGGGAGAGACCCATGAGATATCCGATCGCTGCCGTGCTCACCGTAACCGCCTTGTTGCTACCTTCTTGCGGAGGCCGAAAAGGCAAACCCTCAGCATACGTGAGTACCACGGAGGTCCCCAATGCGGTGTTCTTTAAGGACTTGGGCTTGGAGGTTCAGCACTTCGAAGTCAAGGCCCTCAAGAACTTCAAGGTGACCATTTGGATGGAGACGTACGTGGACGGGAAGTTGCGGGAGGATCTTTCGTGCGGTTCTTCCCAGACGCCCACAGAGGGCAAGGCCATAGAGAAAGACTTCCGCTTCTCTCGACTGCACGATCTGAGCAAAGGCCATGGCGAGGGCAAATCGAACCAGGTGCGTTGGCAGTTCGGTTTCGACCACACGGCCACCGGCCGTGACTGGATGGATGATCCGCTGGAAGACCACGCCTCTACTTCCACCGACGCAGCGTGGAACGTCGAGCTAATCTCGGGACAGACCGTCACTGTTTGGACCCTCGGCGCGTCCGGCAAGGGCATCGCCTACTCTGGCAATGAAGCCCAGATCAAGCGGAATCCCTTTGCCCTGTTCCTCCGGTGCCGAATGGAGCCGCTAGGCCCCGAAGATCGTTGGAGCGTATTCACGAACTTCGACGGCGTTCCGGGCCAGTGACATGCCCTGGTGCCGGTTTGCGGAGTCCCCGTCGGAACTCCGCAAACCTCGGCACCCGGCTCTGCTGCCCTACTACCTACTACCTACTAGCTACTAGCTATTACCTACTACCGCTACTTGCCCTTCGGCGTCCACTCGGTGTCGGTGCGGAAACCTACCGCGGGCAGGCCTTCCTTGTTGTAGAAGTTGCAGTGGGCGCGGTTGGTGGTGAACCCGAACCGCACTGCCTTGGGCTTGGAAACCTTCTCCGCGGAGACCACGACCGTCTGTCCGACGATCTTCGCATCCGCCCACTGCCATGAGCCGTCGGCGTCCTGGATGGCGAAGCCCTTGAGCTCGCCGCCGGGGATTTCCTCCGTGGGCTTCAGGCCATCCTTCTTGCCGACCATCAGGCCCGAACCTACGTGGTCGAAGCTGATTACCATGGTCGAACCCTCGACCTTGGCACTCTTGAAGATCGGCCCGCTGTAGACGAGGTCCTTCTTGCCGTAATCCTTCGCCAACGCCCACAGGGCCAGGCGATCGCCGACGTCCTGCTTGTTCTTGGGGTGGATATTCCGGGCGTTGCCGAGGTCGCTCAGCACGGCCATGCCTGTGTTGGGGATGCTCAGGCTGAATGCCTGTGCCTCAAGGACCCTGGCCCAAGTGTCGCCGCCTTCGGGGGCCGCGTTTGGACCCCTGAACGTCGCGAGGTGGACGAAGTAGAAGGGGAAGTCACCCTCGCCCCACAACTGCCGCCAGCCACCGATCAGGGCTCGCGTCTTGTGGTAGTAGCTCTCGCCCTCACTGCCGTTGGACTCGCCCTGGTACCAGATTGCCCCGCGCATGGCGTAGGGGACCAGGCCGTGAATCATGCCGTTATAAAGGCTTGTCGGCGTGCGCGTACCGTTGAGCGGGTGCCGCGGCATGGCTGGGGCCTGCGGAACGGTTCCCTTTGAGGCCAGTGCCTGCTTCGCCTTGGGCAGCCAGGCCTCGATCCCTTTTATCGTCGCGGCCACCTGGGCGCGGTAAGCCGTCGGGGCGTCGGCGACCTGCTTGGAAATATCCTTGAGCTCCGCCACCGCCTCGAAACCGCAGGGCGGGGTCCAGGGCTCGATGCGCGTGCCGCCCCAGGATGAATGAATCAGCCCGAGTGGCATCTTGAGATCGTTGTGAATGCGTCGGCCAAAGAAATACAACGTGGCAGAGAAACCCGGCACCGTCTCCGGGGTGCATACGACCCATTGACCGATGACGTCGTCCATCGGCTCGCCGGCGGGGCGGCGCTGGACGGTGAACATGCGAAGGGTAGGGCGCTTGGCGTCGGCCTTGACGTTTTCGATGTCCAGGCAGCCTCCGACGCCCATCTGCATGTTGGACTGCCCCGAGCCCAGCCAGACCTCGCCGACCAGCACGTTGGAGATGGTGATGGCCTTGCCGTCGGCGCCGGTTACGGTCATCTTGCCCGGTTTGGGCGAGACCTTCAGCGCGTCGAGCTTGACCATCCATTTGCCCGCGGCGCAGGCCGTGGCGGACTTTTCCTGCCCGGCGAATTTCACGGTTACCTTCTCGTTCGCGCCAGCCCAGCCCCAGACGGGGACCGGCATGGAGGCCTGGAGGACCATGTTCTGGCTGAACACTGCCGGCATGCGCACGGCCGCGACGGCGGGCGCTGAGACCATTACTATCGCGCCGATCGCGACCATGGTCGCCAGCAGCAACTTTGTTCCGTTGATTCTTCGGGTTCTGGTCATGTGGTTTTCCTTTCGTTTTGTTTGCGAGTTTCGATCCTCATAAAGCATCTAACACATTTGCGGGCCGATGTCCTCCCCTCAGTCGGATAATTTCCTGGCTAGCCGGGCTGCGGGCCCGGTACGCGAAACTCGCCTTCGGTGGCGGCTTGGGCGTTGCCTTTGCCGATGAGCACGAATATTCTATTGCATTACGTTGTCTTTAGCCGTTTCTTGTACCTCCTGTATCTTTTGTTTCTTTTGCCAAAAAGCCTTCGGGCGCAGGAATCGAAAACGTATGAGAGTTTTGATCACTGGCGGAGCGGGGTTCATAGGGTCTCACCTAGCCGAGGCTGTACTGGCCCGCGGAGACAGCGTCATGCTTGTGGATGACCTTTCCACGGGGAGCCTGGACAATATCCGGCATGTGCGGGACAATCCTCGGCTGGAGTTCATCCGCGAGTCCGTCC
>CAZMBZ010000017.1:31068-32546 GCA_964564285.1 uncultured Planctomycetaceae bacterium | reverse complement strand
TCCGCCGACGAGCGGACAAACAGCCTGATCGTCTCGACGACAGCGGCGAGTTTCAAAATAGTCGAGAACATCCTGGCTCAGTTGGACAAGGCTGCCGCGCCGCGCGAGGTGGCGTATCTGTATCTCAACCGTGCGGACCCAGACGAGGTCGCCACCATAATTGAAGCCATGTACGCCGACCGCCGAGGCACGGCCAAGCCAATTGTCGAGCCGGACTACATGAGCCAGGCCCTCAGCGTCGTCGCCAAGGAAGCCGACCTCAAGGCCATCGAAAAGGTCATCGCCAAGCTCGATGACCTCCCAGCCGAAGATGAGCATCCTATTGTCAGGGTCGTGCCCCTGACTCAGATACGAGCCAGCCGTATGGCGGAACTGCTTCAGCGAATGTACGGACAGATGGGCAATGCCGATGTGATTGTCACCGACAAACTTCCCGCCCAGAACGCAGGCCGAGCCGACGCCAATACCCTTGATCCCAACAGCGTTCGCATATTCCCCGGCCTGCCGAATGACGTGGAGATGCTCTACACCCGGATCGAGATGCCACCGGCTCTTGGAGTTGCCTCGACGCTGGCAACCCAGCCCGTGCCCACGACCTTGCCGGCGGTTGAAGGCGACCGGACGCAGACAACCCAGCCTGTCACAACCATGCCGGCTGAGTCTGCCGCTCCCCGCACGAAGATCACCATCGCCGTAGATCGCACAAGCAATTCGCTGATCCTGTTGGCGCCGCGACAGGAGTTGGAAAACATCCAGGCCCTGATCGACCAGCTCTCCGCCACGGCGGGGGATGCCGACTTCGAACTGCGGGTCGTTCGCGTTCAGCATGCCTCGCCGGCGGCGGTCGCGGATACGCTCGATGCACTGTTCAATCCGAAGTCACGCACTTCTGCCGCCTCGTCGATGCTCAGGGCCGCCAGGGCCAGGGCTGCTCGCAGTCGCGGAACGCAGACAGTCCCAGAGCCGCCCACGCCGGTGCCGTTGGGTTCGTCGCAGGTTACTGTCGTCGCTGACATTCGCACCAAGAGCGTAATCGTTCGCGCCAAGCCCAGTGACTTCGACCTGATACTGCCCCTGGTCCAGGAACTCGACCGGGTATCGACCGTCGTGAGCGAGGTGCGAATCTTCACGCTCAAGAACACCGATGCCGCCGAAGTCGCCGAAAACCTAACCGACCTGTTCACCCCGGCGAAAAAATCAGCGCCCTCAGTGTCGCCTCTATCGCGGTCGTCCAGGAGCAGGCGTAGTTCGCGAACCCCGCAGGCGGACATGATCCTCCAGATGCTCCAGATGAGCGGAGGCGCCGCGGGCGCCACGAAGGTGGACGCCGGCACGGTGGTGAGCATCTCGGCCAACAAGAACACGAATTCGGTGGTCGTCTCGGCGCCGACCGAGGCCATGACGCTCATTCAGCGGGTCATCGAAGACCTCGACAAGTCCACCAGCTTCACCCGGGCCGTGCGAATGTATCCGCTCAA
>CAZMBZ010000017.1:0-30968 GCA_964564285.1 uncultured Planctomycetaceae bacterium | reverse complement strand
CTCGAAAACGCCGATGCCGCCACGCTGTCGCGAGCCCTTGCCGAAACCATGCGGGCCGGCGGGACGACAGGTGCGACCAGTCGAGGCCGACGAGGCTCAGCCGGTGCCAACGCGGGCCAGCCACGAATCAGCGCCGATACCAGCAGCAACGCCCTGGTCGTCCGCGCCACCAAGGAAGATCACGCCCGGATCGTCGAACTCCTGGCCCAGTTGGACCAATCCCGCAACGAGAAGTACCCCGTGCGAACGATCGTGCTCAAGCACGCCGACGCCGATTCCGTCAGCCGCGTGTTGGGCGGACTGTTCGGCGGATCCAGCGCAAGCGCCGCAGCCCGGTCATCACGCGGGCGGACGCGGTCTGGCTCGTCGCGGTCGTCGGTCGGAAAGGGTAGCGTCGTCATCGAACCTGACGCCGCGTCGAGGTTGATCCTTGTTCGCAGCGATGACGCGACCTTCGCCAAGATACAGGAGATCGTCGCCAAGCTCGATGTTGTCACCGCCGCCAAGGCCGCCCCGGAAATCCTGACCCTGCAATACGCCAACGCCGCGGAAGTCGCGCCTTCGCTCCAGGCGGCCTTCGGGAGCGCAAACGGTTCGTCCAGACGCTTCGCTCGAACCGGCGACTCGGTGAGCATCGTCCCCGAGCCTCTTACCAACAGCCTGATAGTCACCGCCAACGCGGAAAACCTCGATAAGGTCAAGGCCCTGGTGGCCAAGTTCGATACCGAAAAGGCCATCGGTGCCGTCACCCAGTTGCTGCAATTGGGAAGCGCCACCGCCGCCGATATCGCCAACGTGCTCGCCCGGTCCGCCAGTGGCGGCAGCGGGGCGACTCGCAGCCGGGGCAGGGCCAGGGTCGTGGTTCCGCAGGGCCAGCAGATTGTGGTCTCGTCCGAACCGTCCAGCAACACCATTATCGTCACCGGTCCGGCCAAGGAAGTCATTCGACTGATCGCAATGGCTGAGCAACTGGACCAGGCCGCCGCCTCCGCCGCCAACCCCACCGTCAGGATGTACCCGGTAAAGAACGCCGATATACCCACGATGGTCCAGGCACTCCAGCAGATCTTCAGCAGCTCAAGCACCTACAGGAGAAGATCTGGAGGCGCGTATCGACGATCCGCCACCGGCTCCGCTGAGCCGGCAGTGTCTATCATAGGCGACGAGGTCAGCGGTAGAATCATAGTCTCAGCCGCCGCCGACAGGCATGAACTGATCGCCAAGACCATCAAGGAAATGGACGAGACCAACCCGGCAGAACAGGTCGTCGTCAAGGTCTATCAAATCGAAAATGCCGACGCGACGACTCTCGCAAACGCGTTGACCACCTCGCTGACCAATGTGTCCGCGCGAGGCCGATCCAGCCGTTCATCGGCCACGTCGGCAGCAAAGAGGCTTCGCATCATCCCGGATAGCGGGTCGAATACGCTGGTCGTTCGCGGCACGACCGAGGACCACGAGCAGATCGCCAAGCTCATCGCCGAGATGGATATCGGCGCCACCGACAAGTACCCCGTCCAGACGATCGCCCTGAAGAACGCCAGCGCCACGGAAGTCGCCAGTGTCCTCAATGCCGTGTTCGGTACGTCTGGCGCCGCATCTTCGCGGTCGCGAAGCAGATACTCGCGTTCCAGACGATCCTCCAGCGCCGGCGGTAGTGTGGTTATCCAGGCCGACGCCAGTTCGCGAATGCTGCTGGTCCGGGCGGACGCGGAAACGTTCGAGAAGATTCGCGAGCTGGCGACCAAGCTGGACACGGCCTCGACGGCCATTTCGGCTCGGACGCTGATTCCATTGGTCAATGCCGACGCCTCCGCCATTGCCGTCGCCATAGGCCGGGCCTTCGCGCCCCAACGCGGCCAGAGGCTCTCGCCGGAAGACGCCGTAACCGTCGTCGCCGAGACACAGAGCAACTCTCTCATAGTCGCCGCCAATGCGACGAATCTCAAACGAGTCAAGGACCTGGTCGCCAGCCTGGACACCGATACCGGCGGCGCGCGGACTGAACTGCTGGTTCTTCAGCACGCCAAGGCCGCCGACCTCGCCCCGGTGCTCAGCCAGGCCGCCGGGGGAACCGTCGCGCAGCGGGGCCGTTATCGCGGCCCGAGCACCGGGCAGACTCTTACCGTCTCCGCCGACGCCGGCAGCAACGCGTTGGTAATCACCGGCCCAAGCGCCAAGGTAGACAAGGTCCTCAAGATGGCACTGGCGCTGGACAAGGCTTCGGAAGCCTCATCCGTGTCGGTGGTCAAGATGTATGATGTCAAGAACGCCGACGTCGAGACGCTTGCCCAGTCGCTCCAGCAGATATTCGCCGGGACTTCCGCCTCCAGGTACGCGCGAGGTCGAAACTCCACCGAAGCGCCGATTGTGATCTTGCCTGCCGAGAGCGGCCGAAAGCTGGTGGTCTCGGCTCCGGCGGACAAGCACGAGCTTATCGCCAAGGTCATCAAGGACTACGACGAGTCCGCCACGGGCGACCAGGTGATCGTAAAGGTTTACAAGATCGAAAACGCCGATGCCGCCAGCGTTGCTACGGCGCTGACTGCGAGCCTGAGCGCCAAGACCAGGTCAACTCGTGGTCGTCCGACGGCATCGACTGGCCAGGTTCGCATCACGGCGGACAGGTCAAGCGGCACGCTGATCGTCCGTGCTCCGATAAGCGAGCACGAGCGGATCGCGGCGTTGATCAAGGAAATCGACGTCTCTACCGTCCTGCAATACCCGGTGCAGATGATCCCCCTGACCATAGCGGATGCCGATACGGTTGCCGCGATGCTCAACAAGGTGTTCGTTGGCGCTTCCGCTTCACCGCGTGGGCGAGGCTATCGTCCTCCCTCCGGTGTCGGACAAAGCAAGATTCTCATCGAGGCCGACAAGGACTCCCGGCTGATTGTGGTCCGGGCGGACGCGGAAACGTTCGAGAAGATTCGCGAGTTGGCGACCAAGTTGGACACGGCTTCGACGGCCACTTCGGCTCGGACGCTGATTCCATTGGTCAATGCCGACGCCTCCGCCATTGCCGTTGCCATAGGCCGGGCCTTCGCGCCCCAACGCGGCCAGAGGCTCTCGCCGGAAGACGCCGTAACCGTCGTCGCCGAGACACAGAGCAACTCTCTCATAGTCGCCGCCAATGCGACGAATCTCAAACGAGTCAAGGACCTGGTCGCCAGCCTGGACACCGATACCGGCGGCGCGCGGACTGAACTGCTGGTTCTTCAGCACGCCAAGGCCGCCGACCTCGCCCCGGTGCTCAGCCAGGCCGCCGGGGGAACCGTCGCGCAGCGGGGCCGTTATCGCGGCCCGAGCACCGGGCAGACTCTTACCGTCTCCGCCGACGCCGGCAGCAACGCGTTGGTAATCACCGGCCCAAGCGCCAAGGTAGACAAGGTCCTCAAGATGGCACTGGCGCTGGACAAGGCTTCGGAAGCCTCATCCGTGTCGGTGGTCAAGATGTATGATGTCAAGAACGCCGACGTCGAGACGCTTGCCCAGTCGCTCCAGCAGATATTCGCCGGGACTTCCGCCTCCAGGTACGCGCGAGGTCGAAACTCCACCGAAGCGCCGATTGTGATCTTGCCTGCCGAGAGCGGCCGAAAGCTGGTGGTCTCGGCTCCGGCGGACAAGCACGAGCTTATCGCCAAGGTCATCAAGGACTACGACGAGTCCGCCACGGGCGACCAGGTGATCGTAAAGGTTTACAAGATCGAAAACGCCGATGCCGCCAGCGTTGCTACGGCGCTGACTGCGAGCCTGAGCGCCAAGACCAGGTCAACTCGTGGTCGTCCGACGGCATCGACTGGCCAGGTTCGCATCACGGCGGACAGGTCAAGCGGCACGCTGATCGTCCGTGCTCCGATAAGCGAGCACGAGCGGATCGCGGCGTTGATCAAGGAAATCGACGTCTCTACCGTCCTGCAATACCCGGTGCAGATGATCCCCCTGACCATAGCGGATGCCGATACGGTTGCCGCGATGCTCAACAAGGTGTTCGTTGGCGCTTCCGCTTCACCGCGTGGGCGAGGCTATCGTCCTCCCTCCGGTGTCGGACAAAGCAAGATTCTCATCGAGGCCGACAAGGACTCCCGGCTGATTGTGGTCCGGGCGGACGCGGAAACTTTCCAGAAGATTCGTACGCTGGCAAGCCAACTCGACGTGCCGACGGGCAAGGCGGCCCAGACGCTCCTGACGCTCAAGCACGCCAAGGCGGAGATGGTGGCCGCATCGCTGGCTCAGGCGTTTGCGCCGCAGCGGGGCGTTCGCTTAAGCCCGGACGATATGGTCAGCGTGGTGGCCGAGAGCGGTACGAATTCGATAATCGTCACCGCCAACGCTCCGAATCTCGACAGGGTAAAGGCTCTGTTGGCCCAGCTTGACGTAGCCGCCGCGGGGACGAGAACACAGCTTCTGCTGCTCAAGTACGCCAAGGCGACGCAACTTGCGACAGTGCTTGCCAACGCCGCGTCCGCCGGTAAAGCGCCGCCGCGACGCGGGCGGTATTCTCCCTCGGGCGCGACGACCGCCCAGGGCGTGACCATCTCCGCTGACGAATCGAGCAACGCTCTGATAATCACCGGCCCGACCGGCAAGATTGACGATGTCATCGAGATGGCGATGCAGCTTGACCGGGCGGCGGAGTCGACGGCCTCGACGGTGAAGATTATCCAACTGAAAAACGGCGACGCAGCAGGGGTCGCCTCGATGATTCGCGACATGTACGCTCAGCAGCAGCAGGCCGCCCGGGCGAACCGCCAGACGATAACGCCGCTTGCCGTTACCGCCGACGAAAGGGCCAACGCCCTTGTCGTTTCCACCAACACCGAGATGCACGAAAAAGTCGCCAAGTGGGTCAGCGAGATCGAGCAGATGAAGCCCGCTCGCGGCACGATGCGGTTGATACAGCTCAAGAACGTGGACCCGACCGAGGTGGAGCGTGCGATCCAGCAGCTCTACAACACGCCTGGCACGCGAGGACCCAGTGGCGTTCGGGCACCGGCGGGGCGGAGGGGCTCGACCAGGGCACCGGCCTCGGGTAGTGGCGGACGGGTGGAAACCAGCGTTCTCGAACAGCAGCGATCGATTCTCATCAACGCCTCCGACGAGGACTTTGAGGCGATACAGGCCCTTGCCAAGGCACTCGACGAAGCCGCCGCGGTGACCAAGCAGTCCGTGCAGGTCTTCGTCCTCAAAAACGCCAACAACACACGAGTCGCAGCGGCACTGACGAGTATGTATCGCGGTACTGCGGTTCGGGGCGCCGCGCAGAGGCCCGAAGACAAAGTGACGATAACCGCCCTGGCGATGACCAACGCGGTCGTGGTCTCGGCCGCCGCGGAAAAGATGGCCGAGGTCGCGCACCTGATCGAGCAGTTGGACAAGAAGGACGTTGCCCCGCAGCTCGAGTTCAGGATATACACGCTCGTCAATGAAATGCCGACGAAGATAATGCCTGCCCTCACGCAGTTGCTCACGCAGATCAAACGGTTGCGGCCTGACGAGACGATAGATGTCCAGGCCGACGAGCGGACGCGATCGATCATCGTGACGGCCAAGGGAACCGTTTTCGAGCAGGTCGAGAAGGTCATCAAGACGCTGGACAAGCCAGCCGCCAACGTAGCCGCTGACGTGATGGTGATCCCGCTCAAGCGGGCAGACGCGACCCGCCTGGCAGCGGTGCTTATGGAGATGATTCGCCCGTCGGCGCAGAACCAGATAACGCCGGAGGCTCGGGCTCTTCAGGACCAGATTCGCCTGTTGCGGCTTCGCGGCGGGACGGACGCGAACCTGCCAGAGTTGGATCTCGGCAAGCCGATCAAGATCAGCGCCGATCCGATCGCTTCGGGCCAGCAGGGCTCAAACGCGCTGCTGATAGTCTCGACGCCGGATAACCTCAAGGCCTTGGCGGCAATCATCAAGACGCTCGATGCCGTCCCGCTGGCTGAGGCGGCCAAGGTCCGACTGCTACATCTGAAAAACGCTGATGCTGCAAGTGTGGCGACCATCCTGGCCGACGTGTTCAAGCAGGGCCAGAAGCTCGCTGGTGCGACCAAGAGCAGCGTTGTAGGTCGGGCCGTGCCGGAAAGCGTCAGCGGAAAGGCGCTCGTTCACCCGCTTAACGTCTCCGCCGACACGCGGACAAACACGCTGGTTCTCAGCGGCCTGGAAGAGTCGCTCGCCTTGGCTGAGCTCATCGTCAAGGACCTCGACCGCCAGGAGGGCAAGATTGTCACGGAGGTAAGGTTGTTCCAACTCAAGAACGCCGACGCGACGAAGCTGCTGCCGATGCTCCAGGCGGTGTTCGCTGAATCACCGGCGACCGGCGTGGCGAGTGGGGCGGAGGGCCTTCGCACGCAGGTCACCCGTTTGCGAACAGCACTGGCTGACAAGCTGCCCAAAGAAACCGAATTCGCCAAGAGCCGTCCAGCCCTGACGGTTCAGGCGGATGCATTGACGAACATCCTCATAGTTGCCGCCCGCAGCGACGTCATGCCGCTTATCGCCGAAGTCGTCAACTCGCTCGACATCCCCGGCGCAGGCAGCCTCAGCCGCGTGCGAATATTCCCGCTTACCAACGCCGACGCCGCCGGCATCCAGGAGGTGCTGGTCGCCCTGCACACCGGCCCAAACGCCACGCTGATCCGCGCCGAGGACCGCCCGACGGTCACCATCGACACCCGCACGAACTCCCTGATAGTATCCGCGAGCGAGAAGACGATAGGCGTCATCGAGACGCTGCTCAAGCGGCTTGATGTCAAGGCCACCATCGAAATGCACAGCGTGCGACTGCTTACACTGGAAAACGCCGACGCGCTGTCGTTGGCGCCGACGCTCCAGAAGATGCTCGACGCTCGCGTTCAACGGGCAACCGCGCTGGGGCAGGTCGACGCTGAGCGTCTGCGGATGCTCGTCGCGGCAGACACGCGGAGCAACAGCCTGATTGTCGGCGGGTCTGCCGATGGGTTCGAGCTGGTAAAGAGCCTCGCCCAACAGCTTGACGCGGTCGGACCCGCGCTAGGCGGGGAGATCCAGATCCTGCCGCTCAAACGAGCCAACGCCGGCACGATGTCGGTGACGCTGGTCAACCTGTTCAACGCCCGCTACCAGGCCGCACGAACGCCGGACGTCGCCAAGCAGAAGCCCGTGATCCTGCCGGACCTGCGAATGAACGCCCTGCTGGTAAGCGCCGGCGCCGATGACTCGAAGGTGCTGGCTGGCCTGGTCGCCAAACTCGACGTCGAGATAACCGACCCTGCCGTCGTGCTCGATGTCCTGCCACTGACGCACAACGACGCCGGCGCGATCGGCCCCGTCATTCAGCGAATATTCCTGGCTCGCCTGACGAGTATGACCCCGCCGGGTGCGACGCCCGTCCCGCAGGACCGCGTCGACGTTGCCGCCGACGCGCTGGCCAACGCGCTGATCGTCTCGGCCAGCAAGGAAAACCTCGCGATGATCCGCGAGTTGCTCAAGAAAGTAGATGTCGAGCCGGCGACCGAGAGCGGCACGGTGAAAATCTACACGCTCAAAAATGCCGACGCCCAGCAGGCGGCGACGATGCTCCAGGGTCTTGTGCAGCAAGGGTTGTACAAGCCGGGGGCGTCTGTCTCCCAAAACAACCCGGCCGTGGTGGCCAGGGAGAAGGTCGCTATCAGCGTCGACGCGCGAACCAACTCGCTGATCGTCTCTGCCAGCAAGGAAAACCTGCTGGTCATCGACAAGCTCGTCGTGGGCCTCGACGGTGATAAGATCATCCCTGCCATGCAGTTCAAGGTGTTCAAACTGGTAAACGCTACTGCGACGGTGATTTCACCAACTCTCCAGCAGCTCTTCACGCAGCGCGTCAGCCGGGAGACCACCAAGGATCCGATGACCGTTATCGCCGATTCCCGGACCAACTCGCTTATCGTCGGCGCGAGCCCGACGGACATGAAGCTGGCCGAGACGCTGATAGCTCAGCTTGATACGCCCCCGGGCAAGGATGCAACGACGACGGCTTTCCCGCTGAAGAAGGCCGACGCCACGCAGGTTGCCGATACATTGAAGACGCTGCTCGCCGGACAGGCGGGCGCTGGAGCGGCTGGGGCGGGTACCACGAACATATCCGTTGACGAGCGTACAAACACCATTTTAGTCTCGGCCGGGGCGGCGGACCTTAAGCGCATCAAGGACCTGATCGAGCAGTTGGATCGGGAGCAGCTCACGAACGTCACGGAGATTCGTGTCTTCCCGCTTCAGCATGCCGACGCGACGGAACTGGCGCAGATATTGACGGAGGTCCTGACCAACAAGCCCCAGTCGCCGACATCTCTGAGCCCCAACCGTCAGACGTTGCTGCAATTCATCAGCAAGACTTCCGATGGCAAGGAGTTGATCGCCACGGCCCTGCAGGAAGGGGTTCTCATCACGGCGGACCGGCGGTCAAACGCCGTTATTGTGGCGGCACCAGTCAAGAACATGCCACTGATGGAGAGCCTCGTTAAGGCATTGGATTCCATCAGCCCGCGGATGGCGGAAATTCGCGTGTTCACGCTGATCAACGCCGACGCGGCGCGGATGTCGGAGGTGCTCACCCAACTCTTCAGACTTTCGGCTGGGCAGGAGACTGCCAAAGCGGTCAGTTACACACTTGTAACGAGTCAGCCGGCGTCCGGGGGCAAGAAGGCTCCTTCGGCCACAGTAGGTTCCAGCGAGCAGGACGCCTTGAGCGTGACGGTTGATCTGCGGACCAACAGTCTGCTGATCGGCGGGACCAAGCGCTACGTTGAGCTTGCCTCGAAGGTTATCCAGGATCTCGATTCCAGCCCCGCCCAGGAGCGCGTGACGAAGGTGTACCGCCTTCGTAACGCCCAGGCGCCCGCGATACAGACTGCCATGCAGACTTTCCTGGACCAGGAGAAGCAGAGACTGACTTCCACGCTGGGCGATGACGGAATGGGCGCTGCCCAGCGGCTGTTGGAGCGCGAGGTGGCCGTTGTGGCTGAGGAGACCAGCAACGTGCTGCTGCTTTCTGCAAGCCCGCGATACTTCGACACGATCGAGGCTTTGATAAAGGAACTCGATCAGCCGCCGCCGCAGGTGCTTATCCAGGTCCTCCTGGCAGAGGTGAAGCTGGATGAGACCAATGAACTGGGCATCGACTGGAATGTGACCAGCAAATGGAGCAAACAACATAACTCCGTCGGCGCTGGCACGGAGATGTCCGTCGCTGCCGCCGGGGACGGGTTCAACCTGTCGGTTGCGGCCGGAGACCTGTCGTTCTTCCTCCGAGCCCTGCAGAGTCAGGGCAGGCTGGAAGTTCTAAGCCGCCCGCAGATCCTCGCCAGCGACAACCAGCAGGCGACAATCAACGTCGGCCAACGCGTGCCGTTTATCACCAACAGCCGGGTTACCGAAAACGGCACGACCATCAACACCATACAGTACGAGAATGTTGGCATTATCCTGACGGTTACGCCGCGGATCAATCCCGACGGGTTCGTCAAGCTGGAGGTCAAGCCGGAGATAAGCTCGATCGCCAGTTCCAGCGTGACGATCAGCGAGACCACAAAGGCTATCGTAATCAACCAGCGGTCGGCCGAGACTACCGTAAGCGTGCAGGACGGGCACACCATCATCATTGGCGGGCTTATAACGACCAAGGACGACGACCGCGAGGATCGCGTTCCGTGGTTCGGAGACCTGCCCTGGCTGGGCGCGATGTTCCGCGGCTCGACGAAGATCAAGGAACGCAGCGAGCTGCTGATTATTCTCACGCCGCACGTTCTGCGGACCGTTGAAGAAGCCGACGCGGTTACCGACACGCAGGTCGAGCGGGTCAACAAGGTCCGCCATCTCAAGCGGGAAGAGGTCGAGGATTATCTCAAGAAGCACCTCGACGAGTTCATGTTGCCAAACGCGATGAAGGACAATCCCGACGTCACATACCCAACCACCAGGCCGGCATCGCAGCCTCTGATCGTGCCGGTCAGGCCGGCGGCCTTGCCGGCGTTGCGGCGGGGGAACAGCGTCCTCCTGCCCACGATGCCGCGAATCAAACGCCCTGTCGACGAGATCGTCAAAGACCCGGAAATCTCATGGCAGCGAGTGCAGCAGCAGTTCCAGGCCGCCATCGCCACCCACCGCGTCCAGCCGGAACCTGCCCGATGAAATCGCGACCTGCCGCAGTCATCCTTGTCGCGCTGCTGTCGTTGATGGCCGGTTGTCAGAACCCCGGCCGGGTCAAGGTCCACGACTGGCCGCCGCGCCCCGTCGATCACTTCGACGAGATCGTGCTTCGGCTCACACCGCCAGCGCCGGTGAACTGGGACGACAGACCGGGTGCGGACGGCGTACAGGTGCAGATGAACTTCTTTCAGATCGACAGGCCGCTGAGCGTTACGGTCAAGGGTTCGCTGGAGTTGGCTCTTTATGAGGGTCGCGTTAAGGCGGCCCAACTCGCTTTGGCCAAGCCCTTGCATACCTGGGCCTACAGCGGCGTGAAGCTTGCGGGTTTCGCCGGCAAGAGCGCCTTCGGCTGGGGCTATGCGATGCGCCTTGCCTGGCACGACCGTCCGCCCGCCGGCAAGATTGCAACTCTTGTCGCTCGTTACCGCTCTCGCGACGGAAACGTCAAGGTCTCCTTGCCGCTTTACGTGCCCCTTGGCCCGCAGTAGGCGGCGAGACCAGAAGGAATTCGCATGCTTGCATTTATCGGTCTGTGCATGTTGCTGCTGGTAGGCCATTGGCTGCGCACTCGCGTGCGGCTGCTCCAATGGATGTACCTGCCCGCATGCGTCATCGCCGGGCTGGTCGGATTGGGGCTCATCGCCGGGCTGAACGTCTTACACGCCGGCATGCCGTCCGAAGGGGCGGTTGGTTGGCAGGCGTGGGTCGTCGCGTTTCACGCGGAAGTCTCCACGTGGACCGCCGTTTGGGGGGAACTTCCCGGATTCCTGATCAACGTCGTATTCGCGTGCCTGTTCATGGGTGTGACGCTGCCGAAGTTCTCGTCGTTGCTGCGGCGCGGCGGAATCCAACTCGCCTACGGGCAGGTCGTGGCGTGGGGTCAGTACGTGGTAGGAGTGGGGCTAGTGATGGGCGTGCTGGGAGGCATTTACGGGCTGACCGATGCCTTTGGCGGCATTCTGCCGGTGGGTTTCGAGGGCGGGCACGGCACGGCTGCGGGACTCAGTGAAACGTTCGATAGACTCGGCTGGCCCAAGGGCAAGGACCTCGCCCTGGCCAGTGCTACCGGGGGTATCCTTAGCGCCATCGTTGTCGGGATGATCCTGATAAACATCGCCACTCGCCGTGGATGGACCAGCCGCCGCGTTAACCCCGCCGACGTGCCGGAGGATGATTCGATCGGCATCATTCCGGTCGATCGCAGGCCCAGTGCGGGCAAGCTGACAGTCAAGTCCGACGCGATCGAGTCGTTCACGCTGCACGTCGCGATGGTCGGTGTGGCGCTGCTGATCGGCTACTTGCTCAAGATGTCTATTGCCCAACTGGACAGGCTATACGCCATGCCCGACGAGGCGGGTAACTACAAGGGCCTGTTCAGCGCGATACCCATGTTCCCGCTCTGCATGGTCGGCGGGCTTATCGTGCAGATATGGGAGCAGAAGTTCGACCGCCACAAGCTCATCGATCTGGGCCTTATTCGGCGGATACAGAACTCGTCGCTGGATTTTCTCGTCGTGGCCGCGATAGCCACAATCAACCTCGCCGTAATCAAAGAGGACATGGCACCGTTGCTGATACTCATCGGCGCGGGCATCGCCTGGAATGTCTTCTGCGTGCTGGTCCTGGCTCGCAGGCTGCTGCCGGATGCGTGGTTCGAGCGGTCCATCGCAGAAATGGGCCAGTCGATGGGCGTCACGGCCACCGGCCTGCTGCTGCTTCGTGTGGTGGACCCGGACTACAAAACTCCCGCAGCCGACGCGTTCGCGACCAAGCAACTGATGCACGAGCCGATAATGGGCGGCGGGCTCTGGACGTCGATAGCAATCCCACTCCTGGTTACCTGGGGCGGGTGGAAGGTCTTCTTAGTGTGCCTGGGGGCTGTGGTGTTCTGGGTGGTTATCCTGATAATTGCCCGCGTCCAGCGCTCAAGGGCTTTGCGTTCTTAGTCTTTGTCAGTTAGTTCATGGAGTTGTCGCAGCGCCACCGGGGGATGGCAGATTGTGCATGGTCCGCCAAGGCAGCCGCCTTCGCAACTCATTACTTCCAGGAAGTTAGTTTCTCCTCGTATTCGCGTGAAGGCCTTCAGCTTTTTGATGGTCTTGCGGTCCAGGCCGTTTATCTGATCGGCGTGGATTGCGTCGGGCTTGGCGAGGAAGCCACGAATTGCCTCGCTGACTCCGCCGGTGCTGGGGAACTTTCGCCCGACGGCGCTTGCTGGGGCGATTGGTTCTGCCGGGGTGCAATCAGCCACGTCTATGCCCCGTGCAACGAGCATTGCGCCGATTTCCTCAAACGTGACCACGAAGTCCACTGTGGGGTCGGCCAGTGCTTCGCCGCGTTTTGCCAGGCAGGGGCTGACGAAAACCCGCACGCTGTCGGGAAGGGCTTTCTTTGCCTGCTCCGCAGCATAGTGCATAGGTGTCGGCGTTGTGGAAATCGCGGGCAGCAAGTCGGGCAGGTGTTTTCGAGCAGTCTCGGTCCACGCGGGGCAGCAGGAACTTGCCATCCATTCGTGGCCTTCTCTCATTCGCTCTTCGAACTCGCGGGCTTCTTCCCGGGCGGTTTGTTCGGCACCGGTGGCTACTTCTATCACCGCGTCGAACCCAAGCGCATACATTGAGCCCACAATCTGTTTGAAATCGACTTTGAATTGGCCCGCCAGTGCGGGAGCTATCATCGCGACGCTCTTTTGTTCGCCAGTCAAAACGCCAAGCACATCGACGATTTGTCTGTTTTCCAGTATTGCCGCGAACGGGCAGGCCTGCATGCACTTGCCGCAGTGAATGCACTTGTCCTCGTCGATTACCTGCTTGCCATTGTCGCTACGTACGATTGCGCCGACTGGGCAGGCTTCTTCGCAAGGAATTGGTATGTAGACAATTGCATGGTAGGGGCAAACCTGCATGCATTTGCCGCAGTTGACGCAAGTGTCAGGGTCGATGACGGCCTGGCCGTTTTGCATCTCGATAGCTTTCTTGGGGCAGTTCATCATGCATGGGCGGGCGAGGCAGCCCTGGCAGGCGTTTGTTACATAGTATTGGCTGTGAATGCAGCCGGCGCAGGCTTCATCGACAACGGTGAGCAGCTTCCCGTTGTGCTGGCCCGGTTGGCGGTTCATGGCCCGCCTGGCGTATTCGCTGAGTGGGGTCAACTCGTCTTGCTCATCCTCGACCGAGAAGCCGAGATCAGCCATGCAGCGATATTTGATGATCGCTCGGTCGCGGTACACGCAGCATCGGGTGGCCTGGCCGTCTTTGGGACGAAGCTCAAGCGGCAGCCGATCGATCTGATCCTCGAGCCTGGAGGCGAAGAAAAGCTCGCACAGGCGGATCAGTATTTCCTTGTTATGTCGTGTGGCGTTGTTGTTGTAGATCATGACGTAACACCTTGTCTCTACTTATCAGCCAGCCGCTTTTGTATCTCTTCGATCAGCTTGGGTAACGTCACTTGTTCTATTGGCTCGCCGTCTATCTCCACAAACGGAGCCCGTCCATAATTGCGATCTTTGCAGTAGCCGAGGCAATGGCTGACCTCTATTTTGACGCGGTCCACCAGTTCCGCGGGTAGTTGCTCGGGCAGCAGCTCCAATTCCGACGAGCTCATAACGAAGCAGGTTGTGCCGACGCATATTTTGACTGTTACACTTGTCATTGCGTTTGTCCTTGTCGCTCAGATGTACTCTATGGTTACTTCCTTGAGGTAGTTCTGTCTCAGTGCTGTCGCGATTCTCTTGACGATATTCCTGCGTATGTCCAGGTCAACCGGCAGCGTGGGGTCCTGGTGGGCTTCGTTGATTCTCGTGCCAACGAGGAACTGAATCACATCACTCTCTCGCAGTAGTTCGCAAAGCTGGGTGGCGGAGTCTTCGGTAGTGTGCTGCGGTGGAGTTTCCAGGTATTGAGCAGCCCGCGTGAGTGTGAGAATGCCCTCGGTCACCAGGTCCATGCCTGGCATTGTCGAAACGGGAGGCAGGCTATTGCGGCATTGTCCGAGGGATGTCGTTACCTTCACGCCGAGCTCCCGTGCGATGATACTTGTGGTGGTTCCTCCGCAGACCGTGCGTCGCCCTTTGAAGGTTCGCATTCGACGAGCAATGTCCTTATCCATGTCCGGGTCGAAGGGCGGGCCGGTTAGCACAAGCAAGCGTCGCGGCTTGCGGAAGTAGAATACGGCGCACGTCATGTCGTCTCTTGCGAGGCAAGCTTTGTCCTTTTTGCGTGCTTCCCTGACCACCTCTCGCGAAAGTTGGCGTGCGGAAATGGTCGGTTCGGCCTGGACGCGGGACTCAACGAACTTCTGGCAGCCTGCAACGCGCCAACCGAGTTTCCATTGGGGGTTTCCAAGGCCCGCCTGCGTTATGCCGTCACTGAGAACCACGAGGCGATCTTCAGGGCGAGTCTGAAACTGTGCCAGCCTCATTACCCGATCGGGCCAGTGTTCGGAGTGGACTTCCTCTCGCTTTATGTCCATTGCCTGTCCGTCACGGATGAATAGAAACGGTGGGTTGCCCATCTCGACGACGCGGATGTTGCCGTGCAGCGGTGCGTCTACAATTGTGAAGGTGGCGTAGCTGATCCTGCGTTTGCTACACACCGGCAGCGTGTCCATTATGATGTCCGCGGAACGCTGTATTGGAACGTTATTGGCTGCAAACCGCAGAGCCATTCGAGCAGTCATCGTCGCGAGGATGTTCGCCTTGATGCCGCTGCCCAGGCCGTCGGAGACCACTCCCAGAACGCGGTCTTCCTGTTGAATCCGCTGGCTGAAAAAGGCGTCACCGCAAACAGATTCGCCGGTCTTTTTGTCCTGAAAGACTTCCACTTCGGCAAATAGTGTTGTTTCGGTCATTGTCACCCCTTCCTGGGCTGACCTGGCAGGGATGTGTCTGAGTAATCATCTGCGATGGATCGCAGCAGGATTTCCGTGTCCGCCATGTTTTCGCCCAACTGAAAGGCAATCTCCTGAACGGTGGAGATGTTCCGATTGATGACCTCCCTTGCCTTTTGTGCGATTTGCTCGCGTCTCAGCTCGGTTGTGGTTACGTCTTCGATGATGGCTCCGACTACCTGGTGGGGCTCGATGGTAAAGACGGTTACGTTGAGCATCTTATCGCCAACTATCATGTGCTCGTGATGCGCGTCTTTGTCGGATTTCAGTACGTCGCGGAACACGTTGGCAAACGGCAGGACCTTCTCCAGGTTGGCGCCGGCCATGCCTTTGCTGGCGTTGAACGCCAGGATGGATTCTTCACCGAAGATTCTTGCGAAGGACTCGTTGGACTCGATGATGTGCAGGTCGGCGTTTACGATAACGCTTCCACTGGGCATGCATCGCAGCAGGGCGTTGGCTTTGCGGTGGGCTTGGCGGCGCATGAATGACGCGCACATTGCCGGCTCGCCCTTGCCCGCGAGCATGGCGTTGGCGAACTCGCGGCAGGTGTTATAGCCGCATCCGCCACAGTTCATCTCGTCTTCCTCGCGGGTCTTGCCGATTCGGGCCAGTGCTTCGGTTATCTGCTGGTCGCTGAAGACGACTTCGGGAACGGTCTCGCTGGCAAATTGTTCTTCAAGGCTCGCAAGCTGTTTCCTCGCTGGAATGGTCTCGGGGATGGCGCTGTGCTCTATCACTCGCATTCTTCCGATGAGCGGGTTGTTTTCCTGCTTTCTGCCGGGTCCGTTAACGCAGCCACCTTCACACGCAAGGCACTCGATCAGAACGGGCTGACGAAGGCTGTTGCCACTCAGCCCGGACAGGGACTCTTCGAGGTGGCCCATGCCTGATATCGTGACAAATTCCACGCCGTTGAACCCGCCCAGCGCCTTGATCGTGTCGCTCATTCCGCCTTCGATGGGGTATAATGCACCTTCCTGGGAGTCAGCCAGGGCAAAGTGTTCGTCGGGGCTGGCTTTCATGTTCTCCAGTACGATGCCTTCCTCGTCCAGCCATCGCTGGAACTCTTCGAAGGTGAGGGCGATGTTGATCAGTTCCGGGTGGCGGTCGGATTCGAGCTTCTTGGCAATGCAGGGGCCAATGAATACCACACCGATCTGCTCGCCGAGTTCCTCGTGCAGCATTTGCGCGTGGGCCAGAGCAGGGGAGTGCATCGCCGCGATGGCTTCAACCAGATGGGGATGGTATTTCTGTATGTAACTTACGCAGACCGGGCATGCTGAAGACAGCAGCAATCCGGGCTGTTTGCGACGCAGCTTCTCCGCCAGAGCGAAAGACACCTGCTGCGCTCCCAAGGCTGTCTCGCTGACTCCGGCAAATCCGAGTTGGCGAAGCGCGGCCATCGTCTGCTGGGCAGTCACGCCGTCGAATTCAGAAACCCATGAGGGCGCGAGGGAAACGTACACTGTTTCGTGGCGGTTCACCAGGCTCCGGGTTCGGCCTAGATCGTCGCGCACCCTCTTTGCCTTGGCGGGGCAAACCTTGACGCATCGGCCACAGGCGATGCAAAGCTCCGGTACGGCGTTGGCGTGCCCGTTAACTATGCGAATGGCTTTGACGGGACAATGGCGCACGCACTTGTAGCAGTCCTGACACTCGGTTTCGACCGTATATATCGGATATTGGCGGTCCATATGCTCACGCTCCTGAGGAGGTCAGATGTTCGGCTATCAGGTCCAGTACGGTTCCCGCATCCACGTGGTGATACGTCTGGTCGTCAATGCGGAGGCTCGGGCCTGAGTTACATTGTCTCATGCACAGATTGCCTTTGAGCTCGATGCGGTCTTCCAGCTTGTGGCTGGCTATGTACTTTTCAATTTGCATGAGATTGCTCTCGTTGCCTCGAGCGAAACAGGAACTGCCCATGCAGATTTCGATTACGATCTTAGTGGGTTCCGACATTTGGGTGCCTATTGCGATAGAGGTCTAAGGTTAGCTCCGGGGGAGGTTTCGAGGTAGTCTAAGAGGGCGGCACATCCTGACTGTGCAACATGCTGTCCACTCTCACCGAAAGCTCCGCCAAGCCGCGAGAGAGGTCTTCGTCTTGAAGTACGACATTTTTCGGCACGGTCAGTTTTACCGGCGAGAAATTCCATATGCCCATGATGCCGGCCTGCACAAGCATGTTGGTTACTTCCTGAGCGACGGCTGCAGGTACGGTGAGAACCGCAATATGAACGTGCATTCTCCGGGCCAGGTCTATCATTGTGTCCATCGGCAGGATCTTCACATTGTTGATCTCCTTACCAGCATGGCTGGGGTCGGAATCGAAAGCTGCCACAATCTCCAGCCCATGACGACGGAACCCTTCATAACCAATCAGCGCCGTGCCAAGGCGTCCGGCCCCGATCAGGAATGCATCGTTTGTGTTGTCCCAACCCAGGAGTGTTTCGATTGCTTCGGCAAGGGGTTGTGCCTCAT
This sequence comes from uncultured Planctomycetaceae bacterium, assembly GCA_964564285.1. Lineage (GTDB taxonomy): Bacteria > Planctomycetota > Phycisphaerae > SM23-33 > SM23-33 > JAUWQU01. Next base: position 13,433 of record CAZMBZ010000017.1, on the reverse strand, counting down.
AGCCAATACGGGGCTTGCCGGTGACTCCCAGGAATCCGAAATCCTTGCGAACCTGGATCGGTTCCAGTTGGAGTTCCCGCGCTATGTGAGCGCCGGAAACGACCTTGGCTTCCGAGGCTAGCGCCGCACGCAGAATCCGGAGATAGGCAGGCATCCGCCGGATCGTGGGCAGCGGGGCTACGAGATGTTCTTTCTGGTTTGGCACAATCGTTATCTCCAAGAATATCGTCTACTAAATATCGATAACCTTATATCGATATAATAGGAACGAATAGACTTGGTGTCAATAGGCGAATCGATGAATTGTCACCTATTGGTCGCGTATTTGAAGGGCGAGTCTGGCGCAAGACATTTTAAGGAAAAGATTTGGGATATTGATCGTGATTTGACTCGAACGGGCGTTTTTTTGAGGTCCGAGGGTTCGATAGCAGTTAGAGCGATGTTCGTTGCGGAGTCAGGCAGACTTCGGAATCGGGAATATGCCCTTTTGCCATCATTGCCACAGACGAATTCGCGGCGCGGAAACGTTTGTCTCATAACAACCAAGCCAGAGAACCTGGACAAGCCGGCACCGGTGGACACGATCTTCGGCATGTGTGTTGTTTTAAAGCGTGAACGCGAAGTCGCGCATCAGCGCGCCGGGCAGGCGGGCGGAGCCTGTCGAGCGCGAGCGGTATGTCGAGGCGCTGGGAAGAAGCTCGCGCTGGCTGGTCAGGCCGACGAGATTGTCGCCGAGCATGTTGTAGATCGTCTCGTCGAATCGCATGACGTTCAGCGGCGCGACGACCTTGCCTTGCTCTACCCAGAATGTCGCGAATCGAGTCATTCCGGTTAGTCGGGCGGCGGGGCGGTCGGAGTAGTTGAGGTACCAGAGTTGGTTGACGTATACGCCGGTGTCCAACTCTTTCAGCATGGCGTCGGCGTCGAGTGTGCCGGCGGACATGTCCAGTGACTCCGGGTGTTCGTTGGAGTTGACCGCGACATCGAACTCCTTGGCTGACCTCGGCGAGGCGAGGGCATCCTTGAGCTTGCCGCTTTCGACCATGGTCACCGAGTCCGGCTTGATGAATCCACCGGACAGGAAGTTAGGCGCGAGCCCGTCGGCGGTGTTTTCGCGGAGCGTCACCGACGGCGCCAGCGTGCGACCTTCCTCGACCATCTTCAGCAGGCAGGTGGTCTTGGTCCGTTGGGCCTTGATGCTGAACCCGCCCCAGCCCAGCATGGACGTTACTTCCTTAAGAGCGGCCGGGGGGAGGTACACGCGATACTTGCCTGGCTGGATCGTCTTTGCCGGCTTGGCGAGGATGGCGAGTTGCTCGCGGGCGCTTGCCATCTTGCGATCGAAGTCGGCGGCGTTCCACTCGAAGCCGGCGAGGCTGGTCTTGACGGCTTTGTCCTTGTCGAGGTAGAGGCACCAGTCCAGATGGAAGCTGTTCGTTGCGAACCAGTTCCGTTGGCCCAGCGAGTTTGCGAAGCCGGCGACGATTTTGCCGGAGGCAAGGATGCCCACAAGGTCCAAGCCTTTACCGGCAGCCAGGACGGTGTCGGTGATCTCGCCGGTATCGGGCAGTTCGTTGGGGCGGACCTGCTCGGTGCTGTGCGGTTCGGTTGAATACAGCAGGTATGGGTCGTCGGGCACGTTTGGCAGGGCTGATCGCAGTTCAGCCAGCAGTTCCGAGCCTCGTTTGCGGTCGGTTTCCGGCTCGCCGGTGAGCGTGCACGAGCCGGACATGCGTCGCTGGCCGGCAATGAGTTCGAGGCTCAGCCAGTGTTGCGTAACGCTGCCTGCCTGGCGGATGAGGGACTTGTTGAATCGCACAAAATCGCTCTGCTCGCCGGAGAAATACGCCAGTAAGACTTCCTGGCCGGTCAGTTGCCCGGTGAGATTGTCGACAAGGTCGAAGAATGGCTGCTGCATCGTAAGGTTTCCTTGCTAGTTAGACGCCGCCGAAGGCGTCCACGTTTTCAAACAGGCACGCTGGGCTGGAATGGGCGACGATCATGCATTGGTTTGGCTCGCCCTTGCCGCAGTTCGGCGTGCCCATGACTTCCATCGTATCGGGCGAACCGACGGCTTTGAGGCCCCGCCAGAACGTCGCCGAAATGCCGCGGTAGTTGGGGTTCTTGACGACTGTCGTTAGCTTGCCATTCTCGATGAGTTGGCCATACTCGCAACCGAATTGGAACTTGTTGCGGCTGTCGTCGATGGACCACGAGTTATTGGTCTTCATGTATATGCCGCGTTCAACCGACGCGATCATTTCGTCCAGGCTGCTGGAGCCGCACTCGAGGTTGATATTGGCCATGCGGTCGATCGGCGGGCGGTTCCACGTGTCGGCCCGGGCGTTCGAGACGCCTGGCAGGCCGGTTCTCGCCTGTGACACCGTGCCGCCGTGAGCCCGTTGAAGGATGCCGCTCTTGATGAGGTACTGTTTCTCAGCCTTGGCGCCCTCGTCGTCGTAGGCGTAGCTGGCCAGTTGCTCTGGCAGGGACGGGTCGAACGCTATGTTCAGCAGGTCCGAGCCGTATCGATACTTGCCGAGCATATCCTGCGTAACGAAGCTCGTGCCGGCGTAGTTGCGTTCATCGCCGAGAATGCGGTCGAGTTCGAGCGGATGGCCTATGGACTCGTGGATTTGCAGGACCATCTGGTCCGGGGCCAGCAACACGTCCTTCGGGCCGGTAGGGCAGTTGGGAGCGGTCAGCAATTCGATGGCTTCTTCGGCGATTTGCCGGGGCGCGTCAAGCGTGTGGTAGCGGTCGAGCACCTCCATGCCGCCCTGCTGGCAGTAGGAGAAGCCGCCAAACGTGCGTGTCTGGGATTCGCCACCGTCGTTGGCGGTTGCCCGCATCTTTGGGCCTAGCATGTGGAATCGCTGGTGGACCCTCCCGCCGTCGGCGGTCAGGTAGAGCGTTTCGATATCGTTGCGCCAGAGTGATGCGGACCAGTCTACAATTTTGTCGCCCGCCTTGAGTTGCCTGGCAAGCGAAAGCAGCAGGTCGAACTTGTCGCCGAGGCTTACGGCCTCCCACGGTTGCGCGTTGGGTCCCTCATAATCGCTGACGGGATGGGGCATGGCGACTTTGCGGAAGTCGATTACACTGACCTCGGCGGTTCGTTTGGCCCACAGCTCGGCCTGGGCGGCGGCCTTTTTCAGGCCGGAGATGGACAAATCGCTGGTCGCGCCGTATCCTAGCCCGCCGCCGTGCATTACGGTTATCATTACCCCGGCGTCATCACTTCGTCGGACGGGGTCCGGCACGAGTTGCCGGACGGAGACGTCTTCGTTTCGACAGCGGAAGAATCGCATCGAGCAGAAATCGACTGCGGGGACGACCTGGCGGAAGTGGGATTCCAATTCCTTCAACACGGTAAAACTCCTTGTCTACTGGCTCGGTATCTTGAGCCATTCGTCGAGCAGAAACTGCACTCGCCCGATCAACAGCGAAAGCCGACCCATGACGGTATAACCGAACGATGCCCCGAAGGATACCATCAAGAACCATATGCCGACTTTCGAGACCGCCCCGCCAACTCCTTTGTGCTCGACGGAGAAGAAAAAATAAAACAGAACCGCTACAGTACCGAGCACAAGAACTGCCGCGCCAAAGATAGGCGCCGCCACGTGGAGAAGCCAGGCTTGCGAAAGGACCTCGGCCCCCGCGGCCTGCGGGCCGGGCGCTGCCTGCAATGGTGCCACTGCCGCATGGAGTTGCTTGAGGATGTAGCTGTGCGTGATAAGCGGAATAGCTATGCCCGCTCCCCAGCCGATTATCACGGCGTAGGCGTACCGGCTGAGCCAGCCGTGCTTGCGTGACAGCCTCATGACCAGCATTAGGCCCAGGAGGATAGGCACTGTCCTGTGCATCAGGGCGGTGAGCAGGGCATCGGATGTGGGGGCTGCGAAAATGGGCTGGTACACTTCCGGCTTGAGTGCCTGCCGCCAGGCGAAAATGGTTGAATAACCAAGTGCGATGCCGACATAGAGGTTTTCGGCGATCTTGAAAAGTGGGTTATCGCGGTAGAGAAAGCTGTACATTATGAGGGTAATGCCCGCAGCCATGATTGTGCCTACAGCCTTCATGGTATCGCCGAAGGAGTGCTGGGAGAACGGCTTCTGAAAGACCATGCTGACGGCCAGGAATACGACGATGAGCAGCGCCAGCACGCCCATTTCGATGGCCTGGCCCTTTCGTCGCGGTTGAAGTTGTAAGTCGTCGGGCATCAGGTCATTCCTTTTTCTTGCCGAAGAATCTCCCGGCGAACATATGGACGTTCGCGCCGAGAATCAGCAGAACGATCAGCACATGCGTGGCCGACTGGGCGGGCATGCCCCGGATTCCTCTTCCGGGGTACTTCAGCATCACCTCGTAATCGGCCGCCCCGCGAAGCCCGCCCAAAAAGCCGATAAGCTGGCGCGACTGAATCCATGGGTAGAGGTCGGGCGCCGAGACGGCGGTTGTGCCGGCGGCAAAAGGCACGTCGACCTTGTCGGATCCATAGGCAATCCACATTTCAACGGTCGCACCCGCCGCCAGATTGACAATCAGCTCGAAGTCCTTCAGGGAGGTAACGCCTTCCAGAGCCTTCATTCCTTCGGTGGGTTGGTCGAAGAAGTCCTTGTCGAAGGCGGCCCTGATGTTCTCGTTCATCTGGAGGATGAGCTGCTGCCATCCGGGGCGATTCCCGAGAAAGACGTAGTCCCTTCCAGAGACTATTTTCTTGTTATAGTGAGAATTGGCGTCAGCGGCAGCTTCCTGGCAGGCCATCTTGTGCAGATCCAGTCCACTGATCCAGTGCGTCATGACTACTGGTATGACACCCTTCTTGAAGCAGTGCCGCAGCATCGCCAGGGCCATGGGCTGCAACTCGGCCTCGCTGGACGGGTCGTAGTCGAAGGACAGCAATACGTGGTCGCCCGGCTTGAGAGAGTCTACCTTATCGTATACCTTTTGGGCTAATGGCGAGGGTTCGAAGCTCAGGCTGATGTTCACCATGTAAGAAGCGATTACCGTCACACCGATCAGGACGTAAATTACCTGTCGGGGGTGTTTGGTCAAGAAGCGAATGATGCCTTTGCTAATTGCGATGGGGATACGGAGGGCCATTAGTCGCCGCCTCCCATGTAGGAGCGTTCCACGCCCAGGAGGATTCGGATCGACTGCGATATGGTGCCCAGCGCAATGCCAAGCAGGATGCCGCGCTTGGCGACCATGTTCGGATACTCCATGATGATGTCCGTGGCTTGGGTGATGGCCTGGCTGTTGCCGAAGAACAGCCAACGGCTCAGCGGTTCACTGATTGGCACGCGCCCCAGCATCACGATGATCGCAGAGATCAGCAGCAGCCCGGCCGCCAGATTCCGCGCCCGGAAAGTGCGAAAAGCCGCACTGGCCATGAAAAACGCCAGGATGGAGAAGATCGTCGCCCCGGCCGGAACCTGAATGTACTTGTAGCCCCAACTGAACCAGTCGAACGGGGAGTTCGGCCCGGCCGGCTGAGAGGAACTCTGTATCTCGTTGTATACTCCAGTGCCAATCATAAACGCGGCGCCTATGAACACAAACACGCTGTAGCCCCAACTGGGCATTTTCCGGCGGATGCGGGCCAGGTGCATGTGCAACAGGCTGTATGTCCCCAGGAACATCGCGAAGCCACCGATAATTTTGAACCACGTGGATATCTCATCGACGAGCTTGCCGGACCACGGATGCGGGACGAATTCCTGCACGAACGCCAGCACGCCTATCGCGAAGACTATCAGAAGCGGAATAGTGCGTTTGAGTATCATAGTTCAGGTCTTGTATCAGCCTGTCGCCTCAAGCAATCCTCGAAGCCATTGCCAAGGCCCATCCATCGCCGCGGCCACGGTGAGGATGGCGGTGCCTGCCAGAAGCACGATCATTACGAATGCCTTTCCCACGTCCTGCCCGCGAAGGCTTCCGAGCATTCGAGGTTCTCGCGAGAGATACGCCGACGCGGCGTAGAGTTCCTCGCCCATCAGCGTGTAGTCGCACGTGGTTACGAAGAACGGCAGTTGCGTGTATGAGTCTGTCCCGGCGACCTGGATGGCGCCCGTGGACGATCCGGTCTCGCTCAGCAGCAGCGACTCGGCCCCGAAAGCCCCGAGCATGAAGATTGCCCCTGGCTGTTCGCGGACCATTATGCCAGACACGGCCGCGACGTAACTGAACTGGTCGCTGGCGACCAGCGAGACGTCGTCGGCGTTGAACGCGTCGGGCCTGCCGGCTTCGGTGCAGGCCTGCTGGACGGCCTCCTGGCTGACGGCGGTGACCAGCGGGTCCTGATTCATCACACGAATACGCGTGTCGTGTTCTGCGGCCCTGCTGGCAACGTGGGAGAGGATGTTCAACGATGCGATCACCGACATGGAGCCTACCGATCCTCCTCCGTGAACGAACATCACGGGGCGGTCCATTTCGGTTGCTCGCCCGATTGCCTCGTCAATCGCTTCCAAACCGGCTATTTTGCGGATGAATATGTCAGGTTTTCGCCTGGCGATCTCGATGAACGTTATGACGGCCGACATGAAAATCAGAGAGAGCGTCAGGTTATTGAGCTTGCCCCACTTGAATAAGTTAGGCTTGGCGATGGCCTCGACTACTATGGGCTCGCCGTCGCGGGCTACCAGAATGGTTTGGTCGTCGAGCTTGACGCCTAGGCGAAAGAAGCTCGGTTCGGCGTTGATTCTGGCCCGCTCTTTGGTGAGGGCTTCAGCGTCGAGTTTCTTTATATTCGCCCCGAGCCGCGCATACCATTTTCGCTCGGCCCGCTGTTTGGAGGTGAGTTTCGGCGTCTGGGATTTAGTCACGCCGGCCTGGGCGGTCGCGGGCACGCTGGCAGGTTTGGTCTGGGACTTTTCCTGTTCGATTTCCGCCAGGACAGCCAAGGCTCTGCCAAGTTCCTTGTCGGTCAGGACTTTCTTGGTTTTTAGTTCTTTGAGCCGGGCCTCAGTCAACGGGCCAGGCTTGGCGGGCGGGAACAGTTCGGCGGGGGAGATTACGGCGAAGCAGGTTTGGCTGGCGTTCTTGCCCCGGCCGAAATATTCGGGCTTCGTCGTCCCGAGGATTATCGGTGAGGGAAAGACCTCCTTCGTCACGAATTTGCCAGCCTGGAAGTCGGCCTTCGAGCGTGCGACCTGAATAACGTAGGATATGCCCTTTGGCTCGTTGGCGGGCTTTGCCCACTTGACGAGGATGCTCGATCCGTCGTCGCTGGGCAAGTCGATCGCGTTGAAGCTTTCCGTGGCGGGAATGGACTCGGGGAGGATGGTCCCTGGCGTGGCAGATTGAGTCGCCACTGTCGGATTGGTCTGTGCCGCTGCCGCCGGCCTGACTGGGAGTGTCGCCGCAAGGGCGATCACAACCAAGGTCGTCAGCGGTTTCACAATCACGGGCACGGACTTTCTCAAGACTCGATTGCCTCGATGTTGGCCCGTGGGACGATCATGGTGTCGCCTTCCGGGAACTCAAGTTCCACAACGCGAACCTTTGCTTCTGACTCGACGGGCCTTGCTTCGGGAGGCAGGCTCTTTACGGTGCCCAGTCTGCCGAAGCCAGGCTCACGGATAATACGAACCGCCGAACCGGGCGTCAAGCCCTTGGCGGAAGAGACTTTCGCATCGGTTGGGCCGGCGCCGGCATTGGCAGCGTCGCCGGTGGCGGGGATGACGATTTCCGGCCGGAGCACGCCGGCGCGGATTTGCGTGGCCCCGTTGGCAGAGGCTCTTTGTCCGGCGTGGCCAGCGAGAAGTTCGTGCGTCCCAGCCGCCATCGCGATGTTGCCGAAGCCCTCGGTGATAATCAGCACCGGGCGGATGTCCTCGTGCCCGGTGATAGCAACGCCGAGGTCGTATCCGAGCAGGTCTCGCAGGTCGCGATCGTGAAACCCCCCGCAGACCAAGGCCGCGATGCCGACGGCTGACGCGCGGTCGAATGCCTCGCGGGTTATCAGTGCCCCTGCCACGACGATTTTCCCAGCCATGTCGTCTGTGAGGTCTTTCGGTTCCAGCACGGCGCCGGGTCCATCGCCCGCCAGGGCCAGTTCGCCGGTGACCTCGCCGCCGATGCCGAGGATTCCCTGCACCAGTGCTCCGGCCGTCTCGATGATCACGCCCTCACCGGTCAAGACCTCGACGACAGTTCCGTCGATGTACGCCCGCACATCCACCGGCTTGGGGGCGGTGCGGATCATCACCTGTCCGGTCACGTGCGAGACGGTTTCGATGGACCCGTCGATGGGCGACCTCGCGGCGCTGCGGAACCACTTGATAAACGGTTTGGTCTCGGCGATGGGTTCGTTTCGGGCGACCTTATCGCCAGGCTTCTTCAGCATGAGGTTCGGCAGATCTCCCGGGGTGATGCCGAGTTGGTTGACCACGTTGACCGCAGAGACATCGCCGGGCAGTTCGGCGTGGGCGACGATATCCTCGGCCCGGACCCTGTCGCCGACGCTGGCGAGAACCTTGCCTGCGATGGGCAGTCGCCGCTGCTTTCGCACCGTCGCGTGATCGGTCACTCTCAAACCTGGTGTATATGCATGCGCCATGGGCGGTTGCCTTTTCTAATCTCTCTGCGCCTCTGTGTCTCTGCAGTGATCCGTTCCTGGTTGTCCTTACCTCGGGTAGGCGTCGAATGCCTTTGCCCAGCGGGCGACCGTTTCGCTACGGTTGGTCTTGGGCACGTCCAGCGGTCTGCCACGCCCGTCGAGCGCCAGGCCTACAATGCCGCCGTGGACGGTCGCCTCGACGGTTTTTCCGCCGCCTGCGCCGACGTTGATCCCGCGGGCTGGGTTGATGACTACTTCGGCGACTTCATCCGGGCCTAGTGGCTCGATGACGATCTCACCGCCGGCGACCTTGCCCTGTCGCGTCTGCCCCGCGACGGTAATGCGGTACTCGAATCCCTTGCCGCCGGGCTTGACCTTGTTGGCGGCGGCTATGCACGTGCCGAGGTGAATCAGGCAGTCGTGGTCAAAGACTTCGGTCGCGGCCTTCTCGTGGACCTGGGCCAGCACGCCGAGGTGCGGCATCATGAAGATGCTGTCCACGGCGATTCGCGTAATGGCCTCGGGTGCGAAGGCGTCGATGATCATCATCATCGCCTGGCAGCGGCGCGGGGCGTGCGAGAGGACCCCGCCCGATCCGATAAGCAGGTCGAGGTCCTTCATATTGATGATGCTGTCGCTCGATCCGGACTCATCGAACGATTCGGAGATGGTCCGTCCGCGCTGGACGCCCTTGAGCCCTACCGCCAGCGCCTTGTGCTGGATAAACGCCAGGCGAAGGGCCTCGCGGGCGATGGCCTGCTCGATCTTGAGGTCCTCCAGCAGGCAAGGTACGGTGGTGGGTCGGATCATCTTGTTCTTGATCCGGTCGCGAAGTTCGCCCTCGTCGATGTCGAATGGCACCCAGCGAAGGATGTTGGCCAGACCCGCCTCGGCCAGGACGTTGGAAATACTGTAACTCATTCCCAGGTTCGCGCTTACTGATCGGTTGAATACCCGCTGGGCGGCGAGTTCCGGCCCGGACCCCTTTGGCGGCGGGACGCTGAAGTCGCTGAAGACATCCGTGGTAGCCCCGCCAATGTCCACGCCGACGATGTTCATCCCCTCGGCCGTCGCTGCCTGCTGGATGATGTTCCCCACGGCAGCGGGGGTCGGCATGATCGGGGCACCTACCCACGACATAAGCTTTTGGTAGCCCGGTGCCTGGGCCATCACGTGCTTGAGGAACAGTTCGTGGATTTCATCGCGGGCGGGTCCGAGGTTTTCTCGCTCGAGCACGGGCCTGAGGTTCTCGGTCAGGTGCAGCTCGGCCTTTTCGCCGAGTGCGGCCTGGACCTCGTCGCGAGCATCGATATTGCCCGCGTAGACGACCGGCAGCTTGTAGGAGGAGCCGAGTCTCGGTTGGGGGTTGGCGGCTGCGAGGAACTCGGCAAGCTCGACGACGTGGCGGACGGTTCCTCCGTCGGTCCCGCCGGATAGCAGGACCATGTCCGGGCGCAGCGTGCGGATGCGTTCGATTTTTTCGTGCGGGGCTCGTCGGTCGTTGCTGGCCATGACGTCCATTACGATTGCCCCGGCGCCCAGTGCGGCGCGTTCGGCGCTTTCGCCCGTCATGGACTTGACCACGCCAGCGACCATCATTTGCAGGCCCCCGCCGGCGCTGCTGGTGGATATATAGATGTCCACACCTTCGCCGTCGCGGGAGGGGGTGATTATCTTCTCGCCGTCGAGGATGCGCCGGCCTGAGAGTTCCTCGAGTTCGACCATCGAGTTGAGCACGCCTCGCGTTACGTCTTCGTAAGGCGCTTCGACGGTGGTGGGGGCCTCGCCTCGGAACGTCTGGCGGTATCCATCGGGCGTCTTCTCGATGAGTATCGCCTTGGTGGTTGTGCTGCCGCAGTCGGTGGCGATAATTACGTTTAGCTCGTCGGGCTTCACTTGATTCGGTTCTCCACAAGCGCTTGCTGGGCCTCGATAGCGTCTATGAGCGCGGCGATCCCTTCGCGCCTGTCCACGATTTCAGTCATTCGGTCATATTCAGCCGGGTTGAGCAGCCCCGATACAAATGGGCGAAGGAAAACCATTGCTTGGCTGCTGATAGCGTTCAGCGGGCGGACGGAGCTCAGGAAGAGCACCGCCGGGGTGCCCATCTGGCGCGAGACGATTTTCTCAGCCAGCCGGTCCATAAGCTGCCGATCTTTGTCGGTCAGCGGGCCATGGGGGCTTTCAAGCGAGAACGCGTTTTTCAGGCCCCGTCGAAGTTTTTGCATGCGGGTTTCGGGCATCGTTACCTCGGGATTAAGAGGCCTCAAACTGCCAAGCCTCCCGACTGGACCGGGAATTGTACAGGATTCGCGTCGTTTTTGGCAGTGGGTTGTTGGGGATTCCTTACTGGTTGGGACGGAAATCGGCAAGAAATTTGCGCAAATCGTTTCCAGCGTCTGGAATCGCTTGACATTGCCCGCGCCGAGTTGAGAATTGGCGCTCGTTGCCGTTGCCATCCCATGCAGGAGCGGAATATGAAGAACGGTTACTGGCAAAAGCTGCTTCGAATCGACCTGACCGCTCGAAAGAGCACCGTCGAGCCGATCGAACTAACCGACCTCAAGGCGTTTATCGGCGGGGCGGGATTGGCGGGGGAGATACTTCGGCGAGAGACCTCCGCCAAGCAGGATCCCTACAGCCCAGGCAACCGCCTGATCTTTGCGGTCGGCGCGTTTCAGGGTCCGCCCGTGCCCGGCGGAGCTAAGTTCAGCGTCGTGAGCATTTCGCCGGTGACGGGCACGTTCGGCGACTCTGCCGCCGGGGCCAGTTGGGGTCCGTCGTTCAAGCAGGCTGGCTACGACGTGCTGGTGCTCGAAGGCGCCGCCGACAATCCCGTTTACATCAACATCTTCGACGACAAGGTCGAGATACTCGACGCCGCCGACTTTTGGGGCAAGGACACCTTCCAGACCATCGATGCCGTGCGCGAAATCGTCGGTAGTTCCAAGGCAAGCGTGGCTGCCATAGGCCCGGCGGGGGAGCGGAAGGTCGCCACCGCCTGTATTGGCTTTGACAAGCACAGTTTTGCGGGCCGATGCGGGCTCGGTGCGGTTATGGGTTCCAAGAATCTCAAGGCCATCGCCGTCCAGGGCACGCAAACCTGCGAGGTGTACGATCCCGACGTGACCAAGTCGCTCATCAAGAAGTTCCAGACCGAGATCGCTAAGACCGTCCGGGACAATGAGTTCCGCCTGCACGGAACGCCGGGGCTTTGCGAGTCCGCCGAGGAAATCGGCGACATGCCCATCAAGTACTGGGATGGCGACGTCTGGCCGGAAGGGGCCAAGAAGCTCGGCGGGGAAAACTACACCAATTCTCTCCAGGCCAAGCCTCTGCCTTGCAGGAATTGCCCCGTCGGCTGTCATCGCAAGATCACCATCGAGCAGCCAGCGAAATACGCTCTCGACACCATCGGCCCGGAGTATGAGACTCTCGGGATGATGGGCACGAATCTGATGATCGACGATCCCAAGGCCGTCGCCATGGCCAATGAAATCGCCAACCGTCTGGGCGTGGACACCATCTCGACTGGCGCGATGATCGGTTTCGCGATGGAATGTTACGAGAAGGGATGGGTGACCAGCGAAGATACCGGTGGCTTGTCGCTTGAATGGGGCAGCCAGGAGGCGCTCGTTAAACTGACCGAGCTTATTGGCAAGCGCGAGGGCTTCGGCGAGTTGTTCGCCGAGGGCACGCTAGCCGCAGCGGGCAAGATCGGTCCCCAGGCCGTCGAGAGCGTCGTTCATGTAAAGGGCCTGGATTTTCCCGCCCACGATCCGCGATCCTGCTTCTCACTGGCGACGAGTTACACCACCAGTACTCGCGGGGCCTGCCATTTCAGAGGCCCGTGCGAGGATATAGAAATGGGTGGTTTCGAGATGCCCGAGGTGGGTATCACCTCCGAAACCACCACGATGTTTCACAAGGAAAACCAAGGCATGATGGCTGCGAAATGCCAGGACCTCGGTTCGCTGGCCAATTCGCTGGTGGTTTGCCTGTTCATGATCGACGGAGGCGACTGGTCGCTGACGGGCGTGAAGGACCTTTTCAACGCCATTACCGGGTGGGACTACACCGTTGAGGATCTTCTCCAGGCCGGCGAGAGGGGCTTCACGTCCCAGCGGCTTATGAATCTCCGCGACGGCTACGATGCCAAGACAGACGTGCTGCCGAAGAAGATGTATAAGGCAGCCAGGGAAGGTGGACGGGCCGGGCAGGTTCCCCCGCTGGATGACATGTTGCGGGACTACTATGAGGTTCGTGGTTGGGACGCGACAGGATCGCCGACGGATGCGACCCTGTCGCGGCTCGGGTTGACAGAATAGACGCATAACAAGCCGGCACGATGTCGGCCAGCGCCGAAAAGGCGATGGGAGTATCTGATGGCTAGCGCGGTTGAAGGTACGTTCGAAGGCATCTTTGTAGCCCTGGCGACGCCGATGACGGATGACCAGGAAGTCCACTACGATAACCTCCGCTCTCTGGTCGAGCACATGATTGACCAGGGCGTCCATGGAATCATTCCGCTGGGCAGCACGGGCGAGTACTATGCGCTGAGCTCGCAGGAGCGACAGGCTGTCGTGGCAGCCACTATCGACGCGGTCGGCGGGCGGGTGCCCGTGCCGGTCGGCATCAACGCGGGTTCGACCCGCGAAGTGGTCGAGTATGCCCGGGCGGCCCAGGATGCCGGCGCTGATGGCATACTGCTGGCGGCACCGTATTACTCCCTGCCGACCGGCGACGAGATCGTCGAGCACATTCGCGCCGTTGACCGCGAGATCAGCATTCCGATTATGCTATACAACTATCCCGCGCGCACCGGCGTGGACATGACGCCTGATATAGTCGAGCGATTGGCTGA
>CAZMBZ010000016.1:0-33011 GCA_964564285.1 uncultured Planctomycetaceae bacterium | reverse complement strand
GTGGATGATCCGCTCGTGATGGAACACGCGGTTGCGGAGTTGGCGGATTCTCTCGAGGCGGTCCTTGATGATCTTTCGGTTGTGGAGCGACTTGACGAGCTTGGGGAATACCTTCCTTATCAGCCCGTTTAGAAAGCTGCCCTTGCTGCGAGCGGCCTGGACTGCTGGACGTCCCGTGCGGCCAGGGGAGGGGCAGCCCCAGCCATCCGTTAAAACCTCTGTGACCCGGGGGTTTTTTGCTGCCTTGCCAGGGTTACTTTCCGGTATCCTGTTTTTCACGCAACTTCCACAACCGCGAAGTGGTTTAGCGTATTATCAACGCAGCCCGGCCGATACCTGCTGCCGGGCAGAAAGGTTTGGATTATGAGCGACAAGCAAATGACTCGGCGAGGTTTTCTGGGCGCGCTTGGCGGCGCTGCCGCGGCCGGGGCGACGTTTACGATTGTCAGTCCGCACGTACTCGGCGGACCCAGACATATAGCACCCAGCGACAAGCTGAACATCGCCGGCATCGGCGTGGGCGGCATGGGCGGAACTAACCTGCGGAACATGGCCAGCGAGAACATCGTCGCCCTGTGCGACGTGGACAAACGCCACTCGGCCGGGGCGCGCAAGCGGTATCCCAAGGCCAAGTTCCACACCGACTACCGCAAGATGCTCGAAACGCAGAAGGACATCGACGCCGTGCTGGTCGCCACGCCGGATCACACCCACGCGGTCATCACCATGGCGGCGATGCAGGCCGGCAAGCACGTTTACTGCCAGAAGCCCCTCTGCCACGACGTCTACGAGGCCCGCATGCTCGCCAAGGTCGCCAAGGAAACCGGCGTGACGACGCAGATGGGCATCCAGGGCCATTCCACCCAGAGCGTCCGGATGATCTGCGAGTGGATCTGGTCCGGCGCCATCGGCGAGGTTCGCGAGGTCGATGCCTGGTGCAGCCTGTCGTATTACCCCTTCGGGCAGGCATACTGGTCCAGCAAGTGGGGGACCAGGCCCAAGGACACCCCGCCCGTGCCGGAAGGGCTCGACTGGGACCTCTGGATCGGCCCGGCGCCGATGAGGCCCTACCACCGCGCCTATCACCCGGCCTCGTGGCGGTGCTGGTGGGACTTCGGCAGCGGCATGATGGGCGACCGCGGCGCGCATACCATCGACCCGATCTTCTGGTCGCTCAAGCTCGGCGCGCCCACGAGCATCGACGCCACCTCCATGGGCGCCAATGCCGACGTGCATCCGCTCTCGTCGATCGTTACCTACCAGTTCCCCGCACGCGGAAACCTGCCCCCGGTCAAGCTCACCTGGTACGAGGGCACGCGACCCCCGCGACCGGCTGAGCTCGAGGATGGCAGGCAAATGGGCGACCGCGGCGGCGGCGCCATATTCAAGGGCTCCAAGGGCAAGCTGATGTGCGGCATTTACGGCGGCGGTGCCAGGCTGATCCCGGAAAAGGCAATGAAGGGCTTCACCCAGCCGCCCAAGACCATCCCTCGCGTCAAGACCAGCCACGAGATGGACTTCGTCAACAACTGCAAGGCAGGCACGCCCGCCGGGGCGGACTTCTCCTACTCCGGCCCGCTGACGGAAATCTGCCAACTCGGCAACGTCGCCAAGCGAGTAGACGCCAGAATCCTCTGGGACGCCGAAAACCTGAAGGTGACCAACCTTGAAAAAGCCAATAAGTACATCCGAACCGAATACCGAAAAGGCTGGACCCTGTAGCTGGCCGTCCACAGGGACCATAAGTAAGAACGAAGCGATGGCGAAGGGTAGAAGAGGTAGCTTGTCCTGTTTTCTATCCCGGGCGGGCCTGGCCGGGGCTTTGCTGATTCTGCATTCAGCCACGTTTGCCGTTGCGGGAGACGCTCCCGGCCCTGTGGCAGCTGCGCCCAAAGCCGGTGCCGGCGTATTCGATCCCGACGCGCCCAGAGCGGCGAGCGAACTGGCCCGGCGCCTTCTGCAGGGAAAGGCCGACGCTTTTTCTTTTGAAGCCATTGCCCCGGACTCGGGACGCGACGTCTTCGAGATCGAGACCGTCGGCGGCAAAGTCGTGATCCGCGGCAACAGCGGCGTGTCGATGGCGATGGGGCTCAACTGGTATCTCAAGCATCACTGTCGGTGTCATGTCTCCTTGTGGGGCAGTCAACTCAAGCTGCCCGATGAGCTTCCCGTCGTGGACACGAAGGTGCGGAAGGTCAGTTGGGCTCGATATCGCTACTTCCTGAACTACTGCTGCTTCGGCTACTCGTTGTCGTGGTTCGACTGGGATCAATGGCAACGGCTGATCGACTGGATGGCGCTTAACGGTGTGAACATGCCGCTTTCGGTCACGGGCCAGGAAGCTGTGTGGCAGGCTGTGTGCAAAAGGCTGGGCATGACCGATCAGCAGGTTCGGGACTTTCTTGCCGGGCCTCCGTATCTGCCATTTCAGTGGATGGGTTGCCTGGACGGCTGGGGCGGGCCGCTGCCGGACGACTGGATCGGCCGCCACGAGGCGCTGGGCAAGAAGATCCTCGCACGACAGCGCCAGTTGGGCATGACGCCCGTGCAGCAGGGGTTCACAGGCCACGTCCCCGCGGCGATGAAGCAGAAGTACCCCAAGGCCAAGTTCCACACGATCAAGTGGATCGAATGGCAGACTCACCTTCTCGACCCGCTCGATCCGCTGTTCGCCAGGATCGCCGACCTGTGGATGCAGGAGCAGCACAAGCGGTTCGGTACCAGTCATTTGTATGCGACTGACACGTTCATCGAGATGACTCCGCCCAGCGGCGAACCGGAGTACCTGGCGAATCTCAGCCGGGCCATATACAACGGCATGGCGAGGCACGATCCCAAGGCGGTGTGGGTGCTGCAAACATGGACCTTCTTGAATCAAAGGAAGTTCTGGACGCAGCCTCGCATCGCGGCCTTCCTCGACGCCGTACCGAACGAACACATGATCTGCCTGGACCTGGCTTGTGAGGACAAGCCGCAGTGGTCACGGACGCAGGCGTTCTGCGGCAAGCCGTGGCTTTGGTGCAACATCCAGAACTACGGCAACAAGATCTTCCTGGGCGGTGCGCTCGGCCGGATCGTTACCGACCTGCCGGCCGCACGCGCTAATCCGCTGGCGAAGGAGTTGGCCGGGCTGGGTTTTGTCAACGAAGGGCTGGACTACAACCCGATCATCTTCGACCTGATGTACGAGATGCCATGGCGGGACGAGCCGGTTGCTCTCGATGCCTGGGTCAAGGGCTATGCGACACATAGATACGGCCAGGCGAACGCGGACGCACATGCCGCGTGGAAGTTGCTGCTCCAGACCGTCTACGGCGGCACGAATCGCACGCGCTCTGCGATCAGCCGCAAGCCGACGTTGGGCAGGCTTGGTGTCGTGAGCTACGACAAACGTCGATTGGCCGAGGCGTGGCGACATTTGCTGGCGGCGTCGGATGTGCTGGGCGACGTGGACACCTATCAATACGACGTGGTAAACGTAGGCCGGCAGGTGCTGGTCAATCACGCTGGCACGTTGCACGGGGAGATAGTCAAGGCTTGGCAAGCGAAGGATGCCAACGCGCTGAACGAGGCGACCGGGGCGTTTCTCCGGTTGATCTCCGACGTCGACGACCTGCTTGCCACCCGCGAGGAGTTCCTGCTCGGCCGTTGGCTGGCCGATGCTCGGCGATGGGGCAAGACGGACGCCGAGCGGGCGCGGATGGAATGGAACGCCCGGCGGGTGCTTACGCTGTGGGGCGAGGGGCCGGCGATCGACGACTACGCCAGCAAGGATTGGTCGGGCTTGCTCAACGGCTTCTATCGCAAGGGGTGGGAGATGTATCTTTCGGAGCTTGCCCAGTCATTGAAGGCCGACCGGCCCTTCGATAGGCGGCAATTCAACCAGCGACTGCGAAAGTGGATGGCTGACTGGTCGAGCGCCCGGCATCGCTATGCCAAGGAACCGAAAGGCGACAGCGCCAAGCTGGCCAGGAAGCTCTTCGACTGTTACGCCAAAGGCCTGGCCCCACAAGGAAGCCCGTCCGACACCGAGTGAGCAATAGGCGGGAAACCGGAACAGCCGGGCGTGCGCGAGTTTTATATTTACGGCGCGTCGTTTTCGCGGATAGACTCACCGGGCGGCGAGGCCGCCTGGTTTCACTTGTAACGTTCCATTGTCCCGAACACGAAAGGATAGGGCATGTTCACTAAGACTCTGAGTTGTCGAAAAGGCATTCTCCCGTTGGCGATGCTGGTTCTCGTCTCGACTGGGATGACGGGCTGCGACGGTACCGGTGGAATGGCGCAGTACGAGCCCAAGCTGATGTTCTCTCTGCCGGACAAGTGCAACACGCCGGATGGGATAACGCTGTGCGATAAGACGGGCATCATGTACCTGTCGTGCCCGAACTTCAACGATCCCAACTACCCGGCGATCATCATGCAGATCACGCCGGACAACAAGGTCCTGCCGCTGGTGGTCCCGCCGGCTCGCGCGGATACCAGGATCGCCGGACCCATGGGTCTGGACATCGGCCCCGATGGCAACCTGTATGTGGCGGACAACCAGTACTTCGCCAACGCCGACCACCGGTCCCGGGTGCTGCGGGTAAACATGTCCGGCGGTAAGGCGACGGGCGTCGACGTGGTGGTTGATGGGTTGAAGCTGGCCAACGCCCTGATATGGCGCGGCGACCGGATGTATGTCAGCGACACTGCCTTCGACCTCAAGGGCGAGTACGGCGCGGGTGGCATATGGTGTTTCACGCTGGCCGAGATGAACAAGGGCGTCGTCAAGGTCAAACCCAACGCAACGGACCCGCGCGTGATGGTCAAGATCAACGCCATCAAGGGGCGCGGCACGGGCAGCAGCGGGCCTGACGGGATGGCCTTCGATGAAGAAGGCAACCTTTACACGGGTAACTTCGGCGATGGGGTGCTGTACAAGATCACCTTCAACGCCGACCGCTCCATGAAGTCGTGCGACGTGTTCCTCAAGGACCCGACCTTGACGTGCTGCGACGGCATTTTCTACCGCGCTGCCGACAAGAAGATCTACATCGCCGACAGCCAGAAGAACTCGATCAAGCGCGTCAGCCTGGATGGCAAGCTGGAGAACATCTGGCAAAACGGCGACTGCACGGGTGAAGGCAACATGGTCGATCAGCCGTGCGAGGTGATCGTCCGGGGCAACGAACTGATTATCGTCGATTTCGACATGCCGTTCCCGGGCCTGCTCAACAGCACGTTTGACAAGCCCCACACCCTCCACGTGATCAATCTGGCAAAATAGGCCTGCTTCTCCGCGAGGCGTTTCAGTCCCGGCTGGAGTTCAGCTCCGGACGGGCTGATGTCGCGTTGACAGGTTTATGTGGCGAAATCCCGGCCGATCAGTCCCGATCAACATCGGGACTAATCGGCCGGCACGCTTTTAGGTTACGGTATGCGGTGCATGTCCGGGCAGTCGTTCATCTGGGCAAATGGGCTGGACTATGGGGCGTGGAAGGGGTATATGAAGGTGCTAAACCTTGGTCAGAAATGAGGAGATAAGCATGAAAAGCTCGTTCAAGATCGTCGCGACTCTGGTCGTTATGGCTGCCGTCGCTTCAGTGATGGTCATCGGCTGTCAGGATAAGAACGGTTCATCCGGTGACGAGCCGATCGTCTGGTACGGCATGATGCCTCATCCGTACATCACCGAGGTCGAGCAAGGCGTCAAGGCCTGCGAGAAAGACCTTAACATCAAGATCCTCAAGGTCGTCGGGCAGGAGTGGACTCAGGACAACGAGAACAACAACATCAAGGCCCTGTCGACCAAGAACCACAAGGCGTTCAGTGTTTACCCTGGCGATCCCGGCGGGGCGAACGGGCTGTTCAAGCAGCTCAAGGACCACGGCCAGATTGTCGTGGCATATGGGGCCGAGCCGAAGACGCCGACGCCCGCGGCATTCACCGTCGCGACGGACATCAAGGGCGCGGCGATGGTGGCGGCCGAGGCGCTGGTCAAGATGATGGGCGAGAAGGGCAACATTCTCAATGTCCTCGAGACCGTCACCGACATCAACACCACCAAGCGCGACGAGGGCATCAGGGAGGTCGTCGCCAAGTACCCGAATGTGAAGATATACAACACCATCAGCGATATGTCCCAGGTGAGCGTTGCCAAGGAGAAGATTGACGGAGCGCTGGCTGCGGGCGCCAAGGACATCGACGGCATTATCACGACGGGCTACAACCCGACGATTGCGGCGGCGGCGATTCTGACCGAGTGGCACAAGAATGCCAGTCACAAGCGTATTCGTTACATAGGTATCGACACCGGACCTACGGTCATCAAGGCCATCCGCGACGGTTCGATCGACGCCACTGTCGCCCAGAACCCCTTCGGGCACGGTTACATCTCCACGCTGATCCTCAAGCTGATGCTCGACGGCTGGAAGCCCGTTAAGCCCTACCAGTTCATCAACGCTGGCATCGTGGTTATCACCAAGGACAACGTGGACACCTATGCCCAGGAAGTTCAGAAGATTACCGACGGCATTGTGGCGGAACTCAAGACGAAGTACCTGACGGCCCCGGTCCCGGCTGCAACGCAACCGGCCAAGTAGCTGCCTCGCCAGCTTCGTTCGTTTTTGCGCAGGCAGGTTACACCGGCATGCTCGAACTTAAACACATAAGCAAATCGTTTCCGGGCGTCCGGGCATTGGACGATGTGAGCATTACGTTCGCTCCCGGTGAGATTCACGCCATTGTCGGCGAGAACGGTGCGGGCAAGAGCACGCTGATGAATATCATCTGCGGCATCTACCAGGCCGACGAGGGCGAAGTCTTTCTCGAAGGCCGGCCCGTCCACAGCCGGGATTACCGCCAAAGCCTCGCTCTCGGCATAGACATCGTCCACCAGGAAATCCAGATCGTTCGCGAGAACACGGTGGCTGAGAGCATCATGCTCGACAAGCTCGTGACGTACGGGCCGACGGGCATCATCAACTGGTCGGCCGTCAACGAGCGGGCGCTCAAGTACATGGACATGGTCGGCCTGGACGTTCCTCCCACGGCCCTGATGAAGGGCCTGAGTCCCGCCCAGAAGCGCCTCACGCAGATCGCCCGCGCCCTTGCGTCCAATGCCCGCGTGATACTTCTGGACGAGCCTACCAGCACACTGACCAAGCATGAGGTCAAGACCCTCTTCGACATCCTCAACGACCTCAAGAAGACTGGTGTGGTGCTCGTGTTCGTCTCGCACAAATTCGAGGAGGTCTTCGCCCTCTGCGACCGCGTGACGGTGCTTCGCGACGGCAGGCATATCGAGACGCGCCCAACAAGCGAGTTGAACCGTCCGGAGTTGATCCGCATGATGATTGGCCGGGAGTGCAAGGAAGACCATCTCGGCCGGGTCAACTTCAGCCGCGACGTCGAGGTCCTGCGGGTTGAGGGCCTCACTCGTGTTGGCAAGATAGAGGACGCCTCCTTCAGTTTGCGCGAGGGCGAGATACTCGGGCTTTACGGCCTGGTCGGGGCCGGGCGGACGGAGATGGCCCGCGTGTTGATCGGCGAGGACCGCATGGACGCCGGCAGGGTCGTAGTCCGCGGCGAGCTCGCGCGGATACGCTCGATCGCCGACAGCCTCTATCGTTACCGGATCGGCTACCTCACGGAGAACCGCAAGGAAGAGGGCCTGCTGCTTGCGGACACGGTTCGCGCGAACCTGACGATCACGGTCTGGCCTCGCATGGTCAACAAGCTCACGCGATGGATTAGCCCGCGGCAGGAGGATGCGACCGCCCACGAGATGGTCGAGAGCCTCGATATTCGCACGCCGGGGCTGGCCCAGATCGCCGAGAACCTAAGCGGCGGAAACCAGCAGAAGGTAAGCCTGGCCAAGTGGCTGGCGGCCGACTGCGACGTGCTGATAATCGACGAGCCGACCGTCGGCGTGGACGTGGGCGCCAAGGAGCAGATCCACCGCCTCGTCCGCCGCCTGGCCGAGGAAGACCGCAAGTCGATCATCCTGATTTCCTCGGACATGCCGGAAATTGTGCGACTGGCCAATCGAATTCTCGTATTCCGCGATCGGCGGATCGTCGGCGAGGTCGACAACGTCGATGATCCAGCCAGGACATACGACGAGATCAGCATGGCTATCGGAGAGTACTTGCAGTAAGACCAAAGGAACACCCTAGTGACTCAGACACCACCACCCATGCCCGGAACTTATACGCGTCAGTCCAGCCTGGAGCGTCGGGTGCTTATACCCGGGCGAACCATCGGACTGATAATCGCCGCCGCCTTGTTGTTCGGCGTGATCGCGGCCTATTCGGAAACGTTCCTGTCGCCTTACACGCAGTTCGTCGTGTCGCGGCTGGTGGCCCAGTTCGTACTGATAGCCCTTGCCCAGGCCGTCTGCCTGGTCGTCGGCGGTATGAACCTTTCGGTGGGCGCTATCGGGAGCCTGACAACCGTGGCGCTGGGACTGTGCTTGGAAGACTGGGGGCTCTCCGGCTGGGCTGCCGTGCCGGTCGGCCTGGCGGTTGGGGCGGCATGTGGACTGGTCAACGGCCTGCTCATCGTCAAGGTCAAGATTAACTCGTTCATTGTGACGCTCTCGACGATGTTCATCTTCATGGGCCTGCGGTCGGGAATATCGGGAGGCAATCCCTACGCTGTTCCAGATTCTTTCACGGTTGTCGGGCAAGGAAATATATTCGGTGTGCCATATTTCTTCCTGGTCATGCTGGTCGTTCTGGTTGGCGTGGCGTACATGTACCGCAACACCGTTTTTGGCCGGCGCATGCTCGCCACGGGTGGCAACGAGGATGCGGCGAGGCTATCGGGCATCCGCACCGATCGCATGATTCTCTCGGCCAACGTCCTGTCGGGATTCTTCGCGGCCCTGGCGGCGATACTGTACGCGTCGGAGCTAGGCTCGGCCGCCCCTGAAACCGGCGACTCCTGGCTGATCGTTTCGTTCGCCGTGGCGATTATTGGTGGCACGGGCCTTAACGGCGGGGTCATCTCCGCTCTGGGCATACTCATGGGCGGGATCATCTACACGCTCATTCGCCACGGGCTCATCGAGATAAAAGCCAACCCGTACTACATGAATGTCTACCTCGGCCTGCTTATCCTGCTCGCAATCTCCATCGATCGTGGCAGGGAGGTCTACGGCGAGCGCAAGCGCCAGGCGCCCGAGGCCGTCGCGGAACCCGCCGCGCCGGTCGAGCCGCCGCAATAGCGTCGCCGACGCCGCCTATTGCCTGTCGGAACGGAGCGGTAAGGGTGAGCGGGCCGCCCATCCGCATCCAGGCTTGATGACGCTATCCAGCCAGTTTGTATCTCGCGCTGGCCTACTTCTTGGGTTTGGTCATCTTGATGATGACCTCCGCCGGCGGGCGGTCCTTTCCGACGGTGACCGTGGCCGAGCCGGTATAGGCCGGGGATCGACGCCATAGGCCCAAGGAGTACCGGTTGCGGTTGGACATGGGGGCGTATGCCTTGGCCGAGATCGTGTAGGTGCCCGGTGAGAGTCTTGCCGTTTTGAACGGCCCGTTCGGCTTGCATGCGAGCGCGTCGAAGGTGATCCATTTGACGGTTGGCGCGACGGTGCCGGCGTTCGGCTTGGACGCGAGGGCGTCTGCGAGGGTCCGTTTGACGGCCGGCAGGATGGTGCCGGCATGCGGCGGTGTTGTGACTTTACGCTGCACCATGAGTTCCACGCCGGGGGCGCTGTCCTGCGCCATACCTCTGATTCGTCCGGTAACGGGGTGGCCTTCCTTGCGGACGAAGTCGGCCGTCGCGGTCTTGCCGCCCGTAAGGGTGAAGTTCCCGCGGTCGCAAAACGCCCCGGTGCCGCTGCGGCCAACAATGACAATCTTTGATCGCCAGATGTCGTAGAGACCCGGCGTCATGTCATTGAGGACCACCCGGCCACTTTGGGGGACGATGACCGTTCGTTCGGTGCCGGCCACCCGCTTCCAGCCGGGCATGTCCCAGGACTTCATGTGGATCGCGATTTTGGCCTTGGGAGCGTCGCCGGGAATGTCGTACAGCAGTTCGAGCGTGGCTGGCTCCGGGAGCTTAATGGTAATCTCCCCCGGCGTATCGCCCAAGGGAACATGCCAGACATGGCAGGTGGGGGCGGAGACGACCAGGCCGGTCCCCTTGCCCTTGGCGGCGTCGATTGCGAATCGGCCATCCTTGTCGGTGACGCTCCGGTGCCCCGAGAAACTCTCTGGCTTGCCATCCACCAATCTCATGGACGACTTCTCCCGCAGGAAGACCTTGGCGCCGGCGGCAGGGCTGCCTTTGTGGTCCACCACTCGGCCTCGGATGGCCAGCAACTCGCCGACGGTGATACGCTTGTTTTGAGCACAAACTTCAAACGGGCCTGCATCGTAGATGGGCTCAATGGTGAAGGTTCTTCCGAGATTTCCTGGCACACGCCATGTGTGCGTCGAGTGGCCGCCGCCTCACGTGAAGCCCAGTTTGCCGGAGTGGACGACCTTGCCATTTTCATCGAGTATTTGGAATTTGGGTTTGGCCCAGTTTCCTCTTGGCAGCGTTACGCGATCGACCTCCGCCCCGGACACATCGAGGATGGTGAGGGTGAACTTCACCGTTCGCCCGTCGACGGAGGCATCAGCCCGGGCCGTCAGGGGTGTGCCAATGGATACTTCGGCGGTTTCTCCGGCGACGGCGCGGAACTTTCTGTCGGCTTGTCCGCGCTTGCGATAGTTCCGCATCCAGGTCAGCCCAAACGACCCGGTCCGTCCCTTCGCGTCCGGCGATGAAAGCTGGCGGAACTGGCCGAAGGTATAGCGGTCGGCCGGTATGGCTATCGGCTTATCCGATCCGCGGAAGTTCAGGATGTGCTTTTCGCCGAACAACCTGGCGGTCCATCCCTGCTGGGCAATCTTCAACGTTGCCATTTCGACGTCGGTGGGGCTGACGACGATCTTCGCGCCGTCGGCCGAGAGCGTCACGTCGTACCACGTCCCGTCGACGAGTATCGGATGGCCGTAATAACCTTTGATGAGCGAGCCGTCCTCGTCGTAGACGACAACGGTGTCGTGGCCGTTCAGCCCGCCTGGCTTGGGGGCTCGGGCCGCCTTGTCCGTGCAAGTGAGGTTGGTGTCGCCATCGACGAGGCGCACGGTGCGGCGCTTGTTGCCGAAGGTGCAGATCGATTCCAGGGCCGTCCCCAACTGCAGCCTTAGCTGGTGATCTATGTCGCTGTGCGTGATGTACGAGCCCTTCACCATCAAGGGGATCGTCTTGCCGTTGCGTATGACTCTCAGCGTG
Organism: uncultured Planctomycetaceae bacterium; assembly: GCA_964564285.1. GTDB lineage: Bacteria > Planctomycetota > Phycisphaerae > SM23-33 > SM23-33 > JAUWQU01. Next base: position 21,731 of record CAZMBZ010000016.1, on the reverse strand, counting down.
GCCGGGCCGAATCTCACGCGGCGGCCGCGTTTGACGGGGCCGGGAAGCTTCAGGCTCGCCGCGAGATTGCCCGCGAACTTCCCGGCGCCGCCGAAGTCCAGGCGGAGCACGTTGAGTGTCCCGGTGTCTGCCCCGTCGGAGTCGATCGCCACATGGATCGGTAGCCCCGTGCCCGGAAGCTTTGCGGTGACGGCTTTCGGATGCACGATGCCGTCGCCCGGTTGCCGCTTGGCGGGATTGAAGCCGTATGCGCGGATTACTCGGGGTTCCATAACCAGGGCGGGGTCGCACGCGACCGGCTTGACCGGCTCGGCAGCGGCCTGGGCGAGAGAAGACACCGCCAGTGTCAGCAGTATTGCACACCACTTCATGTTCGGCTCCTTGTGTTGGTAAGAGGAACGGCCCAGTACGAGACTAGACGTCTGACCGCCCGATAAGTTCCCACCAGGAACCGAAAATCGATGTGCCGGCCATCAAGCCCGGCCCGGCCGACCGCCGGGTGCGGGTCAGAGACACCACTTGCCAAGGCTGGGTTTCGGATCGTAACCGGGAGCTCCCTGGTGGCCTGAGCGCGAATCGCATGCGCGAAACGCAAATGCAAGCGCGCCGGATAGCGATGTCTCACCCCCGCGAGAAATCCGCCGTTACAGGACGACCTTGCGGGCCTTGGCGTCGAACTTCGCCGTCTTGCCCGCCTGCCAGCCCATCATGGCCATCTGGAGGACGGTCTGTGTGCGGAAGGCCAGGTCCATCGGACTGTTGGTGTCCTTCGTGCCCGCGCGGGCGCAGTCCAGGAGATTCTTCCAGTGCTGGATGTTGTCCTCGCCGCCGGTGATGGGGAACGTCTTGCGGCCTTTGGCGCCTCTTGCTCGGACCGGCGTGAACACGAGTGTGCGATTGTCGCGGTCGATGTGCAGCGTGCCGTCCCACCCGCGGATGAGTGGCATGCGGGCGCCCGAGCCGCGCCGGCCCTCGTCGGCGTTGAAGTCGTTACCCCACGTGCCCAGCACCGAGACGGTGACCTTCTCGGGATATTGGGCCAGCAGGTTGAAGGTGTCCGGCACGTCCCGCAGCTTGTAGTCGTACCTGTGAATGCCTCCGACGCCCACGACCGACTCCGGCATGCCCAGGCCAAGGATGTCCACCACCTGCGTCAGGCAGTGCGGGTAGACGTCCGTCGACGGCCCGCCGGCGTAGTCTTTGAACAGGCGCCAGCGGAAGAAGCGGTCGATGTCAAAGGGCACCTTGGGCCTATCGCCAAGGAAGGCGTCCCAGTCGAGGTCCGGCCCGGGCTTCGCGTTGCGGTCGTCGACACGCATGCCGCGCTCGCCCCAGTCGCCCAGGCGGAAGAAACTCGTCTCGCCGAATATCGGCTTGCCGATCAAGCCGTCGGCCACGAGCTTCTTCATCTGGCCCCAGACCGGATCGCTCATCGCCTGCGTGCCTAGCTGGAAGGCGCACTTGCTCTTGGCGGCCACGTCGGCGAGCTTCCGCGTCATTTCGAACTGTGTCCAGTGCGTGACGGGCTTCTCGCAGTAGACATGCTTGCCCGCCTCGAGCGCCGCGATCGACTGGGCGGCGTGGTGATGTTCCGGCGTCGAGATGCAGACGACGTCCACGTTCTTGTCGGCCAGAAGCTCACGATAGTCGCGATACCCCTTGTCGAGCTTGTTTTCTTTCAGCCGCCGTTCCAGCCGCGGGCGGTAGATGTCGCACGCGGCGACGATCTCCACGGGTTCCTTCGCCTTGTCGCGAAGGTGGCGGACCATGTTGAAGTGAGACCCGGACCGGCTGCCGCATGAGATAAAGCCAATGCCAAGGCGGTCGTTTGCGCCCTTGACCTGGCCGGTGGCGAACTGGATCGTCGAGGCATAGGTCATCGCCCCGGCCGCGGCGGCGGTTCGCTTAATGAACTGCCGACGAGTGGTCCCGGACGTGTTGGTTTCGTTGGCGGGGTTCGGGTTACTCATGGTTGGCTCCTGGTGCGCTGGTGTGCGCGGTTTTGTGTTGCGGCTATTCGCTCTTGTCTTTTCCCTGCTGCTTGGCCCTGGTCGGTTGCTTCGGCGCGGGGGCGAGCTTTTTCCATTGGCCCCACGCGGCGTCGATCTGCGGCCGCGTCGCCTTGCCGTCCCATACGGCGATGCCGTAGCAAACGTCCAGTTCCTCGCCGGCGTTCACCACCATTGGATCCTTCCACAGGTTGATAGTGGCGGACAGATACGAAAACGGTTTGCCCATCGTAAACCACAGGGCCGGGCGCTGGTTGTTCGGATGGTCGAACATCGCCACCGTTACCGTCTTGCCATCCACCTTCCCCGTGCATGCCGCCCAGGCGGACGGCGTGAGCTTCTCGTCGCCCCGGACAATCAGCCCCTTGGCGGCGGGGTCGGCGAAGGTGAACGTCGATGCATTGTCCATCGACTTGACGAATCGCATCCCCAGACCGAAGTAATGGCTGCCGGTGAGCCTGATCGACTTTGCCCCGGCCTGCGGGGCGAGCTGCGTCCGCCAGCTTGCCAGCGTCACACCAGGCGTCACGCGGTAAAGCTCGATAGTGCGCTTCTCGACCGCGATGATCGTCTTGCCATCCGGTTTGGTCCAGTCGATCCTGGCCTTTATGGCCTCGACGGCCAGCTTGTCAACCGATCTGAACTCCTTAGATACGCTCCGCTGGATTTGCCTGCCGCAGGCCTTTCGCTCCGACCAGAAATCCACGCCGTCGATGGCAACAGCGTACATCAGTGCGTGATGGTGGATGTGGTCGGCCACGTTATCCCGCAACGGGTTGACGCCGCCTGGAGAAAGCATTTGCCGGACATACGGCTTGAATGCGGCAAAGTCCTTGCCGCCGAAAACATACCGACCCGTCCCGCCCTGCAAAGCCGCACTACGGTAAGCGTCCGATTGAGCCGGCGCTTCGGCCGCACGCGCCGCAGTTCCTGTTGTCTCAGTCATCACGCAAGGCCCCGTAAGGACTAAGACGCTCACGAGCAGAATCTCCAACTTTGCCATGATTACTCCTTCAATGTTGATTGCAGCCCCTCGAAACGGTCTATGCCGCGTGCCGTACTGCCCGACGGCGAGCCTTCTCGGGCCATTTCCATTATCCGTGTATCTTCGCCATGACTTGCAGTTTATGAAACCGCGAGAATCGCGCGGCGCGTCGGACATTTTCGCATGTTATATGATAAGCACAAGGCCCTGCCCCGGCGAACGTGGCGACGGCATGGTGGTTGTCGTACAATCACCGGTGCGGGAATCGCGCGACTGGGTACCAGAAGCCGGCGACATTCTCCGTGAGCTACCCGGCAGCGTAGTCGGGCTCGCCGCAAATGGGAATCGCCGGCAAGCTCAACAAATAAGGCGAACCGAACCATGAACTGGATATTCATATCTTCGACGGTTTTGATAACGTTGCTTGCGTCGATATCTCCCCTCGCGGCGGCCGATGCGGACTTGACCCTGCCGGGCCGGTGGTCAATCGAAAAGGCTCGGAAGTGGCACGGTCAGCAGCCTTGGCTGGTGGGGTGTAATTTCATTCCATCCAACGCGATCAATCAGCTCGAAATGTGGCAGGCCGACACGTTTGATCCGGCGACGATCGATCGTGAACTCGGCTGGGCTGCCGGGATCGGGATGAACACCGTTCGCGTTTATCTTCATGACATGCTCTGGCAGCAGGACAGTGAAGGGTTCCTCAAGCGCATCGATCAGTTTCTCCGCATTGCCGACAAGCACGGCATACGGCCTATGTTCGTATTGTGCGACAGCGTCTGGAACCCCCATCCCAAACTCGGCAAACAACCAGAGCCCAGACCCCATTTGCATAATTCCGGCTGGGTCCAGTCACCACATATCGAAGTCCTCAGGGATGTCCGCAAGCACGATTCGCTGGAACCCTACTTCAAGGGAGTGATAGGCCGGTTCAAGGATGACAAGCGGATCCTGGCCTGGGATCTCTACAACGAACCGGGCAATGACGGCAAGGAAGACCGCATGACCACCGCCGAAAAGGAGGAGAAATGCCTGCTCCTGCTGAAAAAGATGTTCACGTGGACCCGGCAGATCAACCCAAGCCAGCCGTTGACCACCGGCCTCTGGAGCAATCAATGGATTGGCCCAAGGGCCACCGCACTGAACAGCTTCATTCGTGAGAACTCCGACGTAATTTCATTCCACATCTACGACCGTATCGCCAAGACGATGGAGCGGGTCGGCTCGCTCAAGCCCTTCGGTCGGCCGCTGCTATGCACCGAGTATCTGGCACGCGGTTCAGGCAGCAACTTCAAAGAACACCTGCCGTACTTCAAGAAGAACAAGATCGCGGCTTACAACTGGGGCTGGGTCGCAGGCAAGATACAGACCCAGTACCCGTGGGCCTCGTGGAGAAGAAAGTTCACCGCCGAGCCGAAGATATGGCATCACGACGTGCTCCGGCCTGACGGAACTCCGTATCGACAAGTAGAGGTGGACCTGATCAAATCGCTGACCGCGGAAAAGAAGAAGTAGCTTGCCGGCGTTTGTTGCCCTTCGAACTTAGCGGCCTTTGTGGTCAGGGGCCTGAACTTATTTCGAGCTGCCCTTTACCAGGTCGGGATATCGTCTTTTGATGATTGCCTGCTCTTGGGCGGTCAACTGCTCGATTGCAATCGGTTTATCCTCGGGACGAATGCCCTTTTGGTTGATCCGGTTGATCAAGCTCCAGTTGCGAGTGTGCTGCCCTGGTTTGGGGTCGTCGGGTTCCGTGGCTTTGAGGTCATAGCGGGTGAAGTCGATGACCTTTTCTGGCTCATTGGCTTTCCAGTTTCTCAAAAGGGCCAGTCGGAAATCCTTATTCATAAACCATCGGATTTCCATGTCGGGATCGGACCCGCCGATACCGGTTCCGCGTTGAACGAACCGATAATTCAGCTTGTCATTGTTCTTGAATTGCTCACGCCAAAGCAATCCGAACTCGCCTTGGGTAATGCACTTGGCTTTTGGCCAGCGGCGCCGCATTTCGGAGAACCAGATTTTCATGCCATCAAGTCCGTTGCGCCCTTTGTAACCGTAGATCTTGCGTCCTTCGACAAGGCCCATTTCCCAGATACAGTTGATCCAGGCGAAGTTGTTGAGTTTGAATCCATCGTCGAAATGGGCGGCCGTGGTGGCCAGCATTTCTTTTGTCCCAATTTCGGTGCCCAGATGTAGAACCGTTTCGATCGGCCCGACGCCCTGGCGGCTGCGGCAGACCGAACCGCCCGGAAATCGCGCGGTCAGAAAATCGCACGTCCATCCATCGAGGTTGACACAATCAATAAGATCATCCTTGCCCTGGGCCGGTTTGCAGAAATGCTCGCGCGATGGATAATAAGGGTACGAGATCGAGCCGTCACCGTCGCCATTATCGATGGCATATTGGCTCCAGATGTTTCCCTGGCAAACGTGGATGCCCTCCTTTTCGGCGAGGAACCGCAGGTTTTCGGCAGCAAGAAAGCCGGCGATTACACTTTTGGGTCGGTATCCGTCGCCCACCATCTCCGAGACCATCTTCAGGCCGTCATGCAAGTCACGATTGACTTGCTCTCGCGAGTTATACATGTTTGCAAAGAACCCGCCGGGAAGGAAAGTGATTTCGTCACCGTACTCCTTTTGATAGGAGACAACGAGAGCTTTCAAGTCGCGATAATTCGAGCGCTGGTCCTTCAGGGCAAGCCAACTGAATGCCCAGGTGATTCGTGCTCCGGGCCAGCTCTTCTCCACCGTATCTCGAAACGTGCGGGCTTCCTTGGGAGTGTGAATGCTCGACTCATCCGGGCCGGCAGCGTTATTGCGCGATGTCTCAATCTGGCGGACGCGGACGACCGTGTTGAAAGTGAAGAAACGGTTTCCTTGCAATTGGAGGCCTTCCTTTTGAGCTGCGACGGAGTCGCCTGGCGATGGCGTCGCGCCTGGCGCGCCGGGTGCATCGGCAGCGAGGATGTCCTTGGGAAGCATCGCCTCGCCAACTGATGTGGCGGCGGCCAGCCGAAAGAAAGTTCTGCGAGATATTGTGTGCGACATTGCCAATCTCCTGTCTGCCAACCAACAGCGTAACGAATGTCAATAATCGTATCTTGCCTTGGCGTCTCGGCAAGCGAATTCCATGGGTTCCTGATGTGGCGGCGGCGATAGCGACCCGTTTAGAAAATGCGCAGCACTTCACCCATCCACAACTGATCCGCCGAAACAAATGCCGGCAATGCCGATAAGTTCGACTTGCGCTCGAGCACTTTGGGCGGTATGCGCTGGAGATCAACCAGCGAAGTTCCCCCGATGCACGGATCGGGACATTCCCTTGGGCAAGGTGATTGTTCTGGTGATGCCTCCGTACCGGACCACACACTCACCGTTGGGGCTTGACACATTTCTGATTACGGCCTGTGTCAACTTGCCGTCTTTCCACTTGATGTCGATCTCATATCCGCCACGGGCGAGCAGGCCTTTCACCTTGCCTTCGGGCCAGGCTCCGGGCAGGGCCGGCAGGAGGTGGATGACATACCTGCCGTCGGTTTCATCCAGCGTTTCGTGGCTCTGTAGCAGAATTTCGCAGACGCCCGAGGCATAGCCGCACGGCGCGTCGATCTGCTTCTTGCCCTCCCACATGAGATGGTCGTGGAATCTGCCAAAGGGCCCGGACCACAACATGTTCGACAGTTGACGATAGGCCAGTTCCGGCCTCCGCAGCCGTGCGAAGATGCTGATCCGCCAGACCTTGGACCATCCAGACCGGCCGTGACCTCTTGCCTCAAGGCTCTTTACCGCCGCGTTGGCCAATTCCGGCGTTTGCGAGGCCGAGATCTGTGAACCGGAAAAGGCCGCGAACAGATGCTGGATATGGCGGTGCGTGCAATATCGCGAGTCGTGGTCATTCTCCCACTCCTGCAACTGCCCCCAGCGACCGATCCGTGGCTTGACCAGGCGGTCGCGCATCGCGAGCACTTGGCGCTTGAAATCGGCATCCAGCTTCCGGCGGCTTGCCGCCCGGGCGTAATCCGTAAACAGATTATGTACGATCTGACGGTCCTGGCTGATCCCATACTGCTTGGGTTTGTGTTCCGGGGACATGGTTCTTGGGGTGGTGAGTTCCCCGTCCGGCCTTGCGATCAGCAGGTCCTGCCAGTGCTCGGACAGTTCCTTGAGCACCGGGTAGGCGTGTTCCTTCAGGTATCCGAGGTCCTGGTTGAACTTGAAATGCTCGGCGAAGTGCCAGGCATACCACGCGCTGCCGGCAGGGAAGTTCTTCCATCCGCCGGCGCCGTAGATCTGCTTGCATGCCTTACGCCGATAGGAGATTTGGCTTTCGATGTAATCGAAAAGCGGCTTGGCGCATTCGGCGAGATTTGCCGACTTGACCACGGTTTCGGCTGGACGCCTGATCGCCATCGACGGCAAGACCATTCGCCGCAGCCTCGACACCGCCAACGGCAAGGCCGCCATCCACATGGTCAGCGCCTGGTGTCAGGCCAATCACATGGTCCTGGGTCAACTGGCCACCGACGCCAAGAGCAACGAGATCAAGGCCATTCCCAAACTGATGAAGTTGTTGGACCTGCAAGGCGCGGTGGTCACCATCGACGCCGCTGGTTGCCAGAAGAAGATTGCCCAGCGGATCGTCCAGCAGGGCGGCCATTACATCCTGCAACTCAAGGGCAACCAGGGCTCGCTGCACAAGGAGACTGTGATGCTCTTTGACCAGTGCTTGCGGGATGATTGTCACGGCATCGCCTACAGCACGGTCGCATCGAAGAACGCGGCATCTGGGCGACCTCGGAGGTCGGCTGGTTCGCGGAGAAAGGAAAGTGGAAGAATCTGCGAAGCCTCATTCGCGTTCGATCCAAGCGAACGGTGGGAGACAAGACATCCACCGAGTACCGCTACTACATCACCGACCTGCCGGCTGACAACGCCTCGGGCCTGCTGGCGTACATTCGCGGCCACTGGGGCGTGGAGAACAACCTGCACTGGTGCCTGGACATCAGCTTCCGCGAAGATGACTGCCGCATTCGCAAGGGCCACGCCGCCGAGAACTTCTCACGGCTGTCCCGCATTGCGCTGAACCTTCTGAAATCCGAGAAAACCAACGATGGCGGCATCAAGACCAAGCGTCTCTGCTGCGGCGGGGACACAATTATCTGCTGAAGGTCCTTACAGGGGGAATTTAGATGCGATTGCCCTGGTCAATACTCCGACCGGGCCTCGCGGAGAGAAACCTAGAATGTTTATATGAGAGAACCGAAACATTACTTCGTCCGATACCTGCCATTGATCGCGGCAGGGATTCTGGCCCTCGCGGCGGTCGGGTGCAGCAAGCCCTCTGCCGACCGGAAGGAAAACCCCATGACACAGAAAAGTGCAGACGCCTCGGCCCAGAATCCCGCCGCCGGCGCGACCACCGAGCCCGCCCCCATCGGGCACATCGATTGGCTGGACTGGGGGCCGGAGGCGTTCGCAAAGGCCCGTGCCGCCGACAGGCTCATCCTGCTGGATATCGGCGCCACCTGGTGCCACTGGTGCCACGTTATGGACCGCGAAACCTACGAGGACAACGAGGTGGCGGCGCTGGTGGCGGAAAAGTTCATTGCCGTACGCATCGACCGGGACCGCCAGCCGGAAATCGACGCGCACTTCCAGCGCAACCCCGCCCTGATAGACTCCCACGGCGGTGGCTGGCCCCTGACGGTCGTCCTTACTCCCGACGGGGACATGCTTTTCAAGGGAACGTTCATCCCGCCGCGAGCAGGTCCGCCTCGCGGAGCAGGCACGGGCATGGTGGAACTACTGAGGCATCTCGATGACGCCTGGCGAACAAAACGCAACGAGATCGGCAAGGCCTCAGCCGCTATGAAGGCCGAAGTCCAGCGTCTTGGCAGATCATCCTACGACAAGCCGGGCGAGCTCGACGCCGAAATCGTCAGTGAAATCCACGCCGGCATACTCGCAGGCCACGACGGGCAACACGGCGGGTTCGGTGGTGCGCCGAAATTCTTTAACGTGCAGGGCTTGCGCCTGCTGCTTGCCCGGGCATGGGCCGGCGACGACCGCAGCCAGGGCGTTCTCACCCACACGCTGGATGCCCTCGCCCGCGGCGGAGTTTACGACCAGGTCGGCGGCGGGTTCCACCGATATAGCGTCGATGAACGGTGGCACGTGCCGCACTTCGAGAAGATGGCATACGACAACGCGGCACTGCTGGGCCTGTACGCGGATGCATACGCACTGACCGGAAACAAAGACTACGCCCGAATCGCCGGGGAAATCCGCGACTGGGTTGATCGCGTCCTCGGCGGCAGCGACCTGGCCAATGGAAAAACAGAAGGCTTTTTCGCCAGCCAGGACGCCGACGTGGGCCTCGACGACGATGGCGACTACTTCACGTGGACCGCCGACGAAATCCGAGCCGCCCTGGATGCCAAAACCGCCCGTGTTGTAATCGCCTGGTATGGGATAGACCAGGCGGGCGATATGCACGAACGTCCCGGCAGGAATGTTCCGCACTTGACCCAGACGCCCCAAAAAGTCGCCGCACTGCTGGAAATCCAGGCCGATGAAGTGCTCCGTCGCGTCGCCGACGCCCGCTCCAAACTTCTGGCCACCCGCCACCGCCGGCCCGCGCCGCTGGTGGACAAGACCATCTTGGTCGACCTCAACGCCATGATGATTGATGCGTACCTGACATACTCCCAGCGTCTCGATGACGATCCCGCCCGCGATACTGCCCTTGCCTGCCTCGACGGACTGCTCGCGAACCTGCGGGATGCAAACGGCGTCTTCGCCCACTACCGAGAAGGCAAAAAGCCGCGAGGCCTGCGGAATGTCGGCATGCTGGCAGACCAGGCCTGGATGGCACGGGCGCTGATGCACGCCTGGCAGGTGACCTCGGACCAGAAGTATCTCCAGGCCACGAACATCCTGGCTGAGTACATAATCGAAAACCTCACCGAGAAGGATGGAGGCCTGCTGAGCGCACCACCGCACCCCACCGGAAATACCCCCAACCCCGCAGCCGTCCCACCGCGACAAAGCTGGGAAGATTCGCCATCTCGCAGCCCGGCCTCGGTGGCGGCGGAAATGCTCATCGACCTGGCCCACGTGACAGACCGCCCGCGGTATGCCCAGGCAGCGGCCAAGGCCCTGTCCGGCTTCGCGGGCGCGGCCGGGCGCGACTGGGGCCTGTTCCTGGCAGGCTACGCCCAGGCCATCGACCAGCACCTCGCTGGCCCTCGCAGCGTGGTGATCGTCGGCCCGACCGGGAGCGAAGCCACCAAGGCACTCTCCCAGGCCGCCATGCGAAGCTATGTTCCGGGGGTGATAGTAATTGCGCTCGACCCGGCCGACAAAACCCACGCCAAGACCCTGAAGTCCCTCGGCCTGACCCCCGCCGCCAAGCCGACAGCCTACATCTGCCGGGCCCAAACCTGTCTCGCTCCCGCCACCACGCCCGAGCAGGTAAGGGCAGCCCTGCAAGAGCTTCGACAGCCCTGAAGGGCCGCGATCTGGCGTTCCTGTTTGCCCGTGCGGCGACTCCGCCGGGGCCATTTGACGTTTGGGATTGCTATGCTTTAGTATGCTTGGATCCAATCCGACACAAAGACTTGTGATTCGCGGGCTTGACCTGCCCGCAGAATTGGCGTAAAAGGTTCTATTCCTCCCGGACTGGGGTATGCGCACAGCATCCCGGCCGGGATGTGCTCCGCGTTGACGGGGAGGCGCCTAGTGGGCGTCTCTGGACTCAACGCATGTTTTTGCAAGAGACTACCCATGGCTGACGAAACCCAAGAACCCAAGACCCCCGACGAAACCACACCCGAGACCGAAGCGCCCAAGACCGAAGCTGCCGAAATTACCCCCGAGGCCACTGAGCCCAAGACCGAAGCCGCCCCCGAGGCTCCCGAGGCCACTGAGCCCGAAATCGAAGCCGCCGCCGAAGTCGCTCCCGAGGCCGAAGAGGACAAGGGTCCGGACTACGGTGTGCAAGTCGATGACGCCGGAACCCTCAAGAAGAAGGTCACCGTGACCGTCCCGGCCGAGAAGATCGCCGCCAAGCGAGAAGAAATGTTCGGCGAGCTCAGCACGTCGGCGCAGGTGCCGGGCTTCCGCGTCGGCCGGGCGCCGCGCAGGCTGCTCGAAAAGCGTTTTGGCAAGGAAGTTCAAAGTGACGTCCGCAACGCCATCCTCGGCGATAGCCTCGGCAAGGCCATGGAAAAGAGCGAGTTGAAGGTTCTCGGCGAGCCGGACCTGAAACTTGACGATATCGAACTGCCCGAGGCCGGCGAGCTTGTATACAGCTTCGAAGTCGAGATCGCCCCCGAGTTCGACCTGCCGGAACTCAAGAGCATCGCCGTCAACAAGCCCGCACTGGAAGTCACCGACGAACGCATCGACGACGCCATAGAGCGAATCCGCCTCAGCCACGCCCACTACGAGGACACCGACGCCCCGGCCGAGGACCACGACGTTGCGGTCGTGGCCGCGAAAATTGCCGGCGATGGCATCGAGGAAACAACCACCACGGCGACTCTTCACGTGGCCCCGGGCCAGATCGAAGGCCTGCCCATGCTGGACCTCGGCGAGAAGCTCACCGGCAAGAAGGCCGACGACACCGTCGAGCTTACGGTTAAGGTTCCCGACGCCCATCCCAACGAGAGCTGGCAGGGCAAGGAGGCGACTGTCGAGCTTACGATCAACCAGATCCGCAAGCGCGTGCTTCCGGATATTGACGACGAGTACGCCAAGTCAATGGGCTACGATTCGCTGGCTGAGCTTCGCGAGGGCATGAAGGCCCGAATGGGCATCCAGGTGCAGACGGAGGTCCGCCGGGCGATGCGGCAGCAGGTGGATGAGTATCTCGTCGCCAACACCGATTTCGAGTTGCCCGAGGGCGTGGCCAAGCGTCACGCGGCCAAGCTGCTACAACGTCGCTACGTGGACCTGCTCCAGATGGGCCTGCCGCAGGAACAGGTCGAGGAGCGAATGACCCAGATGCAGGCCTCGGTCGCCGACGAGTCCCGTCGAGACCTGAAGCTTTCGTTTATCATGGGCAAGATCGCCGATGACCGCAAGATCGATGTCTCCGAAGAGGAAGTCAACGCCCAGGTCGCGTACATGGCCCAGCAGTATAGTCAGAGGCCCGAGCGTATGCGGCACCAGTTGGAAGCCGACGGTACTCTCGACCAGGTGGTCACGTCCATTCGCGAGAGCAAAGTGGTCGAACAGTTGCTCGATGACGCGGAAGTGACCGAGCCTGCCGCCGACCCAGAGCCCGAAAAGAAGGCCCCGGCCAAGAAAACAGCAAAGAAGGCCGCCAAGAAGACCGAGAAGAAATCCGAGAAGAAGTCCGCCGAGAAGGCGGAGAAGAAGACCGAAAAGAAAGCCGCCAAGAAGGCCACCAAGAAAACCAAGGCCGACGACGCGGATAAGAAAACAGATGGTGGCAAGGAATAATTGCCCCCGCACGAGCAACCAGGAGCCAAGCCAATGCATCGAGCGCCTGACATATTCGGCCAGGCCCATCGCGAGTACATCGCCCGACGGGAGATGACGCTTGAGGAGCGTCTGGCCGAGGAGCGCATACTGTTCCTCTGGGGCGAGATTGGCCCCAACACCGCAGGCAGCGTCATCATGCGACTGCTGGAGTTGCAGGCCAAGCAGCCCAACCGCGACATTAACCTGTACATCAACTCGCCCGGCGGGAGCGTGGACGACACACTTGCAATCTACGACACGATGCAGTTCCTCTCTTGCGACGTGGCCACGTACTGCGTTGGCCAGGCCGCCAGCGGTGCTGCCCTGATCCTCGCCAGCGGCGCAAAGAGCAAGCGATACGCCCTGCCGCACAGCAAGGTAATGGTCCACCAGCCATGGGGCGGTGTCACCGGCCAGGCCACGGATATCCGTATCCAGGCCGAGGAAATCCTCAAGGCCAAGAAGCTCCTCAACGAGCTTCTCGCCGAGCACACCGGGCGAGACGTCGAGATGATCGAACGCGAGACCGAACGCGATCGGTACATGTCGCCCACCGAGGCCAAGGAGTACGGCATAGTCGACGAGATCGTCGAACGCACGCCGGAAGAGAAGGACAGGAACAAGAAGAAGAAGTAGGCGCCAAGCCCACGGACCAATACCCATGCTACGAAACGAGACAGTATTCCCGCCCACCGTCGTCGAGCAGGACGGGCGAACCGAGCGCACGTTCGACATCTACAGCCGACTGCTGAGAGACCGCATCGTCTTCCTCCGCGGGCCGGTCACCGATGACTCCGCAAACGTCATCGTCGCCCAACTGCTCTACCTCAGTAACGAGAACCCAACAGCCGACATTAGCTTCTATATCAACTCGCCCGGCGGGAGCGTCTCTGCCGGCATGGCCATCATGGACACCATGAACTTCATCCGCTGTGACGTGGCCACCTACTGCATAGGCCTGGCGGCGTCCATGGGCGCCATCCTGCTTTCCAGCGGCGAAAAGGGCAAACGATACTGCCTGCCAAACAGCCGAGTGCTCATACACCAACCGCTCGTCAGCGGCGTTATCACCGGTCCGGCTACCGATCTGGACATCGAGGCCAAGGAGATCATCCGCCTGCGGCAGAGGCTCTACGAAATACTCGCCGAGAACACAGGCCAGCCCGTCGAGAAGGTCGAAGGCGACTGCGACCGCAACAAATGGCTCAACGCCGACGAGGCCGTCGCGTACGGGTGCGTCGACAAAATCTTCGATCGCATGCCGGAACCCCAGGCCGGAGATAAGACAAAATGACCCTCCAGGCCCCGCTGGCGAAGGCGACGGTCATGACGGCCTGCATAATGCTGGCCGCGTGCGTGCCGCCAACGCCGGCCAACGGGCCGACGGCCAATGAACTCACCGAGATCGAAACGCTGCGCACGGAAGACGCCAGACTCCGCGAGCAACTCGCCCAGCGAGACCAGCAGATAATAACGCTCCAGGCCTTGGGCGAAAAACGGCTGGAACAGCTTTACACCATAAAGCGAATCCGCCTGGGCAAAAGCACCGGCGGCGCCAACACCGACGCCAAACCGGGCGACGATGCCGTTAAGGTGGTCATCGAACCCATCGACCAGCACGGCTCGGTAATCAAGACGGCTGGGAGCGTGAAAGTTCAGGTCTTCGACCTCGCGGCCCCCAAGGCGAAGAACCTCCTGGCCGAGTCCAACCACGTCCCCAACACCGTCACCAAGCACTGGGTAAGCGGTTTCATGGGCGGCTACTTCACCTTCACCTGCCCCCTTCCCGCCACGCCGGACCATAGCGAACTAACCGTGCGGGCAGAGTTCGTGGAATACCTCACCGGCAAGACCTTCACCGCCCAGAAGGTGGTCAAGGTAGACCTGCCTCCGCCGGCTGAGACCCAGCCAGTGACCACCACCTCCGACCAGCCCTGATCGCGCCGGCGCCTCACGCCACCAAACGCGAATGTCTCACCGTAACTTGCTCTTGTTAACCGTCTTGGGCGACTTCTTCGAGGAATTGTTTTTTCGCCTGGCCTTGCCGCCTTTGAGCAGCGCCGCCGGTCGAGCGTTGGTGTACTTGTCCAGGGCGCCTTGCAGCATGGCGCGGGCCTTGCGGGCTTCGGCGGTCAGGGCGGAATCCGCCAGCGGGGACTTCTCCAACTCGTCGGCTGGGACGTCGAAGAACCTGCCGTCGCGATAGAGCTTGTACCGATGGTTGCGAGCGTACTCCTTGGTTCCGGCAACGCCACCGGTTCGCGAATACCAGCAGTAGGTCCATTCGCGCGGGTTGCCCTTTTCGCCGCGGATTTGCGGCAGGAAGCTTCTGCCGTCGATATCGAGCGATTTCGGCACATCCGCGCCGGCGCACTGGCAGATTGTCGGCAGGAGGTCCGAGGTGTCCACGAGGTCGCCGCAGACCTTGCCCCTGCCGCCGCCCGACGGAAAACTCGCTATCAGCGGCACGTGGTCTCCGGCGTCTGTGGTGGTTCCCTTTGCTCCGGCGACCTGCCTGCCGCCCATCATCGAGACGACCGGCTTGTCCGTACCGTTATCGCCCATGAATATCACCAGCGTGTTTTCGCGCAGGCCGAGTTCGTCGAGCTTTACCAGCAGCTTGCCGACGATCTTGTCCATGTAAGTGACCATGTCGCCGAAGTACTTCGCCTCGCCCTTGTACGATGGCTCGCCCGTCGCCTTCGGGTCCCAGTCGGGCGAGTCCGGCGTCGGTCCAAACGGGCAGTGCGTCAGGATCATCGGATAGTATACGCAGAACGGCTTGTCCTTGTTTCGCTGCATGAAGTCGCACGCGAAGTCGCTCACAACGTCCGGGCCGTACTCGCCTTTGCGATAGTCGATCTGCTTGCCGTTTACCTCCAGGCCGGGATTCGGATATCTGCCCGGGCGGCGGTTGAGCTGCCAAAGGCAGTACTCATCAAACCCGAAGTGCCCCGGACCCGCGAAGTCGCCGCCGAGCTGCCACTTGCCGACAACGCACGTCGCGTAACCTGCCTTCTTGAGCAGGTGAGCGAAGGTGGTCTGCTTGGGGTCCAGCAGGCCGAAGCGGACGTAGTTCCGCACGTTGTAGATGCCTGTCATGGTCTGCACGCGAGTCGGCGTGCAAAGCGGCTGGGCGTAGCCGTGCTCGAACCGCACCCCCTCAGCCGCGAGCTTGTCCAGCACCGGCGTCTTGTAGGAAGTCCCGCCATTGGCCCCGATGCACTCGTAACCGAGATCGTCGGCGAGGATCATCACAATGTTAGGCCGCTTCACGCCGCCCTTACCGGCGGCGGCATACAGTTTGCCCGCCACGCCACCATGCAAACACGCCGCCCCAACTGCGGCCGCCTTCATAAACGAACGCCGTGACATCCCCATTGTCTTCATCTCCTTCGCTTCCGTCCCGTTTCCCCGCCCATCAGTCAAACAGGCCGGTCTCCAGGCTACGGGGCTTGCCGCGTGGTTCGATTACGTAGGTTTTCACTCGCGGCAGATCTCCGCACTTGGGTCGGAGTCGCTCAAGTTGGCCCCAGACTTGGTGGGATTCGTACTTGCCCTTTACGCCAGCCTCTGCGAGGCGCTGGTTGAAGTGGTCGGTGAAGGCCTCCAGCAGATGGCGGTTCTCGTGTAGCAGCGTGGTTGGGACGGATTCCTCAGCGTAGACGCCCTGGAGTTCAGCCAGGTGCTCAGCCGGCCAGGCCTGGCCGTTGGCGCTGGGCTCGTTGTGGGCGATGGGGATGGTCTTTTTCAACCGGTCGCCGATGCCCTGAATGTAGTTGGGCGACATCTCCGTGCCAAGGTAGTGTCTGCCCAGACGTTTGGCGGCCACCAGCGTGGTTCCGCTTCCGGAGAACGGGTCGAAGACCACGTCGCCGGATTTGCTGCACGAGCGGACAATCCGCAGCAGCAGCGTCTCGGGCATCTGGCACGGGTGCCAGCCCTCGCGCTCGCCGAACGTGCCGCAAACTCTTGCGAACTCGCTCCAGGTATCGTTGGGGAGTTTCCCGGCCGGGTTTGCCCGCTTGTCGCGATACTCGCGCTGGCGGTCGGAGAAGATACGAATCGCATTTTCGTTGAAGGTAAACACCTGCGGGTCTCGAACGAAGTAGAACAGGTGCGCGTGCGATCGGCAGAACTTTCGCGTGGTGTTCTGCCCAAACGTGTAATGCCATATCACCCAATTGCGTAGCGTCAGGCCGAGCTTTCGGCCCAGGATGCGGACCTCGGCGGCGTACTCATCGCCGATGGCAACCCAGAACGTACCGGTGGGCTTGAGTGCCCGGACGCAGGCCTTCATCCAGTCCCTGGTCCAGTCGTAGTATTCCTCGTACGCCATCTTGTCTTCGTAGACATCGTACTTATAGCCAATGTTGAAGGGCGGGTCGGCGAAGACGAGATCAGCGAAGCCTTCGGGCTGCTTATTGAGCCACTTGATGCAATCGGCTTTGACGACGGTGTCGAGTTCCATCTGCTGCGGCTCTCCTGGCCCGGGTCGGCGGGCTCTTGTAAATCACCTGATCTCGGGCGGCCTGGTTGTTGCGGGCGATGTCGCCGGTTGGGTGGCGGGGGGCAGAATCTTGAACGTGGCAGCCATGGTGGCCATAAGTTTCTCCGCTAGGACACGTTCGGCAGACTTGGCGGTGATGACGATCATGTAGGCGACCGGGTCCTTGGACTTTCTGGCCAGGTATGTGACACGGTGGACAAGCACCACGTCTGTCGCCTCGGACCTGCCCAGGGACGGCGTCGATAGCGGCTTTTCGATCATCTTCAGGACGAACTGGTGGGCCGGCAGATCGCCCAGCTTCGCGGGGGCGTCCGAAAGGGTTGCTGCCTCCTGCTTATTTCTGGCAGCCACGGACTGGGCGATAGCCTGGAACTTTTTCGAGCACGCCTCGCTGCTGGCGGCGTCGGCGGAGGCGGGCACGGCAACGATCTTGACTGATGGCATGGGAATGCCGCCCTGGCGATAATCGATCAGGCCGGTCTCCACGCCGGCGCCGGAGTGGTCGACGTACCAACCCTTAGGCGAGCGGATGGAGAACCCGAGTTCGTTGTCCCTGATGGGCTCTTCAAGCTCAATTTCAGCGGGGATCTCCGGAGCCTCGACGGGAAGTAAGCGAATGGACTTGATGACCGCGCCAAGCAGCGGCAGAAGTTTGGACTGCTTCTGAGCCGCGGTAACCACGGTCAGGAGGTAGCAGATGCGAGTGGAGCTGCCCTTGACGTCACGCAGAAAGTACACTTGGGCGGCAACAGACTGCGTGCCGCGGAAGCTGTAGCTCACCAGACGGGCCGCGCCCCTGGCGCCCGCGACGGGCATGGGGGTCTTCTTGTGCGTCTTGAGATGCCGAATGGCAAGGTTTCGGCCGAGCTCGGCCATCTTGGCCTCGGCAAACTCCTCCGCCGTGCCCCTGTCGGCAATCGGAAACGCCGAAAGCGTCACCGCCTGGCTGGGGCGACCACCCTCCTCGATGCCGGCGGACATGACGTCGAACGGGGCCAGGATCACCTTGTACTCGAAGGCCTGAGGCACGGCTATCGCAATGCCGGCGTTGGAGTATTCCAGAGCATCCTGCAACACCACGACCGGAGCGACCTTCACAGGATCTGCCCCAAAGGCCGTCGCCATGGCCGTCATGACCGACCAGGATATCAACGTCGAAACAATTGGCTTGAACATCAATAGCTCCTTGCCTGCACCGCAAACATCCCAGCCGCGAGCCGCAGTGCGATTCCACGGTCGCCCATTCTACCAAATGACCGCCGCCATGTCAGCTACACGGCCGGGCCAAACGTCACCATCGCCGCAACATAGGCAATGTAAGTCGCCACCAGCACGCCTCCGTGCCAGCGACTCATCCGATCGCGACTGGTCGTCACGAACACACGCAACAGAATCAGAACAAGCATCATCGCCGGAAGCAACAGCAGTAAGACCGGGCGATCCACCTCCAACTCCGCCGCCGCCGACGACGCGCCGACCACAAACAACACGTTGAGAATGTCGGCACCCATGATGTTGCCGACCAAAAGGTCGGCATGGCCCTTGATAAGCGAAGCCATCGCCGTCACCAGTTCAGGCAGCGACGTACCAAACGCCACAAGCGTCGCCGCCAGGATGCTCTGGGGCACGCCGTACTTGTGACACAGAACCTTGGCGGAACCAATAAGCAGGTTCGAGCCCAGTACCACCAGCGCCAGCCCCGCCACCAGCACCAGCAGGTTCACCACGACCGCCTTCGGCTTGGCCTTCGGGGCGGGAACCTCTTTTACCTCATCGGGCACCATGTCCGGAAACTGCTTGGCCCAGCGAACAGACATCCACAGGTAGCCCACCAACAGCCCCACAAAACCGAAGCCTACCCAGCGCGGAATGAAAAGGTTATCGATTCGGCCGGAGGAAATGGCCAGCACTCCCACAACCGCAGCCAACAACACCCCCGCCAGCAACTGAAGCCGACCGTGACGGTTCTGAACGCGCCTGTCCACCGGCAGGCGGCGGATTAGTGCAGCCAAGCCGAAGATCAGGCCCGTGTCGCAGATTATCGAACCGATCCCATTGCCAAGCGCCAAGCCAGGCTCGCCCTCGAAGGCCGCCGTAACCGACGTAAACGCCTCGGGCGTCGTCGTGCCAAGGCTCACTACCGTCGCGCCGATAAGCACTTTGCTCATGCCCAGCACCGACGCCAGACAAACCGCCGCACTCACCAGGCGGTCGGCCCCGATTGCCAACAACGCAATCGCCCCAACCACCACCAGCCACAGAACCCACGCCTGGTTCTCCTCGAACCCGCCGAAAAAACTGTCCGGGATGAAATTTGCAATAATCGCTACGTCCATAATCCGTGAACCCTAACCAAGCAAGCCACCTGCCGCAAGCATGAGCCTACTCCCACGTCACATCCTTGAGGTTAATCTCGACACTCGTCCTGCCCTGGAAACTGTTGATGCCAGGCGTGCCGGCTACATCGACGCTGCGGATGCCTTCGAGTATGTCCGCCAAATCGCCCATGTTGAAGCCGACCGCACGCATTTTTACGTCGCCCTGCCCCAGCAGCATGCCCACCGTTCCCCCGCTACGGCCCATGCGGCGAGGGCTGGTGACCACCCGGCAATTCCGCACCGCCACGACCGGCTCGGGATTGCCCTGGCCGTGGGGACCCAACTTCCCGAGGTGCTCAACTGCGTTGTGGCTTAGTTCCGCCAACGAGCACTCGGCGTCGATGTCCAACTTCGCCGCGAGTTCACCAACCGGGATGTGCTGGACTGCGTATGCCGACATTGCGGCCGCGAAATCCTCGATCCGGTCGCGGTCGATCCGCAACCCCGCCGCCATTGCGTGCCCGCCGAAACCCCGCAAGTGACCCGAACAGGCCGACAACGCGTCACGAAGATGGAAGCCCGGAATGCTTCGGCCGGAGCCCTGCCCGTTGTCGCCGTTTAACGCCACGAGAACCGCCGGGCGAGCGAACTTCTCCACCAGCCGCGACGCGACGATACCAATCACCCCGCCGTGCCAGTCTTCGCTCGCCAGGACGATGATCCGGCTGTCCGGAGCGTCCAGGCCCTGATCGACGACCATCTGAGAGGCCTCGGTGACAATCGCCCGCTGGACCTTCCGCCGAGCGTCGTTTTGCTTGTTGAGATAGTCGGCGATGGCACGACTGCGTTCGGCTGAGGCGTCGGTAAGAAGCTCGACCGCCAGGCGAGCGTGGCCCATCCGCCCGGCCGCGTTTAACCGAGGCGCCAGCAGGAAGCCCACGTGGTAAGCATCGAGTTTTTCGCCGACGAGCTTTGCGGACTCCAGCAACGCCCGCAGCCCGGCGTGCTTCGTGCCCGGCAGGCCACGCAGGCCAAACGTCGCAATCGTGCGGTTCTCGCCGACAAGCGGTACGACATCAGCAATCGTGCCAAGCGCCGCCAGGCAGGTCGCATCGAGCAGGAAGTCTCGCATAGGCTCGTCCACACGGTCGCGCCCGCAAACCGTACGCGCCAACTGCCAGGCCAGCTTGAACGCCACACCCGCACCGGCAAGGTCCGGGTTTGCGTACGGCTTGCCAAGCAAACGCGGATGGACAATCGCCGTCACCTCCGGCAGCACCTCCGGCGGAATGTGGTGGTCCGTTACGATCACGTCCACACCGGCCGCGACCGCCTCGGCCAGTGGCCCGGCCGCCGATACGCCGCAGTCCACCGTCACTATCAGGTTCGCACCGCCGGCGATGATCTTCCGCACGGCTTCGACATTCACACCGTAGCCTTCGTCCAGCCGGTGCGGCACGTAGAAGTCCGCCGACGCCCCAAGCATCCGCAAGCATGCGTGCAGGATCGCCACCGCCGTAATGCCGTCCACGTCGTAATCGCCGTAGATGACAATCTTCTCTTTATCCCTGACGGCCCGGGCCAGCCGCTCGGCGGCCTCAACTGCCCCAGCCAGGCCGGACGGGTCGTGCAAGCTGTTGAGTTTCGGGTTAAGGAACGCCCCTGCCGCTTCGGCCGAGACAACACCGCGGTTGGCCAGGATCTGCGCCACCAGCGGCGCGGTATTCGCTTGGCGCGCAAGCTCGGCGGCGTTGTCAAAAGACGGGGCGACCTGCCAAATAAGCGATTTCGGCGTCCATGCTCGCAATGCCATCGGCTCTCCTGGCGTCCGGGGATACTCCGACAGGGATTCTAACGCCGGATCGCTGCCAATGGCAGACAATCTTGCCTCTTCCACGCTAGCAGTGGCTGGGAATGAACTTGCCGATTCGCGGCTGGTCGATAGAATCGCCGGGCACACTCGCGAAGGTCGTGGGCACAAGTGAATATGGGATGCGCCGGCCGGCAGGAATGCTGGCACGACGCCGTCCTGACACAGTCACCTCGAAAGTGGAGCTTTCTGCCAATGGACACAACGCTATGAACATGGCTGCGCAGAAATTCAAGGCGTTTGCCCAGATATTCCGGCTGGAGTATCTTCCCGCTACCGCGCCGGGGCTGCTCATTCCGTTCCTCCTATGCGCGAAGTCCCCGGGCGAACTCCTATCCGTTACCGTCATCGAGGGACTGCTCGTGATCATGCTTATGGTGTACGCGGGTCTTGGTATCAATGCCCTTGCCGACCGCGAGATCGACCGGAAATACGCGACCGCCAAGAACAGGATCCCCGATGCGATCGGCCTGAAGTCTGCGTGCCCAAGATGCCAAGGCTTTGTCGATTCGCCCTCTGGCAAGCCAGTGCCGTTGGCGGCGCGGCCGCA
>CAZMBZ010000015.1:0-33431 GCA_964564285.1 uncultured Planctomycetaceae bacterium | reverse complement strand
CACAACTGTCGAGCACATTAAATGCCTAATACAGTAATAGTAATCGGCCAATCCCTATCTTCGCAATAGGTTTTTGCGGTTGAATCCATATTTGGCCATTAGGATTATCCAACCAGGCGGATACTGGATCCTGGCAAAAAGGGCGAAAACCGTGTGTATGCTGGATTCCTCGACGCCGCGGAGCGTACAATGCGACACCTTGGAAAGTCGGACTTATCGAGCACGTCAGCAAAAGCCAGAGGAGATTTGACCATGACCGGATGCATCCATCGCACCGCACTACTTGGCGTCATGTCACTGGTGCTGGTCGCAGCCCTGACGGGTTGTGCGGCCCCATCGGCCAAGTTGGACGGCGTGAGTTTCAAGGACATCGATCTGCAATCCATGACCATCATCTTCGACATCGAGATCACCAACCCCAACTCGGCCCCCCTGCCACTGGCAGACTTGGACTACGAACTTTCCAGCCGGGGCAACTCGTTTTTTGCAGGCCAGGCGCCGCTTGAGGGCAACGTGCCCGCACGGAGTTCCAAAACCATCTCCCTGCCGGCCAGGATCACCTACTCGCAGATATTGACCGCCCTAGCCGACGTCAAACCCGGCGCGGTCCTGCCGTACAAGGCCGACCTTGGCCTGTCCATCAAGGTGCCGGTAATAGGCAAGCTGCGTCTGCCCATCCATAAGGAAGGCAACCTGCCCGTGCCCACTGCCCCGAAGGTCGAGCTTGAGCAAGTCAAGTGGGACAAACTCACGTTCGATAACGCCGGCGGGGTGTTCAAAATTCGCGTGACCAACCGCAATCGGTTCCCCATCGAGATGGCCCGGATGACTTACGGACTGACGCTCGGCAAAATGGAAGTCGCCAAGTCGTCCCTGGCCCGTCCGGTATCGCTGGACCCCAACGGCGGCGAGGGAACCGTGGAGATCCCAATTTCGTTCTCACCCCGCAAGTTTGGGCTGGCTGCCTTGGGAATGCTCACTGGCGACTCCAGCTATCGGCTGGGCGGCGAGATAAGCGCCAAGACCCCCTACGGCCCGATGAGCCTGCCGTTCGACCGCACCGGAAAAATCCAATTGCGCCGCTAATGAAGGCCGTGGCGACAAGTTCGTCTCGATCAGCAAGACCCCGCGCATTCATATTTTCATTGACCTGAACCCGCGTGGGGACTTAGACTGTTTCATACCGGAAATCAAACGTTTGCCCGGACGGTGCGATATCCGCAGGCTCGGCCTGGGACCGGCGCAGAATCAGGGCCAAGAGGCAAGTGACGGCCAATGCCGTAACTGCCTCGGGTTAGGAGTGCCAAGGCCTGGGTTTCCACGCCAGGTCAGAGTAGTTCGGGAGCATGAGATGCTCGGTATTGTCGAATTGACGCAAATGGCCCAAAACTTCAGCAACTTCAATCTCCTTGCCTGGTCGGTCGGATGGCAGGAGATCGTCATCGTCGTGATCGTAGTGCTGATTCTCTTCGGCGGCCGGAAGATTCCGGAGTTGGCCCGAGGAATCGGCCGCGGCATGCGAGAGTTCAAGCGCGAGATGCGCGGAGTCAAAGAAGACTTCGACGAGGCCATGAAAGAGGAAGAAGAAGAGGCTCGACCCCGACGCAAGAAGAAGCGCAAAAGGCCGGTCGAAGAAGATGCCGATTCCGAAGATGCCTCCGAAGACGAGGAATCAGAAGAGTCTAAGTAATCGCAAACACCGCAATAGCGGCGCGACACAGTTCCATCAACGCCCCTCAGCGGAGCATATGCCCGCTGAGGGGCGTGTTGTTTGCCCCACGATTCACGATGCAGGAGGTTTCTTGCCGCTGCCGATCTTGTTTTCCGTGCCGACGAGGAGCCGCGATACGTTCCCACGGTGACGCAGGATTATCAGAGCGACCATCGCCGCGGCGAACGTAGCCATCGGCCAGAGCTCCTCCACGGACCAAAGGTAAACGAAGGTCGGCAGAAACGTCAAGGTGGCCGCGATGCTGCCCAGTGAAACGTACCGTGTGATGAGCGTTACGATCACCCACACACCCAGAGCGACCACACCGGCCGCCGTGAAGAACGGCCAGATCCCCAACACCACCCCAAGCGATGTCGCCACGCCCTTTCCTCCGCGGAACCGCAGCCAGAACGAGAACACGTGCCCCGCGATCGCGCAGCAGCCCGTCAGCAGCCAGGCCGTCTGCTGCATGACGGTGGGCATCCACTGCGGAGGCCCGAACTTCGCGGCCATCGCATCGTAGTAGGCCCAATCCGTTCGGAACATCGCGCTTGCGACGATCACTGGAATCATGCCCTTGGCGACATCCAGCGCGAAGCAAAGGCACCCCCAACCCCGACCGCACACGCGACCACAGTTGGTGGCCCCCACGTTGCCGCTACCGGCCTTGCGAAGGTCCATGCCCTTGGCCCGAGCTATGATGAACCCGAACGGCGTCGCGCCGATCACGTACGCCGCAAGCGGAAACAGCACCAGCATCATCAGCGGGTGGTCAATCATTCTTACCAGCCACCTCACGGTAAGCTTCCAGGAGTTGCTCGACGTGGCGGTCCATGCTCAGCTCATCGGCCACGTCACGACATGCCAGACGTCGCTCGGCTAGGCGGTCTGGGTCGGCGATGTCGCCCATGGCTTTAACCACTGCGGTTATATCGTCCGGGGAACTGACGACCAGCCCCGCGCCGCGGGCGAGAATCTCCGCCGCTCCGTTGAACACAGTGGTTATCGAAGGCAGAGCCCAGCGGGCCGCTTCAAGCACGACACGGCTGCATGGGTCGTACCAACTCAGCAGCACGCAAGCGTCGGCCGCGGCGTACCAGGGCCAAACATTATCGGCACGCGGCTCGAAGTACACCTGCTTGGCCACGCCTAGTTTTTTGGCGAGCCAGCGGTAGCTCGTGACTTTCTCCTGTCCGATGGCGACGAATCTCGCACCCGGCGAGCCATTGGGTGATCGATACCACTGCGCGAAAGCTTCAATCGCCTGGGCAACGCCCTTGAGGCGGAAGTTCGTCGCGACCGACAGGAATAACGGGCTGCCGGGACCAGCCTTGACCTGGTCTCGCCTCTCCTGCCGCCATTGTCGCCGCTGATCCTGAGGCACATCCGGGATGTCAACGGCGTTGTAGATCACGCGGACGTTCTTGTCTCGCGCGTAATAGTTCATGAACTCACGCGCCACCATTTCGCTCACAGCCAGGCAAAGCGTCTCCGGCTTGGAGACGAGTTTTCGCTCCATCGAGCGCATCTTGGCGCGGTGTGCATTGAGTGGCTGGGCCAGTTGGGTCAGGAATCGCTCCATGCCCCGGCGCTTTCGCAGGCTGGCAGCCTCCTGCGCGCCGACCAGCCCGCCTCGCGGCTGAAATACATTGGCAGAGGGAATGGGCAGCATCGCATGCACGATGTCGAACCCGCCGTCGCGGGCAGCGCCGCGAACAGATCTCGCGAAACTCGACAGCTTCGTCGCGCGATCCAGGCCCCACGCCTTGAGCTCCTGCACAAGGAAGCCCTGACCACCGGCACCGGCGGCCATGCAAAAGACCGTCACGTCCTGACCGCGGCGAGCCAGGCCCTCGGCGATCTGCGCCGTGGAGACCTCACGCCCACCGCGGGACGGATCGAATCGCTCAATGACCAACGCCACCTTCATTACGTCTTGCCTTCCTCGCCGCGCCGCCTGCGCCGCTGATCGCGGTGCCGCATCGACTCGACCTTCCTGTCGATAAGCCCCTCCCACTTCCGTTGCTCACCCCGGGACACATCGCCCAAGTACTCCGCCAACAGCGCGGGCCAGTGCCCGACCGTCCACGCCGCGGGCATCGAATACTTTAACTGGGCCAGGTCCTTGACGAACCATCGCCGCTTCCGCAATCGTGGGCGGAACATCCGCGCTAAGTCTATCAGGTACAACTCGCCGGACCCGACTGATTCATCAAGGAACACGTGAGAAGCGTAAAAATCGCGGTGAACGTACCCCGCCCCGTGAAGGGATCGAACCATTCGAGTCAGCCTTGACGTCAGCTCAGCCACCGCCGCATCGTCATGTTTCGTCAGGTATGCGTCGAAGCATCTCTCGAGCGCCTCACCCGACACGGACGTTACTATCACGAAGCTTCGCAGCGCCCCCAGCAGGCAGCGGTCCTCGTCGCAGGCTACCTCCCGCATCGTCGCGACACCGGCCTGGCGGGCGCGGCGGATGTTCTCAAACTCAACCCGGGCCGGACTCTGCCGCTTGCCGTGGGTAAGCCATCGACGCATCGCCTCGCCGATAGACTGCGGGCCGTAACGCTTCATGTACAGAACTTGCTCCCCGCCCCGACCATCGGGTAACTCCAGACGCGTTCGGCGGCGATGGCCCAGACCCGGCTTGTTCAGGTCCTCGCCACCCTCATAAGCGAACGCGCCATCCACACTGTCCAGCCCCGCGAGCTTGACGGCGGCAAGCACGCCTTCAGGCACGTCGCCCGCAATCATAGCAGGCCTCCCGCGCGGCTTGGGGCCGCGAGCCGTCCCGACTCTTCCAGTAACTCCTCGGCGGCAGCGTATACCTTCTCCGGACTGATGAGTTCGAGGCACTTGTGATATTCCGGCCCGGCCGGCTGAGGGCACAGCTTCCGCTGGCACGGGCTGCACTCGACATCCTCGCGGACGATCCGCTCTCGCGGGTAATCGATCCTCGCCCATTGGGGGTCCGTGCTTCCGAAGATAGTCACAATTCCGATACCAGCCGCCGCGGCCAGGTGGCGGGCGCCGGTGTCGTTGGTAACAAGAAGATCGCAGCGTCGAAGCAGTGCTTTGAGCAATCCCAAGGTGTTGTCGCGGTCGGCGAAACTGATGGCCGGTACACTATGCATCGCGCGAGCGACCCACCCGGCGATGCGTCGCTCAGCCGGGGCGGCGTTTATGATGATCTGCGCCCCCGTCCGCTCGACGAGCATGTCCGCCAATGCGGCGTATCGCTCGGCCGACCACATCTTGCTCGTGCCGAAGCTCGCGCCTGGATTCAGCATAACAACTGGCTTGTCGCGGTCGACACCGGCAGCAGCCAGGAGTGCGTCGGCGTCTGATTCCTGTTTCGGTTCTATCGGCAGGGAAAGCTCTCGTGAAATACAGTGCGCCCCGAGCATTTCGGCAAGGGCGATGTAGTAGTCCACAGCCGAGATGGGCTGGTATCGGCCATTCGGCAGGCGTGGCGGCAGGAGCTTGTCTGTCAGTAGCCACCCCCTGCCGTCGCGGGCGTAGCCTGCCAGTCGCCCCGCCCCGGCCAGTCTGGCGAGCAGGGCAGAGCGAAAGCTGTTCGGCAGCAGCACGGCCAGATCTACACCGATTTGTCGCAGGCGTCTCGCTGCGGCCCGGACGCCTGAGGGCATCGCCACCATATCGTCAGGTCCAGCCACCGGCCCGAGCGTCGCCAGCGCCACGGGCTTGCCGACATGGACAATCCGCCTTCCCGAGTAATGCCGCGCCAGCGCACTGATAGCCGGCGTGGCCATCACCACGTCGCCAACCCAGTTGGGAAGGAAAATCGCTATGCACCCGCCGGTTGCCATTGTGGTCATTCTAACGAAATCGCCTCGCCGTTTGAAGTGTGCCCATAGGGGCATATTAGAAGACGTTTGTTCGTCGCGAAGCGGCCTGCGAGAATCGAGAGCGTCCGCAATCTAGGATAACAGCCTACGGCGTCACTGTAAACCGACGCCCTTGTCCGCCAACTCCGACCAACTGGCCCGGCGGATGACGTTCTCCGCGGACACCCGAGCGTTGCCGACAATCACGACTCGCATTCCAGACTCCGCGAATGCCTTGGCTGCCAGCGAGTTATGGCAAATCCCCATCGTCAGCCCCCCCAGCATCTTCCGCAGGTCCGACAACTGGCTCACAAGGCGGTGCTCGACGACCACTCGCGGCAGATTGTACTTGCCCTCACGCACTATATGCCAATACTGCCGCTGCCATCCGAGGATAGGCCCATCCGGATAGCCCGCACCGATCAGGTTCTTGTGGAGTTCCCCGTGCGTCGAAGCACGGCGGCGGGTGAGGTACAGGATTTTCGCCCCCTTGGCTACGCGGTCCAGGGCTCGCGACGACTGCCTGCTGAAACCCAGCGACAGACCCGGCAGGCAATCGAGGTCCACAGCCACGACCGGCGCGTTGGGGTCCCACACATACGCCGGCGCAACGGCGCTTACCTCGTCGCCGAAGCGGTCCAGGTGGGCAACCTTCAACTCGTATCGCCCGGGGCTCGACGGCACGGGCAGCATCGTTCCGGCATAGCCAAGATCGTCGGTGTACGCCCCGCGCTCGAATTCTTCACCCACCGCAAGCCGCATCGCCGCCAGCTTGACCGGCGGGGCCATCACCACAAAGTCGTTCCGCTGAAGCCGCACCACCGCCACGCCCTCGCCCCCCGCAGGCGCGACCATGTCCGGTACGGTAAGAATGTAGTCGCCCATGGAACTGCCGCAGCCACCCAAGGCCAGCAGACCGCTCAGAACGCACAATGCCAAGACAAATCGAGTCATCGGTTTCTCCGAACCTGCTGTTCCAGGACTGGCAGGTCGATCATGGCTTCGCCGAGGGCTTGCCGGTCCGGCAGTCAGACTCGTCGGACATCGCTTCATGTCGCACCTCTCGTCAGTGCCGGCATTTCCAAGTCATATCTCCAGCCACGTGGCGATCACGCGACCGGCGGCAATGATAGCAGCCCCGTGCCGCGACGTGCAAGGAGGAACCCCCCGCTCGGCATCGTGACGTCGTGAGACATGAAAGCTATAGCATGCGATTTCCCACCAAAACGAGGATTATTCCGCCCCGGCCGGGCCGGAGGCGATCTGGCCTTCGCCGGCCAGGCCGATCTCGGCGGCGACAGCCTGCATGCCCGCTATCACTTCGCTGATGAGGTCCGGCAGGTCCATGCCCAGCATGGTTGCGCCTTTTTCGATAACGTCGCGATTAACGCCAGCGGCGAAACGGGCGTTCTTCCACTTTTTCTTGACCGACTTGGGCTTGACGTCCATGACGGACTTCGACGGCCTGACCAGTGCGGTCGCCGCCACCAGTCCGGTAAGCTCGTCGATGGCGTAGAGTGTCTTCTCCATATCGCTGATAGGCTCGACGTCCGAGCAAATCCCCCAGCCATGCGATACGACGGCGCGGATGTACTTCTCGGGCCAGCCTCGATCGGTGAGTATCTCGCGGGTCTTGGAACAGTGCTCTTCGGGATACCGCTCGAAGTCCACGTCATGGATAAGCCCGACAACGCCCCACTCATCCAGATCGCCCCCCAGCTTGCCGGCCATGTGACGCATAACCGCCTCGACCGCCAAACCGTGGCGTATCAGCGCCTCGCTCTGATTGAACTCCCGCAGCAAAGCCATCGCCTCGTCACGAGTAGGTGTGTCGCTCGTCATTTCGATTTCTCCAGAACAGGGACAAAGAGACAATTGACGAAGCCTGAATATAAGCCTTGGCGGCACCCAAGGGAAGCGGCTAAGGTTAAAGCAAAGCAGGAACCAACAAAAGCGGAAGATGACCGAAACGGAGCAAATGATGACAAAGAATAATCGGCATAAGAGCGCGGGGATGATTGTTGGCTTGGCGGTGGTCGCGGCCGCCCTGACCTCAACACCGGCGCGGGCCTTCGCGGCGGATCGGCCTGCCTTGATTCCCATGCCCTCCAAAGTCGTTATGGGCGCCGGGCAATTCACGATTACGCCTGCGACCAAGGTGCTGTACGCCAAGGGCGACACTCGCCTGGCCGATGCGGCGGCGTACCTGGCTGGGCGACTTTCGCAGGCGTTTGACAAGAATGTCGTCGCCGAGGCGACCGGCGCTAATGAACCGCTGGCCGGGGCCATACTGATGACCACGACCGGTGCGGAAGCGGCACTTGGCGATGAGGGTTACTGCCTCACCGTTATGGGCAGTGGCGTCATCATACGCGCACCGAAAGCGGCGGGCGCATTCTACGGCGGAATTACGCTGTTGCAGCTTGCCCCGGCAGAGGCGTTCCGCGGGCGGGCGATGGTCGAGGGCAAGCTCGGCGGAATGCAAACCCAACAGCCCCCGCGACCGTGCGACGCGCCGAACATCTCGACCGCCAAGCCCGCTGATTCGCTGGCCGTGCCCTGTGCGACCGTCACCGACAAGCCGCGGTTCGCGTGGCGAGGCCTGCTGATCGACCCGGCCAGACATTTCTGGACCATCGACGAGCTCAAGCAGTACGCCGATTACATGGCCATGCACAAGCTCAACTCGCTCCAGATCCACTTCACCGACCACCAGAACTGGTGCGTCGAGGTCAAGAAGTATCCCAACCTCACTCCCGACAAGGCCAAGACCACCGCCCACCCGGAGCTGCTCGCCAGCCAGACATACCACAAGCCGGCGCGGCGTTACTACACGCAGGAGCAACTCAAGTCGCTCGTCGCATACGCCGCCAAGCGATTCGTTCGCATCGTGCCCGAGTTCGAAATGCCAGGCCACTGCGGCGGATTTCTGCGCGGCTGTCCAGAGTGCGGCTGCACGGTTGACGGCAAGCAGGTCGGCGGCGGCGAGGTCTGCCCCGGCAACGAGAAGACTTACCAGGTGCTTCAGGGCATGCTCGACGAGATGCTCAATGTGTTCCCCAGCCAGTACATTCACATCGGTGCCGACGAGTGCGGCAAGCGAAACTGGGGCAAGTGTTCCCAGTGCCAGAAGCGAATGAAGGCCGAGGCCCTCAAGGATGTCACCGCATTGCACGGCTACTTCGTTGGCCGAATGTCCGAGTATCTCCAGGCCAAGGGCCGAACACTTGTGGGCTGGGATGAGATCCTCGAAAGCGGTGCCAAGAAAGGCGCCATCGGCATGTACTGGAGGTCGGGCCGATCCGAAAACCTCATCAAGAACGCCTCGCAGAATGGCCAATACCTGGTGATGACACCGACAGCGCACTGCTACTTCGACTTCGTCCAGTCGCCCGATAAGAAATCCGAGCCGCAGGGGTTCGGCAGGTCCGTCATCACGCTTAGGCGGGCCTACGAACTGAACCCAATCCCAGCCGATGTCGCACAGGTGAATCCCAAGCTGGTCCTCGGCGCCCAGGCCAACCTGTGGGGCGAACGAATGAAAAGCTTCCCCCACGTGCTATACATGACCTACCCGCGAGCTTGCGCACTGTGCGAAGTCGCCTGGTCGGCGGATGAGGGACGCGACTACGCGGAGTTCTTCACTCGCCTGAAAACGCACCTGAAGCGGCTCGACGCAGCCGGGATCAACTACCGCGAGCCGACCTCCGTCGATCAGCCGAAATAGTAATCGCACCGGCCTGCACACCGGGCAAAACCATCCAAGCAAAGAGAAAGCCATGAGCAACATCGTGAAACCTTTAGGCGGCGGTGAGAAACTGACATCCAAGCAGCGCGTCCGCACTACCCTTGCCAATGGTGTCCCCGATCGCGTGCCGATCAACTACGGCGCGAACCCCGGCATCGATGGCCGACTCAAGGAGCACTTCGGACTGGCGCCCGACGACTGGGAGGGACTGCGCCAGATCCTCGGCGTAGACTTCCGCGCCGTCGGCGCGCCGCACAAGGGGACGCGACTGCACGCGGAAGTGCCCGATCGCCACGTGGACCCCCGGTGGGGTGTGCATACGCGATATATCGCCCACGATACCGGCGGATACTGGGACTACTGCGACTTCCCCTTGCGAGACGCCGATGAGGCCGCCGTCGCCGCCTGGCCCATGCCGTCGCCCAACGACTACGACTACTCCAATGTCGCCGCCGCCTGCCGGGCAAAGGCCCCCTACGCCGTCCACGTCGGCAACCCGGGCCTGGGCTGTGTGATGAACACGGCCGGCTTCCTCCGGACCATGGATCAGATGTTCGTGGACCTGATAACCGACGACCCTGCCGGGCTCCTGCTAATCAAACGCCGCATGGACATCGAATTTGAAGTCGCCCGCCGCGTGCTCGAAGCCGCCGAGGGCGGGATCGATTTCTTGTGGATGGGCGAGGACCTCGGCACGCAGCACAGCCCACTGATCAGCATGGACCTGTTCCGCAAGCACATCAAACCCTATCACCAACGATTGATCGACCTGGCCGACTCCCACGGCATCCCGGTGATGATCCACACATGCGGATCAAGCAGTTGGACGTACGAGGAATACATCGCAATGGGAATGTCCGCCGTGGACACGCTCCAGCCGGAGGCGAAGAACATGTCGCCGGCGTATCTCAAACGAACCTTTGGCGGGCGGCTTGCATTTCACGGCTGCATCTCCACGGCCGGGCCGGTAGCAGACGGTACGGTGGAAGACACCGTCGCCATATGCAGCGAGACCCTCGACATCATGATGCCCGGCGGAGGCTACTGCTTCGCCCCCACCCACGAGCTGCAAGACAACTCACCGACCGAAAACGTAGTGGCAATGTACGAAACCGCCCACCGCCTCGGACACTACAACTGAGGAGCAGGCGACTCGGCCTTGGCGGGCGCCAGTTCGATCAGCGTTATTTCTGGCCTGGCGCAGAAGCGCACTCGCGGCGCTATGCCGCCTTCCATGCCGATGCCTCGATTGACGTACAAGTGCGTCGAGCCGACCTTGTACAGGCCTCGCTCGAACCGCTTGCCGTGGCGCGACACGGTAATCAAAGCCCCATAAAATGGCAGGGCTACCTGCCCGCCGTGAGTGTGGCCACAAAGTTGGAGGTCCACGTCCCCGCGCTCGGCAACCTCAAGAATCGGATCAGGATGGTGATACAGCAAAACCTTGCACGCCCCTTCGGGCGCCGCATCAAGTGCCACAGCCAGTTTCGGCTTGTCATACGACGGTGAGCCAACAAACCACACGTCGGCCCCGGCAGCGGTGATTTTGACACCCTCGCCGGAAAGTTCCCGCACCCCTGTGCCGCCGAAGAAGTCCAGCTTGCCATACCCACCCACATCCCAATTGCCGCGAACCGCCAGCGTCGGGGCAATCTCAGCCAAGCGGGTCATGCACCGGCGAAACCGCCGCAGACCACGGCGATCGTTCAACGCGTCACCCGTAAAGACGATCACGTCGGGCGACAGACCCGCGACAATGTCGGGGACATCTTCGGCCAGGTCGGCGTAGGCCTCGCAGTGAAAATCGCTTACTTGAACGATCCGCACGGGACGGCTGGCCCCGCGCAACCTGGCGCTTTCTACCCGAACCCGCGTGACCTCCACCCATCGCGGCTCGATGAAACGCCCGTACACCATGCACAACACCCCACCGACCGCCAATGTCAGGACAATCCGCCGCAGCCAAATGTACCGCCGCGAATGCACCCTGGCAGGAGTTTGTCGGCCCCGCCGGGTCACCCAACGCCACCCTGCGCGCATAACCATCCCCCCGGCCGCAGCGTAAAGCAACGCCAGCGAGCCAAGGAAAACCAAAATCACGAGCTTCTCTGAAGGTTTCATAGCCCAAAGATACCCCAACACCACCATTGAGGACAACCGTCTCATCGCCCGAAGGAACCTTCTCCAGCGATTACCGAGCCACGCCGCGCGGGGGCAGCGCGGTGCTTACCGCTTCTCGGTCATCTCGCCCCAGCCCATGGCTTGGGTGATCTCGTCTTTCTTCTTATCGACGAGGTAATGGCCGACGGCAAAGAGGAGCTTCTGTTCCGGGCCGGAAAGGTTGTACCAAGTCCACACTTGGCGAGCGAGAGTGAAGGGCGTCTCTTTGGCGGCTGGCTTGAAGCCCAGGCGATGGAGGGCGGCAAGGTCTTCCGGGCCGAAGCCGAATCGCTCGAGCGGCTTGAAGTCCGGGCAGTCCAGCAGATCGTCGAAGCTCAGGAAGATCGGGTGGATATCCGTCGGCGGGTTCCGCGACGAGCACAGGGCGCAGATCACTTCTCGATACCGGGCCCGCCATGCGTCGAGAAAGGCGGTGGCCATGCGAAATGCCGTAGCCGCCGCCGCCGGGGCATTGTCGCACTTGGAATACGGGGTCAGCGGCCCATTGTATGCGTCGATCACGATAAGCACCTTCCGCTGCGCCTTGTCCTGCCTCAGCATTCGGATAGCGGTGATTGACCCGAACACGTCGGCCAGGCCACCGTCGACGAGGTGCAGATACGGGTTGGCGGGGTCCATGCCGCTTTGCATCGTGCAAGCGGGGATGAGCACGGGAAACGTCCCGCTGGCAGTCAGACCAACCGCCAGCGGAGTCTCGTAGGCGAAGGCCATTTCCCGCAAGGCCACGTTGGCGTCGCTACCGCCCGTCCCAGCCCGGCCTGCCGTATCGCGACGAAACTTCTTCAGGCGATGTGTGTACCCACGAATATCATAGAGCCGCAGGTGCTCCGGCGTGAACGGGAAGATGGCTGCGTTCTCGTAGGCAGTGGCGTTGGCGACCCAGTAAGGCAGACGAACGGGGCGATCAATGTCAGCGCTCGGAACGAACATGTCCGAAAGCCGCAGGCTGGCATCCCTGGCAAACCTTGCGTTCGGCGAGCTTGACGAACGCAGTTTCCGGGCTCGCCAGAGCCGGCCCAGAATGCGATCATCGAATGAGTTCTCCAGGAAGTCGCCGCGATGGAACGAGCCAGCCGTCACGATCGTCAGCGCCCCGCGGATGATGTCGTCTACATAGTTGTACTGAAGGTTCTCCCGCAAGCTCGGATCCGTGAACTGTCTGCCAGGGGGCGACTTTGAGCCATCAACGGCCATCGCCTCAGCCAGAGAGTAACGCTCAGGCGAACCACTAAACAGTTGGTAGTCGTACAGGCTGGAGATGTACCCAGCCGCACACAGCCCTCCGCCGGATACGGTCGATAAATAATCCACCTCGACGAGTGCGTTGGCGACGGCGCGAGTCCGGGGCGCGTTGGCGTCATCACCGGCAGCGCCGCCGGGGCGCTTGAGTTGCTCCAATCCAAGCATCACGCCCACGCCGAAATTCCCCGCGCGGTGTCCCCCGCCCGAAATCGCAATCGCCATCGCCAGGTTCGCATCCTGCGGACCCAGTCGCTGCTGGACGGGCTTGTACCCTCCCAAGTCAATGGCACACTCCTGAAACCGCTCGCCCCGGCAGGGGCCAATCAGCGTGCTCGCATCCTGCGTAACGCAGCCAGGAAGCGCCAACACCGCAACGGCCAAGACCACTACAGTAAAAGCCCGCAAGCTACCGGGAACACGCCTGGCCTCAATAAGAGGCAAGGTCGCCCGGCGTCGACAGGTTCCCGTGACTTGCACCCCGTTTCTTCGCATGGTGCGTAGAGACTACTCCCAACTGGAGCAGACAGTCAACAGAGCAAAATAAACAGGGCCGCCGGATTTATCCGACGGCCCTGATGAGGAACGATAGCTGGCGTCGCACCGCATCGCGGCGCGGCCTGGTTAGTTCGGGGTGACCTGGGTGGCCTTTGGCGGGGCCTTCTTGTCGGTCGTCGGGTTTGCGGCGATTGCCTTGCCGTAACGGACGGCGCCGTACTTATCCGAAATCTTCTTCATGATCGGGTTGCGGTACGGATACCAACTGCAAGCCGGGAAGTACTTGACCTTGCCGTCATCGACGTCCACGTAGGCGAAGGCAGCCTTGCAGTGTTCCAAGCGGGCGCAGTCGATCGAATGCTGCTCCTCGAAGGGAAGCCCGGCCACACGCATGATGGCCTTTGGCCGGCGGGCCTTGAAGTTGCCGTACTCGGACTTCGGCTTGAATATCTTACGCCAGATGAACGCGCCGAACGAACGGAAGGGCTTTTTTCCGATCAGACGCGTTATGCGAAGGGTCTTGAGAGCCCAGGGCGCTACGGCTGCGATGATGATCAGCCGGCCCCGGTGACGCTGGAAGAACTTCTTCGGATCGAGTTTGTCGAGTTTCGGCTCGATCCGTTTGGAGATTGCCTCGAACTCCATGGCCACCTGCTTGAAGGACTTCTTCAGGACGTGGTTGATACCGTGAAATCGCTCGCCATCAGAAACCAGCAGCGTCATAGACTCGCAGTTGGGGTGCACGCCAGCCAAAAGAAGGACTTCGGACCGCGGGTTGTCGCGGAAGAATGACCGCGGCTTCTTCATGGCGTAGGTCATCCCGGCCGGGATGAACTCGACCTCGTTGCCGGGGATACTCTGGTTGACCATCTCCTCGACGTCTTCCAGCGTGGTGTGACGCTCGACCTTGAACTCGCCGGGGTCCCAGTTTTCGGTCAGCGGGATCAGACCCACATCGGAAATCAGGTCGCGGTTCTCGTGGAGAAACTCGAACATGTCGGCCATGTACTGGTCGTTAAAGCCCCATGCGGCGCAACCGATAATCGTGTGCTTGCGTCGGGAGTACTTTTTGAGGTTCTCCAGAGCCTTCATCTTCTTGGCATAGGCGGGGCGGTTGGCGCGGAGCTTCTCGTAGATGTCGGCGTTTCGCCCGTCGAAGCCGAGTCGCATGGGCACGCGGGCTTCGCAGAGCATGCGACAGTATTCCTCATCGGCGAGTCGCAGGCCATTGGTGGTGACGTGAGGCCTCATTCCGTGTTTCCGGGCAATGGCAATGATGTCCATCAGGTCCTCGCGGACCGTCGGCTCGCCTCCGAAGAGCATAACCACGGGTTTGGGGTCCAACTTGCCGAGCGTCTCAAAAATCGTCTCGAAGTACTCCATCGGCGGGTTGAAGTCGAAGCCCATGTCGCGAATGGTCGCGATGCAGATCGGGCAGTTCATGTTGCAGCGGTTGGTGACATCCAAGAAGACCATGTTTGGGTGGTGGTCCCGCTGGCAGGTGTCACATTTCATGGTGCAGGTCGCCTTGTCGGTCACGACGTACTGCGACATATCCCGCTTGGCCTGCCAGGCCGCCGCATTCGTGCTGACAAGAGAGTCGTTGATCCCGCACTTGGGACATTCCTTGACAATCCATACCTGCCCATCACGAATCTCGAACGTGGCAGGTACTACTGCCCGACAATCATTGCATATGCCCAGATTTTCCGTATCCATCTACCTCATACTCCATTTGCCCCCTGCCTTCCCCGCCAAGGCCAGGCGAGCCATGACCAGGCGACGGGGTTTGAGTTCTAAAACTTCGTAAAGATCATGTCCATAGTGTAACTTTGACGGACAGCCAAACTAGGACGAAATATGCTCATTTAGCGGAAATATCCTCGCCCGCCTCAGGTATCTCCGAGGGAATGGGAGGAACGTATTCATTCAAAGCTTTACGATAACTATCAATTGAATAACGAATTATCCATCGTTTCTTCTCCTGGCCCTTCACGAACAGAATAGCCGTCGGGAAAAAGACGATATCATGTCGCTGCTTTATCGCTCTGGAAGGAACGCTAAAAAAGCCTGTCATTGTCTCAAATTTAGCCACAACGGCCCGACCCCGATATTCGTCAACCAATCTATCCATGATGCCGTCCAGAGGAATGCACGTAGCGCAGCCGCCCTTGTAAAAGTCCACGAGCACCGGCTTGTCGGAGTTAATTACGATCTCCTGAAAGGCATCCGCGTCGGCAATCCGCGTGACCTTGTGCCCGGCGCAACCGGTCGCCAGCAGCGACAGGACAACGCAGGCCGCCATTGCCA
Source organism: uncultured Planctomycetaceae bacterium (assembly GCA_964564285.1). Taxonomy (GTDB): domain Bacteria; phylum Planctomycetota; class Phycisphaerae; order SM23-33; family SM23-33; genus JAUWQU01. Next base: position 17,896 of record CAZMBZ010000015.1, on the reverse strand, counting down.
GGCCGCAATGGGTATCTGCCCCGGTAACGGCAACCCGTAAACCCCTGATCGCCTTCAATGCCATACTAACTCTCCTGCTGCAAATAGATGTCATGGGTAAATAACCCGCGAGCCAACCGGCCTGAAAGCCCGTGGCGAGGGGCCATCGGCTTTACTGTAAAACTGCCTGGAGTTGTGCAAGTTTCTCCTTAACGCGCCCGGCGTGGCCCTGGGGAATAACCTCAGGCCAGTGACGGCGAATCACCCCGTCTGGATCGATAATCACCGTCGAGCGGATCGTCCGTCCGTATTTTTTGTCGCCGATGCCCGCCTGAACCCAGGCGCCGTATGCTTCCATGACCTTGTGGTCGCGGTCGCTCAACAGGTTCAACGACAACTCGTACAACTCGATGAAAGCCTGATGCGTCACGGGCGAGTCGGCGCTTACGCCGTAGACCTCGGCGTTCATGTCACGAAACTGACCCATCAGCTTGGTGAACTCCGTCGCCTCGCACGTGCAGCCGGGAGTGTCGTCCTTCGGATAAAAATATAGCACAACCCACTTGCCACGAAGCTTGCTGAGTGTGACCATCTGCTTGTTCTGGTCAGCCAGTGTGAAGTCCGGGGCCGGACTGTCGGCAATCGGCGAACGCAGCGACGCCGCCTCCTCGTGCTCGGCTGAAAGGTTCTCCGTGCAACCGCTCGAACACCAGAGCGTCCCAGACACAAGGACCGTCAATGCAATCGCTCGAATCGTCATACTGCCCTTTCTCCAACTGCAAAGCACCGGCCGCGCGGTACTCGACTGTCATAATCTGGACTCTACCCGGCTGGGCCGGCCCGTGCAAGCCTGCCTCCGCTTGCTGGACTCGGTCTTCCGGGCTCGGGAGCCTTCAACGTGCGGCTCCGGCTACGCTGCCAGTCCCGGCGGCCATGCCTCATGGTAGGCTGGACGAGAAGGCTTTGCGGCGAAATGACCGAAGATTACGCCAGCCTGCGTTTTAGCGTGCAACCGGCCGGGGCCAAATGAGGTTTGACATTACTGTACGCCGATAGCGAAAAACAAGGAGAAGCGACATGGAAAAAGATCAGACCAGACGTGAGTTCCTTACGGCTGCCGGGGTCGCGGTCGCCGCCGGAACAGTCGGCTATGCCCAGACAGCCGAAGCCAAGCCTGGCAAAGCGTCGGACGCAGCCAGGCCAGCGGACGGACCCGTGAAGATCCTCGCCGTCTGCTGCAGTCCGCGAAAGGGCAAGTCCACCGCGGCGGCCCTGAAGATTGCCCTGGACGGCGCTGCCGAGGCGGGTCCGGGGGTGCAAATCGAACTTGTCGAGTTGGCAGGACTGTCCATCGATGGTGGCCCGGCCGTGGGATTGCCTCTCGCCCCGGGGCAGAAGGATGACTTCCCAGCCGTGGCGGCCAAGCTGACCGACCCGGCCGTGCGCGGAATCATCATCGGCACGCCGGTATATTTCAGTTCCATGAGCTATTTGTGCAAGGCGTTCATGGACCGCTGGATGGCCTTCCGCAAGAGCTTCGCCCTGGCCGACAAGGTCGCCGGCGTCCTGGCCTGCGGCGGCAACCGCAACGGCGGACAGGAAGTTACCATCCGCTCTGTGCAGGATTCACTGTTCTGCCATGACATGATCGTCGTAGGCGCCGCCAGGCCCACATCGCGCTTCGGCGCGGTTGTCTGGGCCAAGGGAAACGACAAGGACAGCGCCAAAAACGCAAGAAACCTCGGCCTGCGAGTGGCCAAGGTCGCCTTGGCTCTGGCCGGCAAGTAGCCCGGCCGGTCGCATATACTTGCTGAGGAGAACGCGGATGATCAATCTTAGTATGCACCAAAGACGCTTCACCTGTCGTTTCCTGACGGCTCTGCTCGGCGTGATCTGCATCGTGGCCGTGACGGCCCGGGCAGCGCCGGCGGCCAAACCGCCTTCAACGAACGTCTCGGTGCTGATCGCGCCCCGGGCGTTCGAGGCGCTCAGGGCGGCCATCACCCACCTGGCCGGGAAATACGGGCCTCGCTACGCCGAAAGCCCCAGGCTCCTGGCCAGGCTCAAAGCCCTGCGCGCCCGACAGGATGAACTTGTCTGCGGCGCGACCCAGGCCAAGGCTGACGTCAAACGGTTCGCACCCATCGCCGCCGAATTCGCCGCCCTGCGACGCGAGGCACTGGTTACATCCAACCCGCTGATGTCGTTTGGCCGGCTTCTGTTCACCCGTCGCCACCCCCTGGGCGCCCAGCATTACGCCTACACCGAGGCCTTGAGTTGGAGTCGCGACCGCCCGAGGACATGGCGGCCGGGCGCGAGCCTGTGCAAGATCGACCCGCGAGATGCCAATTCCCCCCCGGCCGTGCTGCTGGAGTCAGCCAACGGCGTCATCCGCGACCCGGATGTATACTGGGACGGATCGAAGGTGCTCTTCGCCCACAAAAAGAACCTCAACGAGGACGATTACCACCTTTACGAGATGAACATCGCCACGGGCAAAATCCGGCCCCTTACGAAGGATGCGGGCTTCGCCGACTACGAGGGCTGCTATCTGCCCAACGGGCAGATCGTCTTCAACTCCACGCGCTGCGTGCAGACGGTGGACTGCTACCCCGTGCCGGTTTCAAACCTCTATGTGATGGACGCCGACGGACGCAACATCCGCCGCCTGACGGTCAACCACGTACATGACAACTTCCCAACGGTCCTGGATGACGGGCGGGTGGCGTTCACCCGATGGGAGTACAACGATCGCTGGGTGATCCACGTGCAGGGCCTGGCGGTGATGAACCCCGACGGCACGAGGCAAACGGCGCTGTACGGGAACAACTCGTTCTGGCCGATCTCAATGCTGCACGCGCGGTCGGTTCCCGGTCCCGACGGACGGGGCGGGCGGCGAAGAATCGTCGCCACCCTCTCGGGCCATCACAATGTGGACCAGTTCGGGGAGATCGGCCTGTTCGACCCGTCGGTCGGTTCGGAAGAAGCCGGCGGCTGCGTCAGGCTCTGGCCCGACAGGCCGATTCAGCCGACCAAGAACGAGTTCTTCTGGAGGAAGCTCTCGGCCCATTACCAGTACCCCTGGCCGCTGTCGGACAGTTTCTTCCTCGTTTCCTGCAGGCCCAAGGGCAGGAAGCATTTCGGGATATACCTGATCGACACATTCGGCAACCGCGAGTTGATCCACGAGGATCCGGACATATCGTGCAGCTCGCCGATGCCCCTAGCCGCCCGGCGTCGCCCGCCGGTGATCCCGTCCAGGGTTAACCACGCCAGCGAAGTCGCCACGGTCTACCTCGCGGACGTCTACCGCGGGCCGGGACTGGCCGGCGTGCCCCGCGGACAGGTCAAGGCGCTGCGGGTCGTCGAGATGATCAATCGCCCGATGGGCACGAAGCACTGGGCGGGAATGGACGGCACGCCGCCGATGGGCCTGTGCAGCAGTTGGGACGCCAAGCGACTCGTCGGCACCGTCGACGTGGGGCCGGACGGCTCGGCGCTGTTCACCATACCGGCGTCCCGGGCGGTGTACTTCCAGCCGCTCGACGCAAATGGCCGGGCGCTTCAGTGGATGCGAAGCTGGGTTACGGCCCAGCCGGGCGAGGTGGTGGGCTGCATCGGCTGCCACGAGCCCAAGTTCGAGACGCCGCCGGCGGCTTTCCACGCGCCGACGCACGCCCGGCCCGCCAGGCCCCGGCCGTGGCTGGCCGGCAAGCGGGCGCTGTCGTTCCACGAGGACGTCCAGCCTGTACTGGACCGGGCCTGCACCCGCTGCCATCACCAGGACCACCCCAAGGGCATCGACCTGCGAGGCGACAAGACCGACGCATTCAGCCTCGGCTACGAGCACCTGCGACGGTTTGTCCAGGTGCCGGGCACGCGGCAGGACCCGCCGATGATCCCCGCCCGATCCCAGGGCGCCATCGCAAGCCCCGTCGTGCAGATGCTCGATAGGGGCCATCACGATGTACGCCTGACCGCCGGGGAAGCCGACAGGCTCAATACCTGGATCGACCTCAACGCCCCCTACTACGGCAGTTACGCAATCACGCGGTACGAGGCCAACTTCGGGCGCTGCGTGGTGAAAGACGCCCGCCCGCTGTGGCAGGCACTGGCCGGCAAGTGCGCCCAATGCCACAAGAACCGCTCCAGGCCGCCCGGCGTTCCCGAAGGCGGCTTCGGGAGGTTCGGCAAGCACGCCGGGCGGGACTTCGCATGGGCGACCTCCAGCGCTTACGACACCAGCAACGCCGTGCTGATAAACCTGACGCACCCCGAGCAGAGCAGGCTCCTGCGAGCGCCCCTGGCCAAGGCCGCCGGCGGACTGGGCCTCCACGATCACAGCCCCTTCGCAAACGCTGACGACCCGGTCTACAAAGAGGCCCTGAAGGTAATCCGCGGCTGGGCGGAGGAACTGAAACGAAACCCCCGCGAGGACATGCCCGGCTCGAAGCCATGCCCGCAGTACCTCATCTGGCAGGCCAAGAGGGCCGAGTCAGAGGCGATCGAAGCCCGGACCAGGCAGAACCTCGCGCGCAAACGCGGGTTCTGACAAACCAAGGAGACACATACATGCAGCGCAAAGGCAAGTGGCAGACGACTCGGCGAGGATTTCTCAAGATGCTCACCGGCGCCGCGGGCGGCGGAGTGGCGGTTATGGCGGCTCCGGCGACCAGGCTTGCCGGCGCGACCGGCGCAAACGCCAAGAAGCCGCTGAACTTCGTCATCATCCTCGTCGACGACATGGGCTGGACGGACCTGACGTGTTTCGGCAGCAAGTACTACGAGACGCCCAACATCGACCGCCTCGCCACCGGGGGCATGAAGTTCACCGACGCCTATGCGGCGTGCGCCGTGTGCAGCCCGACGAGGGCGGCCGTCATGACCGGACGCTACCCCGCACGCGTCGGCGTAACGGATTGGATACGCGCCCGCTTCCAGGGAGGCAAGGGCGCCGCCGAGGGCGGAAAGATTCCCGAGTACGTCAACCCCAACCCAAGAAAGAAGGTCATCTGCCCGCGAAATCCATTCTGGATGGAGCTCGATGAGGTGACCATCGCCGAGGTCCTCAAGCCGGCCGGGTATACCTCCTGCCACATCGGCAAGTGGCACCTCGGACCTGACGAATATTACCCGACTGCTCAGGGGTTCGACTTCAACATAGGCGGGTGCGACTTCGGTCAGCCGCCGAACTACTTCGACCCGTACCGCACCAAACGCCTGCCCGAGGGCATACCCACGCTCCCGCCGCGTAAGGAAGGCGAGTATCTCACCGACCGCGAATCAGACGAGGCCGTCGGATTCATCCGCAAGCACCGCGACAAACCGTTCTTGCTCTACATGGCCCACTACGCCGTTCACACGCCGCTGCAGAGCAAGAAGGACCTCAAGGAAAAGTACAAGGCCAAGCCCCCCACCAACCAGAAAAACGCCACCTACGCGGGTATGGTCCAGAGCGTTGATGAGTCCACGGGCAAGATCCTCGCCGCCCTGAAAGAGTCCGGCCTGGCCGAAAACACCTTGGTGATCTTCACGTCCGACAACGGAGGCCTGCTCGGCGCTACCAACAACGCCCCGCTGCGATCCGGCAAGGGGTATCCATACGAAGGCGGCATACGCGTGCCCCTTATCGTTCGCTGGCCAGCAGTTACCAAGCCCGGCACGGCAAGCAAGACGCCCATCATCAGCGTGGACTACTTCCCGACAATCTGCCGCGCCGCTGGCGTTTCCCTCCCAGCCGGGCGCGCCATCGACGGCGTGGACCTCCGCCCCGTGCTCGATGGCACGGGCAAGCTGAACCGCGACGCGATCTATTGGCACTTCCCGCACTATCGCAGCCGGAATATCCCGCCATACAGCATCATCCGTGCCGGCGACTGGAAGCTCATCAAGCGATATGACGGCAGGGAGTTCGAACTGTTCAACCTAGCCGACGACCTCAGCGAGACGACCGACCTGTCAGACAAGATGCCCGAAAAGGTGAAGCAGCTCGACGCCAGACTCACGGCCTTCCTGAAGAAGGCCGGCGCCAAGCTCCCCAAACCAAACCCCAACTACAAACCCGCCCCGACCAAGCCCAGGGACAAGAATAAGAAGGCCCCGAAAAAACCACGGTAGCGCCGCGCGCAATCGCAGCCGAACTGCCCTTGGGTCTGTCATCCGTCACATGCCAGATATAGTGCCGGGCGTTTCGGGCGCCTCGGCCTCGCCACCCCCGGCGGTTTGCGCCAACCGGTACTTCCTCGGCGTCATGCCCATCGCCTTACCGAAGACCCGAAAGAAGTACGTTTCCGTTTTGAAGCCGACCTGCCTGGCGATTTCGTTGATGGACAGCTCTGTGGCTCTCAGCATTTCGCAGCCGCGTTCGAGCCGCTTTCGGACAAGCTCCTCTGTCACGCTCCTGCGGAGGTACTTGCGGAAATGGCGTTCGAGCGTGCTTCGGGACATGCCGCAGGCCTCCGCGATTTCGGGGACACCCACCGGCTTGTCGAGATGTTCCCACATGTACCGCAGGGCCCTTGCGGTGTCGGCGTCCGGCATGGCCAGCACATCGGTGCTCTGGCGGGTGACGACGCCCGCAGGTGTGATCAGGACGGGCTCCGCCGGGGGCGGCTCGCCGTCCATAAGGCGGCCGAGCAGTTCGGCCGCCGCCCGGCCCTGAAGGAAGAAATTGGGGTCCACGCTGGAAAGGGGCGTCGGCGCGTACTCGCACTTGTAGGGGGCGTTGCCGTTTCCAAGGACGGCCACCTCCTCCGGCACGCGCAGGCCGAGGGCGTCACAGAATCGGCAGATGCGTACGGCCATCACGTCGTTGTACGTGAAAATACCCAGCGGCAACTCGAGTTTGGCGATCTCCCTGCCGAAACGCCTGGCCAATACTTCGAACCGGGCCCAGGAAATGATGCGGCCAAGCCGCTGAATGGCGAACAGGTCGGCCTTGGCCCCAAGCCCGCGGGCATGCTGGACGAAGCTCAGGCCAGTCGGTTTGAACGGAGAAGTGTCAAACTCCTCGCTATGAAGATACGCCATGTTCCTGAAGCCTCGCTGGGCGAAATGCTCAGCCGCGGCCTTACCAATGCCCTGTCGATCCTGAATGACGCAGCAGCATCGTTCGGGAAGGACCGCGTCATGAATCTGCACCACCGGCACGCCCGTACGGAGGAACCGCCTGACGAGCGGGACCGCCTGACCCGCCAGACGAAAGAGCACGCCATCCGCGCAGAACGACCGCGGAATCTCCATACCGTGAAAACGCAGGTCAAGCACACTCCAGCCCGCCCGTCGGACCTGGTCGTAGATGCCGCGCTTGAGGATCTCATTTTCCTGACCAAGGGCCAGCAGGACCGTCCGGCGACCGCCGGAGACATCACGGGTGGTGTTGGAGAGTACCTCGTTCATGAATTCATCATAGAGCATGCGGATGGGGCCCGCCACAACATTCGCCCCAAACTGCGTCAAAAGTGCATAAAAGTTTCCGTAATATTGCAGTATACAAAATCCGGGGAGGGGGTATAATACACAAGATCAAATCGAGTTGAGTTTGCGGGAAGTCATTGCAGCAGTTGGCGAGGTCGGCTGAGGATCGAAGGCTTCGCCGGATCATGTTCGTGTAAATCTGTGCAAATCGTTACCAAGAGCTGTCTTTCGCTTGAAAACCCGGCACAAACGTGCCACGAGCGAGGGATGAGAGGGCTTTCGAGAGCCTATTACTAGAAGGAGGTAGCAAATCATGAAAAGTTGCAGAATCAAAACAGTATTGAGCCTCGCCGTCGTGGCGATGGCCGTAGTGGCGTTCGCTGCGCCTCTAGACGCTGCCATCATCACACTTGACAATGTACAACCATACCGAGTGGCCGAAAGTGGTGGTTACAACGTTGCCAGCCAAGACGGCGTCATCTTAACAGGTACATTCGACGATGGAGCAAGCCCATTTCCGACTGGTACCAGCAGTACCATGAACACAGGCATTTCCCAACAGTCGCTAACGGGCCTGACGATTGATGGAAATGCTGGAATTGGTCTCACTTGGGACCTCAGAGTGACAGCCAATTCCGGAGCTGGCGTATGGTCCAAGAACAATTACGGTGTTGACACCCTACCACTCGGAGGGGATTACAATCGTATTGAAGGTGTCGAGACAATGACATGGTCAATCGAGAATATCGTGATGACGGGCGCGCCCAGCGGGTATACGGCCTCATTTACTGGGTTTACTGAGGTGCAAAGAGTAGGCGGCGCAACGATAGCCCTTGGTACTACCGCGGTCGTCACCGCCAGTGGCGCCGCGTCTTATGTATCTTGGACAGATTACGGCTTCGAGGTCGTTCCCGAACCTGCCACGATGAGCCTTCTGGCTTTGGGCGGATTGGGCCTGTTGAAACGCCGTCGCCGCCGCAGGTCCTGAGCGAGCGACGCGAGTCGAAGCGGCCGCGCATAAGCGATCGGCCTGCCTGCCGGCAGGCAGGTTTCACACAGACACACAGACACAGACGATCCAAGCCGCCCCGGATGAGTTCCGGGGCGGTTTGGCGACGGAAGTCGCAAGACGACTTGTCGCGACGGCTTGTCACGACGCTGGAGCGTAAGCGGAAGTCCCGAAAAACATCGGGGTAGTCCGACTTGGGATGACGACTTGTCAGGTCGAAGCTGAAGCGACTTGTCACGACGTAGCGCAGCGAAGACGCCAGGACGGCTTGTCGCGACGTAGCGTAGCGAAGACGGAAGACGGAAGTCGCAAGACTGAAGACGGGTCTTGCCGCGGCGTAGTCCGTAGGACGAAGACGGGTCGGAGGCTTCGCCCAAACGGTTACAATTTACAATTAGCTCTATTCGGCTCACGGCTCAGGGTTGTTCCACGGGCGGCAACGATTTCGCGAGATGAGGCAAATGGATGTTTCAGGTGCTGAGAGACACTCATGCAGAGGATCAAGCGAGCGTCGAACGCTCCGGCCTCTCGGACTCGAAAAACCCCTCACCCTCACCCCCGGCTTGTCCTGAGCGAAGTCGAAGGGCTTGTCCTGTCGCAGATCCTGAGCGTAGCCGAAGGGAGCCCTGTCGAAGGGACCACCCACGCACCGTCACGCGGAATCAAATTTCCTATCAGTAACTCCGAAAGTTTTTACAGGAGAAAGATTATGTCTACAACAAACAGGACTTTTTTGCCCCTCGCCGTCGTAGCAATCGCCGTAGTGGCGTTCGGTGCTACTCTAGACGCTGCCATCATCACAATTACCAAAGGACAACCATACCGAGCGACCCAAGGTGATTACAACGTTGCAAGCCAGGGCACGTACGACTTTGGAACAAGCCCATTTCCGACAGACGCAGGCGTTGCCATCATGAACACAGGCATTTACCAACAGTCGCTAACGGGCCTGACTGTAGAAGGAGCGACCGGAATTGGTCTCTCTTGGGACCTCAGAGTGACAGCCAATGATGGAAGCGGCGTGTGGTCCAAGAACAATTACGCCGTGGTCACTCCTCCCAACGACACCAACAATCGTATTGAAGGTGACGAGACGTTGACATGGTCAATCGAGAACCTCGATATGACGGGCGCGCCCAGCGGGTATACGGCCTCATTTGATGGGTTTACTGCTATGGAAGCTTCTTTAGGATCCGCTACGGTTACCCTTGGTGATACAGCGGTCATCGCCGAGGGCAACGGGTCGACTTATGCAACTAGTGTGGATTACGGCTTCGCGATCGTTCCCAATCTGGACGTTGATGTGACCGACTACATCGCCCTGAAGACCCACATGGGCCAGGCCACCAGCGCCGGCGCTACCGAGGGCGATTTCGACTTGGACAACGACGTCGACTGGGACGACCTGCAGATTCTGCAGGACAGATTCCGCGAGCAAAACGCCGCCAACGCCAACCCCATCCCCGAGCCCGCCACGCTCCTGATAATGCTGGCCGCAGGCCTTCCTGCTTTGCTGAAGCGCCGAAGGTCCTGAGCGCAGTCGAAGGGCAGGCGACTTGTCACGACGTAGCGAAGCGAAGACGGAAGACGGAAGACGGACGCCGAAGTTGAAGCGCCACCGAAGGCGAAGCTGAAATCCCGAACTCGCTTCGGGGCTGAAATCCCGCCCTGCCTGCCGGCAGGCAGGGCTTGCCTCGGGGTTGAAGCATCGCTGAAGGACCTCAGCGCAGCCGCAGGTCCTCAGCGCAGTCTAAGGGGCGCAGCAGGCGGTGAAGTCCCGCGATTGATCGATTAAGATTCGTTACCGGGCCGGCTGTGGCACCCGGGCCGGCCCGGCTGCGTAAGATCGAACAAGGGCGAGATGCCCGCACAGTGTGTACGTGTTTAGAGTCAACCTGCTCCGAGAGATGCCTCCTCTCAACATGACCAACACGGCAAGCGTTCTGTGCGGCTCTCGCCCCTTCATTGCGCTAACCCCGGCCGGCGAATCGCCGACGGCATGGTGGCCCATTCCTTTGGGAGCAGATCTGCGAAAACCCTTGACCTGGATTACTTTCGCGGCACACATGGGCACAGAGGGCGTTAAACAATAAGTCAAGATCGAGGCTGCAGCGGCCAATGCGATTGCGATGAAACATCGGTCAGGAAAGGCAGGCGTCACATGATGAAGATGAATCGACGGGACTTTCTCCGCTCGGCCGGGGTTGCGGCGGCGGCTTTGACGATCCCCGGCGGCCTTGGCGCCGCCGCGGCCGGGAGCACGAAGAAGCCCAACGTGGTGCTTGTGATAACCGACGACCAGGGCTACGGCGACGTGGGGGCTCTGGGCAATACGATGATCCGCACGCCGAACATGGACAAGCTCTACTCCCAAAGCGTGCGGCTGACGGACTTCCACGTCGATCCGACCTGCTCGCCGACTCGTTCGGCCCTGATGTCTGGACGGTATTCGAATCGCACGGGTGTGTGGCACACGATTATGGGCCGGTCGCTCTTGGACCCCGGCGAGGTGACCCTGGGCGAGGCATTCAAGGCCAACGGATACGCGACCGGAATGTTCGGCAAGTGGCACCTCGGAGAGAACTGGCCGCTGCGCCCGGAGGACCAGGGGTTCGACTACACGGTGCGCCATGGCGGAGGCGGCGTAGGCAACGGACCGGACTGGTGGGGCAACGATTATTTCGACGACGTCTACTGGCGAAACTCCAAACCCGAGCAATTCAAGGGCTACTGCACGGACGTCTGGTTTGCCGAAGCGACGAAGTTCATCGAACGCAACAAGGCCCGCCCGTTCTTCGTTTACCTGTCCACCAACGCCCCCCACAGCCCGCTGTACGTGGACCCAAAGTACGCCCAGCCGTACCTCGACAAGGGCGTTCCGGAGCCCATGTCGAAGTTCTACGGCATGATCGAGAACATCGACGAGAATCTCGGCGCTCTGCGAAAGCGTCTGGGCGAGCTTGGCCTGGCCGAGGACACGATCTTCATTTTCATGACCGACAACGGCACGGCCAACGGCGTCGCCCGCAAGGCGAAAGCCGGGCAGTGGGCAGGCTTCAATGCCGCCATGCGCGGCAGGAAGGGCTCGATGTACGATGGCGGGCACCGCGTGCCGCTCTTCCTGCACTGGCCCGCGGGCAAGCTCGACACCGGCAAGGACGCCGACCAGTTGTGCGCCCATGTTGACGTCCAGCCAACGCTGGTCGACCTGTGCAACCTGAAACGCCCCGATGGACCCGCGTCCGACGGCGTGTCGCTCAAAGCCATGCTCTACGGCGACCGCGACTGCCTGCGGGACCGCACCCTGTTCGTGCATTCCCAGCGGATTGCCCATCCGGTCAAGTGGCGGCAGACGGCCGTAATGACGCAGCAATGGCGGCTGGTCAACGGCAAGGAGCTTTACGACATCAAGGCCGACCCCAGCCAGAAAAAGGACATCTCGGCAGAGCATCCCGCCGTCATGAAGGAACTCTCAGCCGCTTACGACAAGTGGTGGTACAGCCTCAAGCCCACGTTCGATCAGTACGTTCGAATCGGCCTGGGCAGCGACAAGCAGAACCCCACCATGCTCAACAGCCACGACTGGCTCACGGAGAATAACCGCAACACTCCCTGGCACCAGATACACGTCCAGAGAGGCCAACTGGCCAGCGCGCCCTGGGCCGTGCAAGTCGTTTGCGACGGCAAGTATCGAGTGGAACTCTGCCGCTGGCCCAAGCACCTCAAGCAGGCCGCCCGCTGCACTCATGCGAAACTCAAGATCGGCAGCGTCGAGGTCGAAAAGGACATCAAACTCACCGACGAGATCACGACCTTCGACGTGAATCTAAAGGCAGGCCCAGCCATGCTGCAAAGCTGGATGACCAACGAGCAGGGCGGAATCTTCGGCGCATACTACGTCTGGGTCGAGCGGCTCTAGAGGACTGACGCGCGGGCTTCACCCGGGACAATTGCGGATTGCGAATTCCCTGAATCGCAGCGTCCTGCGAACATCAGGCCCCTGCCCTCAGCCAGCTTGAGCCTTCGCGAAGGACGCTTTTACGCTGTCGCGGATCAGGACGATGATCGTGAATACACCCAGAACAGTGCCGTGGGGCACGATCAGGCAGCTCACGCAGGCCACGACGAAGCAGAAGGTCCAGGATCGCCTCTTCTTCAATCGCCCTGCCGCGACGAGAAAGAGAATCGCGACCGTCCAAAAGCCGATGATCGCAATGGCGCCCATGATGACGAATATCCACCCGAACAAAAGCGGCAAGCCGTCACCGTCCGGGGATGACAGCTTGCCCGTAATGATGGCAACACCCATCGCCACGTGCATGAACGGCATACATCCCATCAGACCCGTCAGCCCGCCAAGCACGTAGTGGAAAACCGACAGCAGCTTGAGGTGCTCCTTGTCGCGATTGGGCGGCGAGTACCCGGGCCAGTATTGCGGCGGTGGGTACTGCTGCTGGTTGTACTGCGGCTGTTGAGCCCAAACCGGGGGCTCGGGAGGTTGTGCGGTCATGACACTTCTCCCTTCACTTATCGCAATGCTCGCCGCCGCCGGTCTGTCGCGAGGTGGCCTTACACTTTTACTCGCAGGCCGGTGCGGACGCTCTCGGCCTCGGACTCGACTATCTCGATGCTCTCGGCCGCGTCGGCGGGGGTGATGACGCTCGGAGCCTTGCCGGATGCGATACACTGGGCCATGTACGCCAACTCATTGTGGTAGCCGTCGGCGCCATCGCAGGCGTGCGGTGTGGCCTTGCCCTTTTCGTAAATCACCAGCGGCTCTTCGCGAAGCATGACGTACTCGGCCGTGGCACGCTCGAAGTTCACCGTGTAGTCCATGCGGAACGGGAAGGGGTCCGTCATGGCCCAACTGCCCTCGGCCGTAACGATCGGGCCATCGTCTTCGTAAATGTAATGCGTGACAAGTTGGTCGATGCAGCCGGTCTTGCCGACCCGGCCGAAGCTATGCACGGCCCCGGGCTTGCCGAAGGCGAACTTCACGAAGTCCGTGTCGTGCAGGTGCAGGTCGAGTATCGCCCCGCCGGAAAGCTTGCCGTCGCCGAACCATCCGGGCGGCACCGGGCCGACCCGCCGGAACGTCGCATCCAGCACCTTGCCGTAGCTACCCCGTTCGATCATGCGGGCAAGCCACGCCCACTCCGGCCAGAACCTGATGCACATGCCCGGCAGGCAGAATCCTTCTGACTTCTCTGCCGCCGCGGCGATCTGCCTTGCCTGCTCGGCCGTGCGGGCCAGCGGCTTCTCGCAGATGCAATGCTTGCCAGCCTCCAACGCGGCGATGGCAAGTTCGGCGTGATATGGAGTCGGCACGCAGACATCCACCAAGTCCACGTTCTCCATCGCGATGAGTTCGCGAGCATCCGTCGTGCCGGTGATCCGGGTCATGTCCAGTTGTTTGGCGGCGCCCGGCAGGTTGCTCCAGCCAGTGCTTAGGTCCCCCGCCGCCCGCTTGGGGTCGGCATCGGCGACGGCGACAACCTCCGCGCCCTCGATCTCCTGCCACGCGCGGTAGTGCATCCCGCCCATCATGCCCAGCCCGATTATGCCAACGCGAATCATCTCAGTTCACCTTCCCGATCGTTTCGAGAACGAAGTTCTTAGCCTGTGTTATGTCCGGAATCCGCTGCTCGCCGGCCTCGCGCTCGATGGCCAGGTAACCGGCGAATCCGCCCGCAGTCAGGGCCGCGAAGAATGCCAACCAGTCCACCTCGCCCGTGCCAACGGGAACTTCCGCGCCCCACTCACCGGGCGTCTTGCTGGCAGCGGCGTCCTTGATGTGAACCTGCTTGACGTAAGGCATCAGCACCTTGACGGCCGCGACGGGATCGCCCTTGCCGTACAGGATCATGTTGGCCGGGTCGAAGTTCACGCCCACGTTCGGCTTGGCAAGGCGGTCGAGGAAGCTCTTGAGCGTGGCTGCGTCCTCCTGGCCGGTCTCGAAAGCCAGGTCTATCCCCTTGCCCGCGAACAGGTCGGCGATCTGCTCCAGCCGAGCGATAAGTTTCTCGTAGGATGGATCGGCGGCGTCCTCAGGCAAGAAGCCCGCATGGAAAGACACGACCTTCTGGCCGAGACTGCCCGCCACCTCCGCGCACTGCTGTATGCTCCGCCAGTTTTCATCCCACGTCGCATCGGGCACGATCCCGCCGGTCTTGCGGATGCTCTCCAGCGTGGAGTAGTCCTCGCCCGCCGTGCCGAACATGCCCGATACCGGCTTGATGCCAGCCGCCGCCAGGGCCTCGCCAGCGCCTGCCCAGTCGCCCCCGCTCGCCAGCGGGTTCAAGGCCAGTTGAATCTTGTCCATGCCCAACTGCCCAAGCTGGGCGATCAGGTCCGCAGGATTCTTCGGATGCAGCGACCAACTGCAAACCGCCAACCGCTCCGCCAATGAAAGATTCGCCATCTGTATATCCCTTTCAATAACTGCACAAAACAAAGATCGTCCAAATCAGCACAGGCCGGCATGCAGGAATGCGCCGACGGATAACAATGAACTCTCAAAATAGCCCGGCCTGCCAAAGAAGTCAAACCACTGCAAAGCCATCGGCCTTCTTGATCGGGCCGACCATCCATGGCACCCCTGGCCGGGAATCGGTTAGAATTACCGGAATCCATAGGCGCCGACGATGCTGCTGCTGGCCTGCGTGGCTGATTGTTGCTCTCTTGAGCCTGCCGGCGCTACTTCTTGAGGTCTTCCTCCTTCAAACCTTCAAGGAACACGTCAGCCTGACCGAGCGCTTCACCCTTGACGTATTCGACATTGCAATAGACCGCCAGCACATTGACGCCCTTCTTGAGGTGTCGGGTTTGCGCGGGGCCGAGCGGGACCTTCCTGTAGTGCGGCGGATTCTTCCACCAGACATAGGTATGAATCGCATGGCCATTGAGGTAAATGCGATACCCCTGCTTCATCAAGGCGCTGATCCGCACATAATCGCAATCAGTGTCCTTGAGCTCAAAGGTCGTGCGCATCACCATGAACTCGCCATCGCCCCAGTTGCTGCGGTTCGGGAATATCTTCCCATCGCGTCCCTTCCATACACCAACGCCAATCGGAGCCTTGCCAGTCTTCCATGTGCTGTCGTCAAAGTCAGGCGCGTACCACTTCTCCAGCCCCTTCGGCAGGGCCACATCGCGGAAACGCTTCTTCTCTCGCGGATGCAGTGAATCCTTCGACGACGGGGCAAACGACATGTATCGCCATACCCGATCCGCAAGTTGCTCTTTGCCCAGCACTCGCCAGCCCACATCGGGGTGCCTGAGGTTCAGCAAGTCGACAATCGTATCCAGAACTATTTCACGCTTGTCAGTCACCTTCTTCAGCCGCTTTATCAGCTCCGGCCTATAGTCATTGTACAAAATGTCAGCCAACTGTTTTCGCTGATCCGGTTTCAATACTTTCAGCGTGGAATAAAGACCAAAAGCCTTTCCTTCGCGATTGGACGAGGGGCTGCCAATCAAGCTGACAATATCCTCCGCCGATATGTCAGCCAGTCGCCTTCGCATCATCTGCGCCGTCTTCAATCCGGTTTCGGGCGCCTTTCTCAGATAGACTGCAATCGTTGCCTTGGTGTTATAGGCGCCTTCAGCGGAAATGTTGTAAATGCCGCGGTCTGGCCTGATCTCGGTCTTCTCAACCGCTCGCATCAATCCCGCAAGAGTCTCTTTGCCGATCGGGCTCGTCAGCGTCTTGCCATTCAGAAGGCGCCCCAACTTGCTCAGGCACCTTTGGCGGGGCATGGTGTGGTATTCCCTGGTGACCATTTCCAGCATGGCGGGCAGAACCTTCCCAAACAACTCGCCATTGCCATGCATGCCGAACAGCGCCGTGAAGGCCGACTCCCGAAGCCACCAATCCTCATGGGTCAGCCGAGGCAT
Source organism: uncultured Planctomycetaceae bacterium (assembly GCA_964564285.1). Lineage (GTDB taxonomy): Bacteria > Planctomycetota > Phycisphaerae > SM23-33 > SM23-33 > JAUWQU01. The sequence continues at coordinate 1,596 of CAZMBZ010000015.1, read as the reverse complement.
GATGACCGCGAGGTTCTTGTTGATCGTCTCTGCCGGGGCGAGACTGATCGCCATCAAGGCCCCATCGACCACCCACAACGACTCCTTCGGGTCAGCCAGCATCCTCTCGAGCGAGGCAATCATCTTCGGAGAAAGGTCTTTCTGGGCAATAGGCTCTTTCCCCATCGCGAACCAATACCTGTAATCGATAATGCCATCCAACGCCGCCCTGCGAACTCGCGGATCCGGATCGTCGAGCATCTTTTCCAACTCGCCGAATGCGCCGACCTTCCGCAAGGCCTTGGCCGCCTGAGCCCGAATCATGTAGGAATCATGATAGACGTTCTTGATGATTTCCTTCTTCGGAACCTCCATCAGATTCACTGCCGGTTTGGCGTATGCACTGCCGAACTTGAAGTAGGGAATGTGTATCGGCTCGGCCTGGCCATACGTGTCATACTTGGGATTCTTTTCGATGGACAGGAATGCCGCATCCGCCTTACGGCCCCAAGGTTGTTCGGGAAGGGAGAAATCCTTGGCGTACTTCGACCGCGGCGCGCCGGTGATGCGCAACGTCTTCAGTGGCGCCGTGTAAGCCAGGGCCACGCCTGCGCCGGAGCCGGGCTCGTCAAATCCATGGCATGCCGCCATGCCGAAACCGCCCGATGGGCGGCGGCTCAGATCGTAATACCACGCCAGGCGATTCATCGCCTTATGGTACACATCCGGCTTGACGTCCATAACGTACGAAGAGGCAATTCCACGCCATATGGCGTCGCCCCTGCCATCGTCGCCGTGACCTCGGACCATCACCGGGTAACTCTGAATCATCGACATACCGAGAAGCTTGTTGGCCTGGCGGTAAAGGGTCGTGTCTCCACTGGCGCCGGAGGCGATCTGCATGGAGGCCGCGATCATCCCGTCCTTGCCGTTCGAGCCCAGGCCGCCTTCGCCTCGATGGTCGCCGTAGGGAACCGTGCCTTTGCCGGAGAAGTGGTAGAAGAAACGCAACGAACCAAGCAGCGTCTTCTCATCAACATTCAGGCCGCACTCCTTGGCCAGCAGCAATGTAGTCAAGACCTGCGCCCCGGCAGGGTTCATCAGTCCGCCAGCCACGTAGCCGGGCCCCGGCGTCAAACCCCAGTGCCCCCAGCCACAGCCGTAACTCTGACGCAGTTTTGCATCGTCGCAGTAGTACTGCAGAATCGGCAGCACCGACTTGTCGCCGGTGCGCAGATAGTACTCCGCACACGCTATGCCGTTATAGCCGTTGTACCAAGTGTGATGGCCGATCTTCGAAACATCAGGCAGGAACTGTCCGAAATACTCTTTCACGCAGGGCAGATACTTATCCTCGCCTGTCGAAAGCAGGAACAGACAGGCCAGCGCCCCGCCCATTTCTTTTTTGGCGAAGAAATTCTTTTTGAAGTTCTGGTCCGTCGAATAGAACTCCGCCGCATCGTGAATAATTTGTTTCGATTTTGCGCTGTTCAGCGGCCAGGTCTCGCCATAGCTGCCAAGCACGGGGATGGATATCTTCACCTGCTTCTCGGGCGACTGTTCGTCATCTTTTACGTCAAAGACCAGCACCCCGTCAGTCGCTTCCGCCCTGGTAAG
>CAZMBZ010000014.1:19997-34410 GCA_964564285.1 uncultured Planctomycetaceae bacterium | reverse complement strand
CCGAAGATCGACCCGGCCACGCCCTCCGGCCAGCGGCCCATCTACACAAAGCCGCCCGCTCCTAAGCGAAAGGGTAAGCCAGGCGCAAAGCCCGGACACGCTCCGGCACGCAGGCCGACGCCCCAACGAATCGACGAGCGGAAGGAGCATCGTCTCGAACGCTGCCCATGCTGCGGCGGGCAGCTTCAGCGGTGCAGCCGCACACGCACGAGGACCATCGAGGATTTCCTCAAGGACCTCCGCGCCGTCGTCACCGAGCACACCATTCACCGCGACTACTGCCCGGCGTGCAAGAAGTACGTCGAGCCGGTCGTGCCCGATGCCATGGTCAAGGCGACCATCGGCCACCGCGCCGTCGGGCTGACGAGTTGGCTGCACTACGGTCTGGGCCAGACGCTTGAGGCGATGAACGTTTCGACCAGCACCTTGGCGAGCCTGACCAGGTCGGCCCGCGTGGTGCGATTCTCCAGCCTGCAAAGCGTCGGCGGGTTGGACAGCGGGTCGCCTTCCTTCTGGCCGGCCTTGAGTTTGCGTTCGATGAGGGTCTGCAAGAGCGTGTCGTTCCGCAGGGTCTGGTGGTCGTTGAGGTCCTCGTATCCGGCGGCGATGGCCAATACTCGCTGGGCCAGGATGGTACGCTGATCGTGCTCGACGAGCCATGGGCAGCGCGGGTCGTATATGGTGGCATCGAGTGCGTCGATCAGGCCGATCTTGCGATCCACCTCCCGCAACAGCGGCAGGCCTCCGTTGCTGGTGATGTCTCCGCCATCAAAATCAGCCACGATCTTCTTTGACCCGACACAGGAAAACAGCATGGGTTGGCGGTTACACTCTGTCATGACGATGGTTTTTCTGTTTGGCGTTAGGAATGTAGATAACTCCTTATATGCCAAATAGTTAGGCCATTGTCTATTTATAACTCTGCTTTTAGTATGAAATATGCGGGCTAATCGCGAGGCCGGGGCAATCAGCCAAACGGTCGGCTAGGATTTGGCGGCGGGTTTGTTGAATCGCAGGAAGACCTGGTGGGTCAGGTAGAAGAACTCGGCGTCGAGTTCGAGTCCGGCGTCCTTGGCAAGTTTGATCAGGTCTGCCTTGGGGATGCGTCTGTTCAGGTCGTACTTGACCTTCGCATCCACGCGCCAATCCACGATGAAGAAGGCCCCGCCGGGCTTGATAGCTTTTGCGATGTCCTTGACCAGCGCCGGTCTGGCCTGGGCGGGGACGTGATGCAGGACGTTGCAGATGAAGGCCGTGTCGAGGCTTTCGGCCTTTAGCTTGGTGTCTGTCGGGTCCGATCGGATGGGCACTACGTTGGTGATCTTGTCCCTGGCCACGCGGTCGGCTACGGCTTTGAGGGCTCTTTCGCTGATCTCTGTCGCGTAGACTTTGCTGGTATCACCGACCGCCTTTGCCAAGCGGAAGGTGAAGTACCCTCTGCCGCATCCGATGTCGGCCACGCTGGTGCCGGTCTGGATGTTCAGATCTCCCACGACGCGGTCGGGTTGCTGCCATGAGTCCCGACTGGGCCTGACCGACTTGCTCGGCCCGGCCAGGCACAACGACGCACAGAATACCACAGCCAACAGAGCAACGCATACTCGGCGAGCGTTGGTGATTCCCATAGCGGGATACCTCTTTGGTTCTCGGTTTACTTCTTGTCGTTGTCCATGGAGGCCTTGGCATCGGCGCCGACGCCGTGGATGGCCCCGCGGGTGAACTTCATGCGGACGTTGTTGGTCTCATCGACCTTGACGGTGATTTCAGTGGGCTTGGCCTCGATGACCGTGCCGATGATCCCGCCAATAGTGGTGATCTTGTCGCCCTTCTTAAGGTTGGCGATCATTTCCTTGCGCTGGGCTTGCTGCTTGCGCCGGCCTCGTCCCATCCATAGCCACATCAGCACCACGCCGCCCAGAAGGATTCCGAACAGCCACAAGTCCGGCCCCTGCTGCGGTGGTTTTTTCTGGGTGGCGGGGGCGGTCGTTGCGTTGGGATCGCCGGCCGAAGCTGCATTGTCGGATGTGCCGACGGCCGGCGCCGCGGGCGTGGTATTGTCGGTCGGTAGCGGCACCAAATCCGGTCCGGCCGGGGCGGCGGCAGGCTGGGTCGTCTGTGCTCCAGCCGAAACGGCCAGCACCGCAACCAGTCCGAACGTCAAAACGCAAACTGTCATCAATCCACGATATCGCATGGGTATATCCTTTCTTATGCCGGATGGGTATCAGATATCCGGCCGGGCATTGTGCGCCATACACCCATGTAAGGTCAATCACAAACCGAACCGATTCGCCTTGCGGGCCGGCGCTGGTGGATTTTCGCGGATTGCCGTAACCAGAGAAATCGTCAGACGATTACCGGTTCGAGATTGAACAGGTGGCAGTACTGGGCGAGTTGATCTTTGTAGTCGCCGTAGAAGAATAGCTGGTGGAAACCGGGGAAGGCCAGCACGTCCTTGACGTTGTCGAAGCGGGCCATCACGGACACCACGCATCCTCCGGCGGGGGGGACCGATACGTTTTCGAGCACCTCGCCCGCCGATATGAGCAGTTTGGTTGGCCTGGTCGCCGTTCCGGGCAGGACGTCCGCGCACGTGATCCGCTGGCCGGGGCGCCAGATAGTTCGCGGCACGGCGTCGCGGTTGCCGTGGTGGTGGATGATGTCGAACGGTTCTGGCGGTTTGTCGAAGCCTTTGAGCCTTGTCGCGCACGAGCAGTGTGCGCCGATGATGGCACCTCGGGCCGTTTCTGCCACCGGGTCCTGCTGGAAGCCCGGGCGGTCGAAGAGGTACTGGACGAGGGCATGGGTGGCGACGGCGCCGAGGTCGGCTTCGCAAGCGGCCGGGATGCCGTCATCATTCATTCGTGACCAGGCGATGCAGGGCAGGCTGACCTTGGTGTTTCCGAGTGCCCCGAGGCAGTCCATGGTGATGGCGTCGGCCTGCTCGCGTTTGAGTAGTGCGCCTGCGACGGCGTAGCTCTTGATACCGTTGATGACGTCTTGGCGTGTCGGGCCTCGCTGGCTGCGGGCGCGGCGAATGTATTGGTCAGCCATCGTGAGAATTTCGTCGGTCTCCGGCGTGCGTTTGTACTCGTCGAGGAAATCGCTCGCCGGTATGTACCGCAGGCTGATGCCCAGGTGCGGCAGGACGCTGTCTGATCGCTTGTTGCCCCGTATCACCAGGCACCGTGTCGCCCGTAGTTTGGCGCCGGTGTGCAGCATCTTCAGCCCGTACTGGACCTGCGAGAAGTCGTTTGTCGAGCAGATGAAGCATCCGGGTTTTCGCGATGGCCCGGCTGTGTTGGTCGTGAACGACGAGCCGACCGGCGAGAAGATCACCGTCGGCATCTTGCTGTCGATGGCCTTGTTGGCCGTGGGCCAGGCGTGTTGTTGGCGGTCCAGCAGGACCACGAGCAGGCCGTCGGGCTTTGCGGCAACGGACTCAGCCACCCACGCGTCGGCCTCGGCGGGGCTGAAGATCGGCTTGGGGCGAAGGTCGAGTTCCATGCCGAGTTTTTTCGTGGCCGCGATGATCTGCCTGGTGTACATCGTCCGTGCCGCCTCGCCATCGTACACGGCGCCAGGCCATCGCATGCCGTAATCTTCCTTGCGGCGAACGAAGCATGCCCGAACCGTCGGCCTGCATTTCCTGGCCTGGCCGGCAGGGGTGATTCGCTCGGTCATCGCGCCGACATCCATTGAATCGGCGCAGCCGGCGATAATGGCTCCCGCGGCGGCAGAGGCGCCCACAATGAACTCGCGGCGGCTCAGGCCGTTACATGCCGAACAACTCAAGGGACATCTGCTCTTTCGCATAACGAAATCTCCATCAAGATCAAGACGGGTGCGGACAATGATTGGCCCGGCGTCAGGCCACCGGACGCTATTGGTCTAACCCTGATTCCGGTTCGCTGGTATCGTCGTTGTCGTAAATCCCCGTCAGCCAGCCCTTGGCTTCGGCCTGGAGAGTCCCGGCCGAGATGGCGCGGCGGATGGCGAGCATCAGCGTGCTGAAGAAGTGGAGGTTGTGGATCGTAACCAGCGTTGGCCCGACCATTTCCTTGGCCATAAAAAGGTGCCTCAGCACGCCTCGAGAGTAGTTTCGGCAGGTGTAGCAGTCGCATGTTTCGTCGATCGGTGTGGGGTCTTCGGTGTGACGGGCGTTTCGCAGCCTGACCCGGCCATGCCAGGTGAACGCCTGTCCGTTTCGCCCGTTGCGTGTGGGCAAGACGCAGTCGAACATGTCGATGCCGCGCTCGACGGCGGCGATTATATCCCGCGGCTCGCCGACGCCCATGAGGTAGCGAGGCCGATCATGCGGAAACTGGTCGTCGGTCGCTTCGAGCACGTCGCAGAGAGCCTCGTGGCCCTCGCCGACACTTACGCCACCGACGGCGTAGCCGGGCAGGTCCAGTTCGACCAGCGCCGCGGCGCTTGCCGCTCGCAGGTCCGCATGCACGCCGCCCTGTTGTATGCCGAACAGGGCCTGGTAGGCCCCCTGATCGCTATGGCACGGCTTGCAGGGGGAGTGTCGCGTTTTTGTGGTCAGCGGTTCGAGCCAGGCATCGCGGCAGAGCTTTGCCCATTGGGCGGATCGCTCGACGGCGGCGGCGACCGTATCGCGGTCGGCCAGGCCCGGCGGGCATTCGTCGAGTTGCATGATAACATCCGCGCCCAGCAATCGCTGCACGCCAATTGCTTTGGCAGGAGTCAGTTCCGCCTTCGACCCGTCGATGTGCGATCGAAACGTCACCCCGTCGGCAGAGAGTTTCCGCAGATGGGCGAGCGAAAAAACCTGGTAGCCCCCGCTGTCGGTCAGGATCGGCCCGTTCCATGCCATTACGCAGTGCAGACCGCCCAATTTGGCGACGGTCTGAGCGCCAGGCCGGAGCATGAGGTGATACGTATTGCCCAGGATCATCTGTGCCCCGGCCTTGCTGAGCTGGTCGGGCGTGACCCCCTTGACGCTGCCGGCAGTGCCTACTGGCATGAATACGGGCGTCTCCACCTCGCCGTGGGGCGTTCCTAGCCTGCCCAGGCGAGCCTTGCCATCGGTCGCGTTGCACTGATATCCAAACATGCCCCAGAGCATACCGGCTTGATATCCGGGATCGCTATGCTATTCTCTCGCCCTCCTGGACATTCCGGGAATTTCGATCAACCTTGGACCGTGACGGCAGGTGAGCCTGTTCTGGAATTGTCAGTAACTGACAGGAATCTGATTCTCGGTCAAGGCGCCGGATGGTGCGGCTGGGCGGGTCGAGTGGGGGTCTGATCTCCTGTTGTAGACAGTAGCTCGAAGACCGCTCGTGCAAACCAAGCTGTGTTGTGTAGCTCCATTTCACAATGATGCCAGTGACCTTGCCGTATGAATGGCATATCTTTAGAACCCCCACCGATGCCCTGAACCACCATGCCATCACTACGGGGAGCAAGCCGTGCTTTATACAATCTTGGTTGCCCCTCACCCACACCATATACAGTGCTGGCATTAAGGGGGTTATTTCCCAATATCCAGTCAATCTGTCTCCACGCTGCATCTCGAAGCTTGGGATTTACAAGTATCCTGGCTCCTCTTGCCAACAATATGGCTTTTCGCGCCAGACACTTGTTCGACCCACGTTGGCTGGCCAAGTATTGGTAGTACAGCCCGCCAATATGCTTTCCGCCATTGAGAGCAGTCCGGGAAAGGTAAGCTGGCACAATACCAAAAGCGTTTTTGCGAGATATAGGAAGAAGGTAGTCCTCCAGATAGGACCGGAGGCTTTCCTTCCATTGAGGACAGTTTGGGTGAGCTGGAAGGGCATCACACAAATCAGCTAAAACGATAACTCCCCCCGGCGCACCGTCAAGCCCGCCATGTGCCCGAAAACTACAACAAATCTTCTCTTTATCAGCCTGCCCATAAAAGAATCCTTTTACCTCAGTCTGCCCCTCAATATAATCCGTCTCCTGTAACGCCATGAGCTTGTCGGCCAGATCGACGGCCCGAGTCTTATACTCAGGAGTATCCGTAGCCAAATACATGTATAAGTTCGCTCTGATGCCATAAGCGAGAGGCATAAGATCCGTTACCTCTTCCATGTGGGGTCTGGCATTAAACGTGGTTTCATAGTCGGTTACAACCGGCCATGTCTTCGTGAAGTAGTTGTAGCACCTGACAGCAGCCTTCAGGCACTTGTCGGCATACTCTGGATCCGTATCTTTATATAGGCGGTATATCGTGGTTTGATTCTTGATGAACCTGCTTTGAGATACCATGTCAATGGATAATGTGCTCTCGGGAAGGAGCCTGTCATCCGAATCCCCAAGTACGTTGTTCGTATATCGATTTATGCTCTCGCCCCAATCCGTTGCGCCACACCAGAGGTAGTAATGCTGCACAAGAGCTCCATTATCAAGCTGCATCTCATGGATGTATTGATTTCCCCATTTGATCTCATCAAGAATGCTGTAATCGCCGGTATCCCAAGCCGGGTTGAGAATCCTCTTCATCTCAACAAGACCGTAAAGAGCTGGTTGTATGATGCGCATTATCTTTCTAACATCAGAACTCGCATGCCATGCTCCAACAATACCATGGCGTTTACCACTGTCCATCCTGGCATCCTCAAGGTGACAGGGCTTTCCACCCCAGTTTACCGTCGTGTCGCCACACCTCTTCCTACGGTAAGCATTACGGTATTTCCGAAGAAACGCCTCATAGTTAAGTTTCGCCTCGATCCCGATCGGGAACCACATGGAATATGCGGCCCCCGCTTTAATCCTATAAGTCCCCGAATGTTGAAGCCCGGTGAAGTCCCCGACCAGATAAGTTCCGAAAGCGTCACCACCGCTGTTCAATGCTCCCGAAAACACGACCTTACCACGCAAGTCAAGTACATCAAACGAAGACGCTCCAACACTTCCATCAACCACAACCCTGTTATTCTCGTTGGAAAGATATCCTAAGTGGCTGACAAAGACCTTGGTAGTGCCAAAATCCTCCACTTGGAAGTTACATATGTTAGTGGACTGGCGTGTGTTGCCATTTCGATCCACAGCGTTAACGTACCATTGGTGAGACCCCGCAGGGAGCTTCGAAACCAAGGGGGTATAGTAATAGACTTTTTCGGCAGCCAGGAACCCAAAGGGCCTGAAGGGCTCATAATTATCGTAACGTCCACCAGGCAAATGGCCGCAGGTCCCAGCAGGAATGTTATCAACATTCGCCCCATCCACCCAAATTTCGTAGTGGTCAATGTCAGATTGACTATCAGAACTCTCCCGCCAGGCCAATAGCGGCGTGTGGCCATAGGTCGTAGCATACGTCGTAGCGTTGTTCTCGGGGACAAGGAGTTCAAAGTGGGCCGGAGGAGTGGTATCCTGCAGTGGCGCACACGCTGTTAACGATAATATTATTCCCAGCGTGATCAATACCCGGATCTGATAAGCCAGCGAGGATGCCATGCCAATGCTTATAGACGTCTTCAATAGTGATATATGTGTCATGTTAGGGTCCTTGTCCAGATCAGTTGCCACTATTCGAGTCAAATGCCTGCTTGACCATGATTGAGAAGTCGCGTTCATTATGGTAGCGATACGTCGTGTGCTTGATAACCTTGATCGTGTTGTTGATCCCTTCCAGCGTGCTGGTATGGATGGGGTGGTGTCTCGACCTCGCCGCGGGGCGTTGGAAGTCTGCCCAGGCGCGCCTTGCCGTCGATCGAGTTGCACTGATATCCAGACATTCCCCAGAGCATACCGGCTTGGGGCCGCATGGCCCAAGTGAAAATCGGTCGCGTGGCCGGCTCCAACTGACCAGCCCTTCCTTGTGCGCCCGCACCTTGCTCGCCCGTCGATAGCCAGCGTCAAACGGCCTTGCATGCTCAACCCATTTGCCCGGGCCTTGGCAATCCGGGCCTGATACGCTTACAATACACTAGGTCAAACGCGGGAGAGACAGGCCGTGAGAACGCTATATATCTCGATACTGGTGCTGGTTGCGGCGGGAATACTCGTCGCGGGCGGGTGCTATAAGTTCGACTTCAATGCATACAAGCCGGCCGGGAAAGGCGATCCCGCGGCGAGGTATTCGGACAGCCCCGCTCCGCCTGCCGCTCCGGCGCATGTGGTCAGTCCAGCCCCGCCAGCCGGGCCTGTGGCATCGGCAAGTGTAAATCCGACAATCTCTCCTGCCCCAGCGCGGGCGGGGAATTCAGGCTCAGGGTGGGCCGATGTCGTTCGCCAGGTCGCCGGCGAGGTATTCCTGGACGCGGAGAAGGGCACGCTGTTCTACGCGTTTGACACGCTGGCCTATCCGAGACAGCCGGTGGATCTCGTCGCCCAGGTTCGCAGCGCCAAGGACCTGACGCCCGTCGCGGGCGTAACGGTCGCGTTCGCGCGCGGCGACTGGGTGGCAGGACGAATCACCACCGACGCCAAGGGCGTCGCCGCGATGCAGTGGACGCCGCCCGCGCGAGGCAATTACAGCTTCGAGGCCCGCATAGTGGGCGTTCCCAACGAGTCCATGCGAGACATGCTGGCAGTGGGGCCTTCGAAGCTTCTGGTTGCGGCGCGAGAAAAGAAGGCCCCCCAGGTCGTCGTCGATCTCGACCACACCGTTGTCGACAGCAGCTTCATGCTCGTGATGGTCGGAGGCGGTGAGCCCATGGCAGACTCCGTCGAGGTGCTCAGCCGCATCGCCAAGCGGTACGGCGTGATCTACCTGACGCACCGTCCAGACCTGCTGGGCCGCAAGTCCAAGGCCTGGCTGGCTGAGAACGGCTATCCGTCGGGTCCGCTGCTGGTCAGCGAGATCAAGGATGTGCTGGACAGCGGCAAGTTCAAGTCGGCAAAGTTGTCGGCGTTGCGGCGGCTGTTCCCCGGCGTGGCGATGGGAATAGGCGACAAACTCTCGGATGCCCAGGCATACGTCGACAACGGCATGTCGGCATACCTCATTCCAGATTACAAAGAAAAGCCGCGGAACATGCGGTCGCTGGCCGCTCAACTGCGGGTTCTTCGCGGACGGGGCAGGCTGCACGTCGTGAGCACCTGGCGCCAGATCGAACAAGGCGTGTTCATCGGCAGGAAGTTTCCGCCGGAGAAGTTCGCCGGTGAACTGGAGTTGCGGGCTGCACGCATCGAGGCCGATCAGAGCCGCGAGGGCAGGCCTTAGCAGTTTCACGGTTATGCAGGGGATTTTATTTTATCCAGAGATAACCATCCCGAGGTCCACTCCCTGGGGCTTAACAGCCCGTTTAGAAAGCTGTCCTTGCTGCGAGCCGCCCGAATGCCTGCGTTTTCTTCCTTGATGCTCGACATTCTTGCTCGCTCTTGCCGGCGGACCCATTTCTAAACGGACTGTTAACCGGAAAAGCCGTGGCTTTTTTACCGGCTGTTCCTCTATCATATCTTCTCTTGCCTCGTTGGTATGGTAGGATAAGCAGTTTCCTTTGGGCCATGGACGGCCCGACCTGGCGGCGTTTGCCTGCACGGTCGAGGGAATAAGGCACATGGCCGTGCGGGAGCTTGTTTTTTGGCGGCACAAGTAGAGCGAGATTTAGACGGCTTCCTGGATCGTGTTCGCGTTCGGATCAGTTCGCGGCTGGGGGAGGTTGTTGCGCTGACCGGCGCGACCGAGTGTGAGGGCCTGCTCAGCGGCAAGATGCTTCGCAGCCGATTGGCGGGCAGACTTTTGCTGTCTGGGGCGGGTTCGCGCAATTCAGATATTATCGAGCGTGCGGCGGCAGCGGTGGAGATGGTTCACACAGCCAGTCTGTGCCACGACGACGTAATCGATAACGCCATGCTCAGAAGGGCTTTGCCGACACTGTGGCGGCGGACCTCGTCTTCCGGCGCTGTGTTGATCGGCGACATTCTGCTATGCGAGGCGATGAATCTATTGCTGGAGGTGCGGAACCAATCCTTGCTGGCGGCGTTTATGGGTAGCATAACGCAGGTTTGTGTGACCGAGGCCAAGCAGGAGATTATGTATCGCGGCAAGCAGATTGACGTCGAGACCTGCCTGGACCTTGCTGGCGGCAAGACCGGAGCGCTGTTCGGGTTTGCGGCCCAGGCTGCTGCCGAACTCGACTCGGACCAGGCATCCGCTTTTTGTCGAGCGGGCTACTGCCTGGGTACGGCCTACCAGCTTGCAGACGATTTGCTGGATGTTGTGGGCAGCGAAAAGCAGGCCGGCAAGACTCTTGGCACGGACAAGAAGCGTGACAAGTTCACGCTGCCGCAGATGTCGCCGGATGGTGTCGAGTTGAGCCGTCAGCACGTTGAGCGATTGTTCAGCGAGGCGGTAGAGGTTGTTGATGCCTGGCCGGACGCTCGACGAGCCGTTGAGGACTTCCTGGCAAGGGACTTTGTGTCCCTGCTGGAGGTGATGGGTCAACCTTTGGACAAGCAGGCGAAAACATCGATATGAAGCTACGAGGTGGTTACAACGTTCCCCTGGCGGGCCGGCCTGGCGGCAGCGTCGACGTCCTGCCGGACCCCGACGCCCTGCATCTGCCGTTAGCCAGCCGGCGACTGCGATTCTCACAAGTCCGCGTCACTGACGGCCAGACCGTCAGACCGGGCGAGATACTCGCCGTCGATCCCGATAATTACAATGTCCCAATGCTGGCGCCTCGGGCGGGCCGGGTTACGATTACAAAGACGGCCCTGATACTCCGGGATATCGCCGACGAGCAGGAAGAGCCCTACAAGGGCGACGAACTCAACCACGCCGCCGCCCAGGCCGGTCCTGCTGCGGCCGTGAGGCAGAAGCTCGTCGACCTGGGTGCCTGGCAGTTCGTCAGCGATGCCTTCGCCGGCTCCGTGCCGGATCCCATGACTGCCCCGCAGGCCGTGATAGTCACCACAATGAGCCTCGAGCCTTTCACCGCTCGCGGCGACGTGCAGATGGTCAAGCGACTGACCAGTTTCACCCGCGGGCTCGAGCACATTCAGGGCCTGCTGGAGTACCAGCCGATATACTTGGCCGTGCCTGACGTCGATGGCGACCTGGCCCGGAAGGTTCACGACATCGTTCGCGGGTACGCCTACGTGAAGGTCGTGACCGTCCCGCGGAAATATCCGTTCGATAACCCCGCTCTGATAGCCCGGCACCTGGGTCTGCGAAGTAAAGATGGAAGCATCTGGTCGCTGGGTGTCGCTGGCGTGCTGGCGGTCGACAGGGCGATGACGGCCTCGCTGCCGAGCAACGTGAGGATAGTTGCCGTCGGCGGGCCGGGCGTCGAAAAGCCCACGCACGTCAAGGTTTGTGCGGGGTATCCGATCCGCAATATCCTGGACGCCTGCGGTGTAGCCGAGAACGTCCGCGTGATAATGGGCGGTGCGATAACCGGCAGGCAATGGTCCGAAGAAGATCAGCCGGGGCTGTGCAGCGAGTGTACGAGCCTGACGGTTCTCCGCGACGAGGCCCCCAGAAGCTTTCTTGGCTGGGCCATGCCCGGATGGTCTGAGCAGTCCTTCTCGCCGTATTACATCAGCAAGATTCGCCCGTCGTTCCTCGAAAAACTCACCACGGCCCTTCGAGGCGAGAGGCGGGCTTGCGTTTCCTGCCAGCTCTGCGAGCAGGTTTGCCCAGCGGGGCTCTGGCCGCACCTTATCCACAAGTACCTCTACCAGGACAAACTCGAAGAGGCCGAAACCGTTCGCCTGGATTTGTGCGTCGAGTGCGGGCTGTGCTCGTACGTCTGTCCGTCCAAGCTGGAACTGCTCGATCAGTTCCGCACCGCCAAGCAGGCCATCACCGAGATGGCGGAAGAGGAAGCCGAAGAGATGCGTGAGCAAGCAGAGAAGGAGGCGCGGGAATGAAGCTCCTCCTCGGATTGATGGACAGCATTCGCCCGATATTCCACACGGGTCCGCTCAAGGCCGTTCGCCCGGCCTTTGACGCGATGGACTCCTTCATGTTCTCGGTCAGTGAACGCACGGACCAAGCTCCGCACGTTCGCGGACCCAACAACATGAAGCGGTACATGACGGCAGTTATCCTGGCCGTCATGCCGTGCATCGCGGCTGGGATTTACTTCTTCGGCTGGCGGGTCGCGGGCATGATTGTCGTGACGTACGTTACGGGCCTGCTGATCGAGCTGGCCTTCGCGATGGCACGCAAGGAAGATATCAACGAAGGTTTCTTCGTTACCGGCCTGCTGTACCCGTTGATACTCCCGCCCCAGTTGCCGTTCTGGGCCGTTGCGGTCGGCATCGCCTTCGGCGTACTGGTCGGCAAGGAGCTATTCGGCGGCACGGGCAGGAACGTCTTTAATCCGGCGCTGGTGGCGCGGTGCTTCCTGCTTATCAGCTACCCGGTCGGCATGGCGTCGGGCTGGTCCATTCCCGCAAGCGGCATTCCCGGCGGGTTCGCCAAGTGGTCCATCGACGCCGTCAGCCAGGCTACCCCGCTCGGTGCGGCCAAGGGAGGCACCTACGCCGATTGGTACAATTTGCTTTTCGGTACCGCCTCAAGCAACGGGATTTCCAGCGGGTGTGCCGGCGAGGTCTGCTCGGTACTCATCATCCTCGGCGGACTGTTCCTGATAATGACCGGCGTGGCCAACTGGCGGACGATCGTTTCGATGCTGGGCTCGTTCGCGATCATGGTGGGAGTAATGGCCTGGACTTCTCCGGCGACGTTTGGCCGGGCTGGCTGGAATCCGATCGAGATCGTCGGATGGCAGTTGCTTGCGGGCGGCCTGCTGTTCGGGGCTGTGTTCATGGCTACCGACCCGGTGACAAGCCCGGTATCCAATATTGGAAAATGGATTTACGGAGTCACTATCGGCGTCTCGACCTTCCTGATCCGCTACCTGACGGGTTATGTCGAGGGCGTTATGTTCGCCATATTGCTTGGCAATATCGCGGCGCCGCTTTACGACGAGATCGCCACAAGGGTTTATCTCCGGAGGCTTCAGCATGAAGGATAGCCTGCGAACCATCATCTTCGCCGCCGTGCTGGGCACTATCTGTGCCGGGCTTTTGACTGCCGCCAGCTATGTGCTCAAGCCGTATCAGGAAGCCAACGCCGCCGCGGAGAAGTATCGGAACATATTCGACGTTCTCGGCATTTCCTATGACGAGGACGCCAACTCCAGCAAGCTTCTATCGCTGGTCAAGTCCGAGGACAATCCTGACGGCTCGGTTCGCCAGGCCGAAGTCGCGGGCATGACGGTCTTCACCTATGAGCATCCCCAGGCCGGCAAGCTTTACGCGGTGGAGTTCGCCGGGCCGGGCCTGTGGGGACCGGTCGAGGGCCTGCTGTGCCTGCGGAGCGATCTGAAGACAATTTACAGCATCGCGTTCTACAAACATGAAGAGACGCCCGGCCTGGGTGCCGAGATCGAAGGCGACGACTTCTGCGGGCAGTTCTCGGACAAGACCATCGCTGGGGCCGAGCCCGGCATAGGCGTCGTCAAACGGGGCACAGCTGCGGCCAATAACGAGGTAGACGGCATCACTGGGGCGACGCTAACTTGCGACAAGGTGGAGGCCATGATCAACGCCATCAGCAAGCGGATTGCCGACAATCGCGAGGCGATCCTGAAGGAGGCTGGCAATGAGTGATGCTCCTGTGGCATGCGGCGCGTGCGAGCTCCCCGGCGGGCTTTGCGGCGGCAAGGGTCTTGCGACATTCAAGGAAGGCACCTGGACAAACAACCCCGTCAATGTGCAGATGCTGGGCATTTGTTCGGCACTGGCGGTTACGGGCAAGCTCGCGAACTCGCTGGTTATGGGCGTGGCGCTGATCTTCGTGTGTGTGGGCAGCAACCTCTTCATCTCACTGCTGCGGAAGTCCATTCCCCGAAGGATACGAATGGTCGCTGAGGTTGCGATTATCGCGACGTTCGTGATTCTCTTCGACCAACTGCTGCGAGCGTTTTACTGGCCCATGAGCCGCCAACTTGGTCCTTATGTAGGGCTTATCATAACCAACTGTATCGTTATGGGCCGGGCCGAGGCGTTCGCCACGCAGAACCCACCGATAGTCTCGGCAGTCGACGGCTTGGCTAACGGCATCGGTTACGCGGTGGTCCTGGCCGCGATCGGCATAGTCCGCGAATTGCTGGGCTTTGGCACTATTCTCGGCGTGACCGTGCTGTCGGACTGGTATCCGAAGAACCAACTCATGGTCCTGGCGCCCGGGGCGTTCATCGTGCTTGGTTTCATCATCGCACTGTTCAATGTAATGAACGCCAAGAAGAACGCCAAGCCGGCAGGAGGAAACTGACATGGCAGATATCTCACCGTGGGCTATCCTTTTCGCGGCGATTTTCACCAGCAACATCCTGCTGGCGAACTTCTTGGGCATGTGCTCGTTCCTGGCGTGTTCGAAGCAGATCAACACCAGCCTTGGCCTCGGCGCCGCTGTCATATTCGTCATGACCGCCACGACGGCGATCAACTATGGCGTCTA
>CAZMBZ010000014.1:6581-19897 GCA_964564285.1 uncultured Planctomycetaceae bacterium | reverse complement strand
ATTTGGAATTACGACACGAAATGGAAAACCGATAATGATTTTCGTCTGGGCCATTATGGTGTTTGTCCTTCTGCTGGTGGGCCTGTCGGCCGTGCTGATCGTGGCCGAGCGGCTGCTGGTCAATTACGGCGTCTGCAAGTTGGACATCAACAACGGCGAGAGGGAGATTGAGGTCGAGGGCGGGCAGACTCTGCTCTCGGCGCTCAACAGCGTGGAGATATGGATCCCGTCGGCTTGCGGCGGCAAGGGTTCGTGCGGCTACTGCAAGCTCCGCGTACTCAGTGGTGGGGGAGGCAAGCCGCTTCCGACCGAGACGCCCTTCCTCGATCGCCGCGAGATGCGTAACGGTACGCGCCTGGCCTGCCAGGTGAAGGTCCGCGAGGACATGCGACTTCGCATTCCCGAGGAACTGCTGAACGTCAAGCTCTACTCGTCGGTCGTCAAGTCCACCGTGTCGTTGACGCACGACACCAAGGAAATTCGCTTTTCGCTCCAGGAGCCGGGTGAGATTCTCCAGCGGCCTGGTCAGTACATTCAGATTCTCGCCCCGAGTCCTGACGGACCCGTCAGCAGGGCGTACTCGATCAGCTCGCCCACCTATGAGACCAACGAGGTAGAGCTCAACGTACGCCTCATGCCCTACGGCATCGGCTCGACTTACCTGCACAACCTCGAAGTTGGCGACAAGGTCGCCTTCACCGGGCCTTACGGCGAGTTCGAGCTCGATGAGAACCCCGAAACCGAACTCATTTGCGTCGGCGGCGGATGCGGCATGGCCCCGATGAAGAATATCATCTACTCGGTCTACGACCGCTGGCCGGACCGGACGTTGTGGCTGTTCTTCGGCTGCCGCGGCACGCGCGATATCTTCTACCTCGACGAGCTGCGCGAGCTGGCCAAGAAACACCCCAATTTCCACGTAATCTACGCTCTCAGCGACCAGCTCGAAGAGGGCGAAACGTGGGATGGGGAAACCGGGTTCATCCACCTGGCCGTGGACAAGCACCTCCAGCCGAACGTCAAACGCCAGGCGTTCCTCTGCGGCCCGCCGCCAATGATCGACGCCGTCATGGGTGTCCTTCGTGAAAAGGGTCTGCGCGACCGCCACATCTTCTACGACAAGTTCTGATCAGCTTTATGGTTGCTGCCTGACCTTCCGGGTGCGCTGCTTGGATACGTCTGCGGTCGATTCGGTGCCAGACATGCCGTCAGTGCATTCAGGCCTTGAGCGCTCCGCTGGTCATGCCCCGAATGAACGGGCGGGTCGCGTAGACAAAGAGGATCAGCAGGGGTACGGAGCTTATCGCGTAGGCGGCGAACATGGTCGAGAAGTTCTGGGCGTGGGCGCTGGTTGCCAGGGCGAACAGGCCCGACGAGACCACGTGGTGCGAGCCGTCCGTGTTGGTGATGAACGGCCAGAGGAAGTTGTTCCACGTACCCAGTACGTTCATGATGATCACGACGGAGAAGACGGGCTTGCTCAGTGGCAGGACGATGTTCCAGTAGAGCCTCAGGTGGCCCGCCCCGTCGAGCCTGGCGCTTTCGAACAGGTCCTCGGGCAGGCCCTTGAAGAAGCTGTGGAAGACGAATATCGCGAAGACCTGCCCCCCGGCCATGTAGGGCAGGATCATCGCCCAGTATGTGTTGAGCAGGCCGAGATGCTTGACCAGCAGGAAACTCGGCACGAGTGTCAGCACGCCGGGGAACATCATCGTCGCAATGAACATCATCAGCGCCGCTCGCGAGCCCATGAACCTGTATCGCGACAGTATGTAAGCGGTCGAGGAACCTATCGCACATACCCCCAGGGCGGTCAAGAGCGATACGACCAGCGAGTTGATGAGGTATGGCCTCAGCACCGCCCAGGCCATTTTCGGGCCGCGCTTGATCTGTTGGATGTACATGCCGGCTGCCTCGTCGGGCGGGACTCGCCGGGTCTGGCCCTGCTGGTCGTCGACCTCCACCGGACTCTCATCGCCGCTCGCCATGGAGCCGGTTACGCTGGCGAGGCCTTTGACGGCATCGGGGACGCTGAAGAAGCTGCGGTAGAACTCGTGGTTGCTGCGGAAGATGTTGTTGACCATGAACGCCAGCGGCAGGAGCGTCATCGACGCGATCGCGATGAGCGTTACATGGATGGTCAGGAGTTTCCAACGTCCCATCACGCTTCTCCCTTTACGTTCTCCGCCGACTTGAAGTAGCGGAGGTTCAGCAGCGTCAGCGTGAGGATGGCCAGAAACAGCAACACGCCGATGGCGCAGGCGTAGCCCATTCGCTGGAAGCTGAACGCGTTGAAGTACATCCACAGCCCCGGCACGGTGGTTTTGAAGCCCGGGCCGCCTCGGGTGAGGATGAACAGGCCCTCGAAGCCCTGCATCCCGCCGATGATCGTCAGAAGCAGGATGAGTTTGAGCTGGCTGAGAATCAGCGGGATGTCGATGCGGAAGAACTTGCTGACGCCAGTGCAGCCTTCCAGCAGGGCGGCTTCGTTGACGCTGTCTGGAATGGCAGACAGGCCCGCGTAGTATATCAGCACCTCGAATCCACCGACGAAGGGGAAGCCAACCATCATGACGGCCGCGAGGGCGGTATGCGGGTCGCTAAGCCAGCCGTGGGTCCAGCCCGCGAGGTCCAGGCCCCTCAGCAGCGAGTTGAGCATGCCCTGGTCGGAGTAGATCATCCCCTGCCAGATAAGCTGCACCGCGACGCCGGGCACCACGATGGGTGTCAGGAATGTCACCCGGTAGAAGTGCCTCCACCGCTCGCGGGGCAGGGAGTGGATGAGTTTTGCGACGATCAGCGGCAGGGTCAGGCGGACGCAGACGGCGAACATTGTCAGCATGAGCATGTTCGCCACACTTGGCCAGCACGTGGGGTCGAGCGTGAGATACTCCGAGTAGTTCGCCAGGCCCACGAACCGGGCTGATCCGCCGACCTCGAATTCGTAGAGCGACTTCGAGAACGCCCATACCACGGGCAGGTATACGAACGTCAGCAGCAGCACGATCCCCGGCAGGATGATCGTATAGCAGCCAAGCGTCGATCGCAGGTTGGGGCGGATCATTGGCGGTCCTCCCGCGCCTGGGGAGGCAGGTCCGTCATTGCGGCCCGCGCGGGGGCCAGGCGTTTCCACCCGGCCTCCAGGGCCGACATGTCCGGCGATTTGCGGCGGACGAGGTTAGCGGCGGCAGCGTTGAGATTCCCCTCCTGCCAGGTGAGGAACTCGTCGAGGCTCACCCCGCCCGCCAGGTACAGCCCAAGCATCCGCTCCTGAATGTCGCTGAACCGCAGGTCGAACGAGAACAGCCACTTCGTTGTCGTGTAGCGACGCTTCAGTATCTCCCCAAACGGCGCCAGCGGTTTCAGTACAGGCACGCCTACGATGTTCGGCAGGCAGCCTGGATACTCGTTTACCACAAGCTCGGTCTGTTCGGGCGTGCAGAGGAACTGCAGAAATGCCACCACCCGTTTCAGCCGCTCGGACCGGGCCATCCGCTGCTGCATCGGCAGCGATTCATCCGTGTCGCCGATGGCTGAGCATGTGATCTCGAACTGGCTGGACGCGCCGCCGATTACGCACATGTCCGTGTCGCTTGCGTACTTGGATGTCTCCCCGGTGAGCCGCGGCGGATAGAAAACTCCCCACTCGAAGCCCAGCTTATGGTCGGATATCAGCCGGTACGTAAAAGGGCTTGCCGTCCAGATCATGGCGCTTCGCTGCGTGACGAAATCCCGCGTCAGATCAGTGTTGGTCATGTCTTTATTGGTGTATTCTTTCAGCCCCCGCATGATCCGCCACAACTCGCGGTATCTTGGGTCGTCCGGGCCGAAAAAGCCCTTCCGCAGCAGGAACACCAATTCGTCCCCGTCGAGGTAGCCCTGGAGGTAGGCCTCGCGGGCCGGGTCCTTCTTGAGGTCGATTCCGTCCAGCAGGCTGTAATAGAGCTGGTCGAACAGCAAATCCGTCGCCCAGTCGTTATAGCTGCTCAGGTTCATCATCATCGGCGTGAGGTTGTCCGGCTCCTGCTTGATGCGCTCCATCAGCGCTATGAACTGCTTCCAGGTCTCTGGCGGCGTCAGGCCGAGGCGGTCGAACATTGTCTTGTTGTAGAATATCCCCGTCTCGACCATGTCCAGGGCGATGCAATAGTTCCGCCCATCGGGCGCCGCCTTGCCGCGACTGATGGCCTGGTAGAGGAACATGTCCCACCACTGCCTGACGCCGGGCAGGTTGGGGTCGTTCTTCTCGACGACAAACGGATTCGGCGCCTCCAGGAACCCATCCAGCGGGACGTACCATCCCTTCTGGACGTCCACCCATACATCCTCGACGTTAACGTTAAGAATGTCCGGCGCTGCCCCGCTGGATAGTTGCGTGACGAGGTACTCGCGAACCGTGGGAACGTTGATTACCTCGATGTGGGTGTCAGGGAATCGCTGCTCGAAGTTGCGTATGACCTTGCTGAGCCCCTGCAAAGGCTTGCCGATTCCAAACGGCACGCTGCCCGGCATGTATTGGTTGCCCGGGGCGAACTTGATGACGTACTTGACCGCCGAGAGGTCCCTCTCAGCGGTGCCGGTTTCGCCGGCCGCGTCGGTCGCGGGCTTGGGCGGCAGGAGCAGCCAGATACTCACACCCAGTACGACACAGAGCGAGCCGTACTTCCACGCCCGCCGAAGCAAGCCGCGCCGGCCGGCTTCTGGGATGTCCACGTCATGCGCCATTTCCGCACTCCGCCGGACCACTTGCCTGGCCCGGCTTGGCTTTGCTAACGCTGGGAAAGAACCTGCTTCTCGTGCCGCCGGACCTCGTCCAGCCAGGCAGCCCGGGCGGGGACTTCCGCCTTCAGGCAGTAATAGTCCCACACAGCCCCCAGCGGGAGGGTCTTGTTTTCCTCCAGCAGCGCCAGCCTGGTTGTCAGGTCGCCGGAGTTCTCAGCCTCACGGAGTGTGTCGCTAGGTTCGAGCATCGCCGCCAGCAGCGCCTTGAGCATGGCCCGCGTGCCGATAACCCACGCCGCGATGCGGTTTATGCTGGCGTCGAAGAAGTCCAGGCCGATGTGCGTCCTGCCCAGGAACCCGCCCCGGACCAACTCCTGGGCGATGGCGAACAACTCGTCGGTCAGCGTAACCACGTGGTCGCTGTCCCACCGTACGGGCCTGCTGACGTGCAGGAGGAGCTCATCGAGGTAGCACAGCACGCTCGACAGTTTGTCGCTGATGACCTCGGTGGGGTGGAAGTGCCCGGCGTCCAGGCAAAGCAGCTTGCCACGGCTGACGGCGTAGCCGAGATAAAACTCGTGCGAACCCGCCACGTAGCTTTCCGAACCGATGCCGAAAAGCTTGCTCTCGACGGCGTCGAGATTCAGCGACGGGTCGATCTGCTCGGCGAAGATATCATCCAGCGATTCGACAAGCCGCTGCCGCGGACCCTTGCGGTCGACGGGCGTGTCCTTCGACCCATCAGGGATCCACACGTTCGTCACGCACGGCGAGCCGAGAGCGGCACCCATGGCGGCGCCGATCTTGCGGCAGGCCTTGCCATGGTCCACCCAGAACCGCCGGATGCCCGCATCGCGGCTGGTCAGCGTCCAGCCGTCGTCGGCCTTGGGGTGCCCGAAGTACGTCGGGTTGAAGTCCATCCCCATCCCGGCTGCCTTGGCCCAGTCGATCCATTGCGCGAAGTGCTCCGGTGCCAGCTCGTCGCGATCGACCTTTTTACCGTCGAACTCGGCGTAGCATGCGTGCAGGTTCAGGCGGTGCTTTCCGGGAATCAGCGAAAGCGCGAAGTCCAGGTCCGCTCGAAGTTCATCGGCGGTGCGGGCCTTGCCAGGGTAATTGCCCGTGACAGCCAGCCCGCCGCCTGGCGCGCCGGATTCGGCGTTTTCAAAACCGCCCACGTCGTCGCCCTGCCAGCAGTGCAACGATATCGCCACCTTCGACAGGGCCTCCATTGCCGCCTCAACGTCCACGCCCAGGTCCGCATACTGCTGCCGGGCCAATTCATACGACTGCTCGATGCGCTCGGTCATGCTACCAGCCTTTCCAATGGGTACGGAAGATTTACGCCCAAACTAGCAAACGTTCGACGCGTTGTCCATGCTCCGGCCGGTCCCGAAATGCTTGTCTGCATCGCTGCCGGACAGTAGACTATTGCCTGTCGCGGTCATGGGGGCCGCGGGGTGGCATCCTGTTAATGTGGGAGTAGCGTGATATGGTTTCATCAACGATGGGGGATATAGCTCTAACTGGTATTCTGGCTACCGCGATCGGATCGCTGCTTGGCCTGGCGGTATGGGCGTTTGGTGGCGGGGCGCTGCTGTTTGTCGGCGGGCGGTTCATCGCCAAGAGCCCCGAGGCCACCTATTGGCGGAGTGTCGGCACGATCGTCCTGGCCGCGATTGCGTCGAGCATCATTCTCGCGCTGGCCTCGGCCCTGTCATTTGGTTTGCTTGGCCCATTGGGATTCGTAGGCGTGCTGGCCGGCATCGCGGCCGGGCTGCTGGTGACTTGGCTGATCATCAAGGCCATGTTCGGCGTGAGCTTCGGCAAGGCTATCCTCGCCTGGCTGCCGACACTGGCGATGGCCGTAATAGTCCTGCCCATCGTCGGTCTGCTGGCTGCGGTCCTCGTGCCGACGCTTCAGCGGGCTAACGAAATGACCAACCGAACTGTCTGCATGTCCAACCTTAGCTCCATCAACAAATATATCATCATTTACAAGGGGGAGAATGACGGCAAGTGGCCGGCTGACTTTCAAACGCTGATCACGCAATACCAGGTTTCCCCCCAGATGTTCACCTGCCCGTGCGTCAGCGGCGGCATTCGCCCTGTCGGGCGAAGCTACGACTATTTCTACTTCCCCCCGAACTCTGATGACGCCCCCCAGACAATCGTCGCTTGCGACTTCGCAGGCAATCACCGCGACGGGTCCCGCAGCGTTCTGTTCACCTCTGGCTGTATCAAGTTGGTGAAGCCTGCCGCGTTCCAGGCCGAACTGACCAAGCCCGAAAACGCGGCCTTCGCCGATGCCATGTGGCAGGCGGAGGGTATGCCCGCGACGGCTCCGGCGGGGCGGGAGTGAGCGTCATCGTCGGGCCATAACACAAGCGGCGGACCGCCTGTCCCTGCTGGAACGAGTAGGCCCGCCACGGTGTCTCCCTGAGTCTCACGATTGTCAGGCGAAGGACGTTTCCTTGAGCACTTCGCCGGTGGGCGACACTCTGACGCCCGCCAGCAATTGGAATGTAGGATTCAGACGCGACGAAGCAAATCCTCGCGGTCACGGTGGCTTGGAAGTTCAACGCCGCGCTTGATATTGGGGTCGGCGATGGCGTAGCCTTGCTGGCCAAGAGCCCCGGCTGGACTTGTCGCAGGCCGGGACACATAGGAGCCGTGCCGTGCCGCCAGTGCTGACGAGAATACTTTTGATTGCTGCCGCCGGGGCGTGCGGGTCGGTTGCTCGCTACGGACTCAGCGGGCTTGTGCAGCGCCTGGCTGGCCCGAGCTGGCCGCTGGGTACGTGGACGGTAAACATTCTGGGCAGCCTGCTGTTCGGGGTCATTTGGGCGATGGCGATGGCGGACGAGCGTGGCATTATGATCAGCGCCGAGGCGCGGATAATCATCCTGGCCGGTTTTATGGGGGCGTTCACCACGTTCAGCACGCTGAGCTTCGAGACCGCCCAGATGCTTCGCGACGGGCAGTGGGTCCTGGCAGGCGCGAATGCCGGCGGGCAGGTGGTCTTGGGTCTGGCGGCAGTATTTGTCGGCATGGCGGTTGGGAAGCTTATCTGACTGCCGCCCAAGCGGGAAAGGGAACCGTTGCGATGAAAGAGCAAACCGACGCCGAACTGTTGCGGATATTCATCGGCGAGTCCGATCGCCACGAAGGCAAATGCCTTTACGAAGCCATCGTTCATCTCGCGCACCAGCGTGGTATGAGCGGGGCGACGGTGGTGCATGGCGTGCTGGGTTTCGGCGCGCACAATCGCCTTCACACCGCCAAGATACTCCGGCTGTCGGAGGATCTGCCGGTCGTTATCGAGATTGTCGACACGCCTGAGCGAATCGCGGAGTTCCTGCCGGAGTTGGACGACATGATCGGCGAGGGTCTGGTGACGCTGGAGAAGGTGCAGGTTATCAAGTATCGGTGATGTTATCGTCTAAGGTATGACAGCTTTTTCGGCAGGGGGATGTTGTTGCCGAAGTTATCTTCCCCGTAGCCGTGCTCGGCCAGCAGTTGCAGGTCCGTCAGGACTCGCTTGTCGCCGATGAAGACGACGTTGAGCTCGGCCTCGATGTCGATGATACCGGTGGACTGAAGCCTCTTGACCTCGTCGAGGATGTATTGCAGTGGGGTCTTGTGGAGGTCGGCCTCGTCTGGCGGTTGGACCGGGATTGAGCGTTGATAGATGATCACCTTGTCCTGCTCTGCCAGTGCCAGCACCACGCGGCGGACAGTCTGGGTGAGGTCGGTGTTGGTGTCGATCTGTCGGATGCATTCCAGGTCGGCAATCTGGCTGATGAGCCAGTTTCGTTTGCGGCGATTTATGATCTCGTTTGCGCGGAAGATATCCATGGGGCTCGACGCGTCGTAGACGCCGTCATCGAGTTCCATGCGGATCTCGCTGCCGTAGTGATGGACGATCTTGGCTACCAGTGTAGACGGTCGCACGTGAAAGCCGCGATACCGCGGGCCTGGCACCTGGATTCGCTCGACCTCGGCGTAGCGGCGGAGCATTTTATGGCAGAGGTCGCGTGCGCCGACGAGGTATCGACTGGAGAATACCAGCGCATAGCGCATCAGCACATCCAGCAATTTGTCGCCGTCGACCATCGACTCCAGGCCGTCAGGCTGGCAGGCGTCGGTGGCTGCCATCACGTGCCGCTCGTAGTAGTGGACGAAGCCCGTCGCGGCCTCGAGTAGGTGGAAAATCACGCTGAGGTGTCCGCGAAGCGTCAGCAGGTCCGGGTTTTCGCGTTCGGTGTCGGTGTCAGCCACGAATGTGTCGTACATCGACTGAAGGTTGTGGAACTGGTGCTGGAGGCGGCGGACTTGCTTTTCGCTTACCGAGGTGGGAATGCACTCGTGGTACTTGTCGGGGTTCACGCGGGCAGGAACGTGCAGCAGTTCACTCTCGGCTGCCTGATTCAGAAACGCCGTCGCGAGGTATGTAACGGTTTCGCAGGCGTCTACTTTTTTGTGTGCGTGATAGTCGTGCGCCAGCCTACCTCGTGGCAGAGGTTCGTCGAAGTAACCTTCCGGCGATTGTTCGGGTATCGGCAGGCCGAGTTTTCTCGTGCAGTGAAGAAAGCGATCGGAAATGCGCAGCAGCGTCTCGCTGGTAAAAAGGATCGCCTCGTCGGTCGACGCGGCGAAGTCACCCTCGACATCCAGCAGTTGGTAGGCGGCAAGCGAGTGCTGAACGTGAAGCAGCACATAGTTGGCGTTCGCGAAGAGCTTGATGGCTGCGATTGTTGAACGGAGCATCCGCCAGCGATTGTTGTTTCTGGCGCCGTAGGCGTCCAGCAGTTCCTCCAACTCGGTGGATTGGTGAAGTATTTCGCCGAGCAGCGGGCGCGTGAAACTCGTCCGCTCCCATTTCCTCTCGACGAGGTACCTCGCCATGCTGATAGCTTGGCTGGCGCGCCGACCGAGCAGGTCCCGGAAGTCGTCGTCCGAGACGATTGGCACCGGCCTGGCCGGGTCTTTGGCATCTTGCGGGCATTTCAACTTCATCACTGGTTTCCATATGCCCCTGGCCTGATACCAGAATGATACTGGCCATCTGAGGCAAGTGCAGGGACTTTCCCTGCAATTGCCTTATCGACAGGCGGCGTTGCTGACATTAGCTTTGCCATTCCCAATGGCCGCTCTGGCTTTGTCGTTGCATTGATCCGCCGGGGGCGATTCTAATGATCTTGGGACTAAACTTGATGTGGACTTGTCCCGGCTTGCTGTCGGCGATGCCCGCCGCCCTGGCCGGGATATGAGGACTTCCAGCGTGGTGTTAGTTGGTTTCATACCGCTTGCCTCGGTTTTAACGTTCGGCCGGCCCGCGCTGCTTCTGGCGCTGGTGGCCGTTGCGGCGCCCGTGCTGTTTTCGCGCCGTTCCGCGAGACGAGGGCATCGGGTATCGCCGCTAAGCGTGGCGTTGCAGTGTGCCGCGATTGCGATGTCCGTGGTAGCCCTGGCTGGCCCGGTCGGGCTCGTCGGGCCTGGCTTGCAGAAGCCGGTGCTGATCTTCCAGGACGTTTCCGCCAGTTGCCGAGTGCAGCGAGACCGGACGATCCAATTGCCTCCGGATGTACCCGTTGAGCGTCTGGCGTTCGCCTCGAGTGTGGCCGCTGACGCCGTTGGGCTTGACGCCAACCGGACCGACCTTGCGCCCGCGTTGCGGTTGGCCGCGGCCCGGGCACCAGATATCGCCGGTGTCGTCATTCACACTGATGGGCGATTCGCCGATCGCTGGTCCGAGGCTGCCCAAGCCCTGGCGGCGACCGATCTGCCCGTCGCCGTCGTTGCGATGGGCTCGCCCCCGGCGGATGCCAGGGTCGCCCAGTTTGACGCCAAACGCAGGCCGGACGGCACGGCGAAATTGCGAGTTACCGTTCGATCCAACGCACTCGACCGCCGGACGCTTACGGTCAGGCGGGTTCGACCTGCCCTGCCCGAGCCGCTTTTCGAACGCTCGCTGGACCTCATGGGCGACCAGCCCGTTACCATAACCGTCATCGACGCGGCGCCTCTGGCTTCGGCTGCGGAATATCAGGCTCAGCTTACCCCGGCCGACACGTTTGGCGAAAACGACTCTGCCTCGGCAGGGACCTTGCCGGCGCGGCGGGTCGTCGCTGTAATCGGGCCGCTTGACCAGGCCAGCGAGGCCCTGGCCGGGCTCCAAGGCGTGGACGTTCGGGCGGTGGACGCTACGCAGGCCGGTGCGGAAGTTCGCTGGTGGATGGACTTCTCGGGCGTGGTTCTGGCGGATGCCAACGGCGAGTTACTGGCTCGCCCGGCCCGCGAGGCTTTGGAACAATACGTTCGTTCTGGTGGGGGGCTGGTGCATATCGGCGCCGGGCCGCATGGTTCGCCCGCTGATAGCGAAGACCCGCTGAATCGCGTCGCGGCGTTGGTGGCTAATCCATTTCAGAGAAAGCCGTTGCGGGCAATCGTTATTCTCGACGCCTCCGGGTCCATGGCCGAGTCCACCGGTTCGGCAGGCATAGTGAAATTCGACCAGGCTGTCGAGGCTGTCGGCAGCCTGCGGCACCACCTGACGCCGGATGACAGCTTGGCGGTGATAACCTTCTCCGACGATGCGAACCAGGTTTACGATAGCGGCGCAGGCCGGCCGGACTTCGGAGCCATCGGCGAGGCGCTGTCCCGCGTTCGCCCGGGTGGCTCGACGGATGTGGGCAAGGCCTTGGACCTGGTCGCCGGTCAGGCGATCCAGGCCGGGCGAGACGGGCTTGTGCTGGTAGTCAGCGACCTCAGCACCAAGCCTTTCGATCCCCAAGCAATGGCGGAGGCATTCCGCAAGCGGCGGATTTCGCTGGCGGTTGTGGCCATATCCAGCGCGGGTGACAATTCTTCGGCTGAGGCGACGCCGCTGGAAGCCCTGGCCAGGCTGCTCAAGGGCTCGCTGGTGGCGGGGCAGGAGGACCTCTCGGGCCTTGCCAAGGTCTTCGCCGACCTGCTGCGCCGCACGCGCGGCGATGCCCTGCGACGCGGGGAGTTTTCCGCAGCCGTCGTGCGTCCGTTTTTCGGCCTGACCGTGGGAGTCCTGCCGAAGGTGCAATCGTATCTGCTGGCCGGGCCGCAAGTCGGCGCCGACGTGGTCGCCCAGGTCGCCGGAGAGCACGACCCTCTCCTGGCCGTGCGCCAAGTCGGAATGGGTAGGACTGTTACGCTTGCGATGCCCCCCGAGGCCGGCGAAAACCCTGTGTGGGCACAGTCGGGCATATCGGATCGAATCCTAAGCCGGGCCGTGATGTGGTCGCTCAGGCCGGGGCAGGACTCTCGTTTCACCGGACAGGTCAGCCGCCGGGATGGGAAACTCCATGTGGTGCTCGATGCCCGCGATGACAATCGCCCGGTCAATGGCCTCGACCCGGTCGTGCGGATTGTGCCCATCGGGGCTGATTCCGACGGGCAGGCTGGCAGCTTCTCCCTCGATCAGACGGCCCCCGGTCGGTATGAGGGTTCCGCCGGCGCTTCCGGCGCGTCGTTGGGTGTCGAGATAGCTACCAGCGATGGGTCGGCCGGAACCTCACCGCAGAGCGGAAGCGTCGTATGGCAGTGTTTTCTGCCGGCCCGGGCTCCGCTTGAACTGGCTGAGGTGGGCTCCGACGCCGCCGAACTGAACCGCCTGGCCGAGCTGACCGGCGGAAGATTAGTTCCGCCAGACCACCTCGCTCAATTCGGGCAGCGTCTGACGGCGGCGAGGCGACGTGCGCTCTGGCCGATCCTGCTGGCTGTGGCGGTTGGGCTGATGCTCATAGAATGGGCAGTAACCCGAGTCCGCCGAAGGACGTAGCAGTCTCTCCCGCCGTGACGACAGCCGAGCCCCGAGCAACGCGAAGCCCGGGCCGTTGGCATGAATACCTCCAACAGCACCTTGTTTGGCAGTCGAAGCCCGCTCCGGGGTTCGGTAAGTAGCATTGCGCGGATGTCGACAATGCCTGCGGTGTGCCCGCGGCGGGTCTGCTTTCGGTGTTGCATGCCCGGCGAAACGCGGTACACTCTACGGCTCTAATGCACGATATACTGCGGCTGGCCTTAGCGGCGACCGTTCCTGGTAGAGAAGGATCTATGGAAACGTTCAGCGACGAAGTACTCAAGAGGACTAACAACTGCGGCCAGCTTCGACACGAAGATTGTGGCCAGCACGTTCGCCTTTGTGGATGGGTAAGGAGCTACCGCGATCACGGCGGGGTTCTGTTTATCGACCTTCGCGATCGCGAAGGTATTACGCAGGTCGTCTTCGACTTGCCGAGCGATCCGAACAATCCGCAGGAAGTCGCCCGCTACGAGTTGGCTCAGAGCCTTCGCAATGAGTGGGTTATCTCGATAGCAGGCGTGGTTCGCCCGCGCGGTGACGGTCGCGAGAACCCCAAGCTGCCGACCGGGCGAATCGAAATACTTGACGACGATCTGACCGTCCTGAACCGTTCGGATGCCGTGCCCTTCGAGCCGGATGAGTTTGTCGAGGCGGCCGAGGATGTACGCATGAAGTACCGCTTCGTCGACATTCGCCGTCCGTCGTTGACCCGTGCGCTTCGCCTTCGCCATCAGATCTGCCGGACAATGCGTTC
>CAZMBZ010000014.1:0-6481 GCA_964564285.1 uncultured Planctomycetaceae bacterium | reverse complement strand
CGTCGTTGACCCGTGCGCTTCGCCTTCGCCATCAGATCTGCCGGACAATGCGTTCTATTTTGGACGAGCAGGACTTCATTGAGGTTGAGACGCCGTTTTTGACCAAGTCCACGCCGGAAGGTGCCAGGGACTTCCTCGTGCCGGCCAGGCTTCAGCAGGCGTGCTTCTACGCTCTTCCGCAGAGCCCGCAGCTTTTCAAGCAGATACTCATGGTCGGCGGGTTGGACCGCTACTATCAGATCGTTCGCTGCTTCCGCGACGAGGACCTTCGTGCCGACCGCCAGCCGGAGTTCACGCAACTAGACGTCGAGATGTCGTTCGTCACCGAGGCCGACGTCATGGCCGTGACGAACAATATCCTGCGGTCTGTCTGCGAGTTGGGTGGCAAGGAGTTCCCTGCCGAGGTCCCCGTGATGACCTACGCCGAGGCGATGCGACGATACGGCTCGGACAGGCCCGACCTGCGGTTTGGGATGGAACTGGTGGACATTGCAGAACTGGCCGGCCAGTGTGACTTCGGCGTTTTCAAGTCCGCACTATCCGCCGGGGGGGCGGTTAAATGCATTTGCGTGCCGGGCGGCGCGGATATGACACGCCGCCAGACCGACGCCCTGGCCGAGTGGGCCAAGGAGTTTGGCGCCAAGGGCCTGGCGGTGACCAAGGTGATCGCCGCCGACAAGCTTGAAACCGGCATAGCAAAGTTTCTCGTCCCCATCGCAGCCCAACTCATCGAGTGCTGCGGGGCATCCGCGGGCGACTTGCTGTGCTTTGCCGCCGACAGCTCTGATGTCGTGAATCGCGTGCTGGGCGAGCTTCGCTGCAAGCTGGCTGGCGAACGCGACATGATCCCCGCTGACGTGCTGAAATGGCTTTGGGTGGTGGATTTTCCGCTGGTGGCGTTCAACGACGGCGAGAAGCGATGGGACAGCCTGCACCACCCGTTCACCTCGCCGAATTACGAGGATGTCGCCCTGCTGGACAGCAGCCCAGGCGAGGTGCGAAGCCGGGCCTACGATATTGTCTGCAACGGCACGGAGCTTGGCGGCGGGTCGATTCGTATCCACAACCTGGACATGCAGAAGCGCGTCTTCGCTTTGCTGGGTATCGCTGAGGAAGAAGCTCACGCGAAGTTCGACTTCCTTCTCAACGCCTTGCGTTTCGGTGCCCCGCCTCACGGCGGGATCGCGCTGGGGCTGGACAGGATCGTAATGATGATGGTGGGCGGGCAAAGCCTTCGCGACGTGATCGCTTTCCCCAAGACGCAGCGCGGACAGTGTCCGCTGACGGGCGCTCCGGCGGAAGTCGACGACAAGCAGCTCGCCGAACTGGATCTCAAAGTGCTCGTGCCACCAAAGACCCACGAAAGCTAGCCAAGGGAGATGACGGTGATCTATCCCGATGCACATGCAGGCAGGCACTTGAAGGCAACGGCAACGTGGGCGGCGGTGCTGGCGATGATCTTCATGGCCGGTTGCAATGGAGGTAAGTTCGGGCTCGGCTCACCGGCGAATCCCGTGGTTGCAGCCCGGCCTGACCCGGCGGACGTTAAGGTTCCCGCGCCGCTTCACCTTCTGCTGCCCAAGGCTATACGCATCCACCCATTCACCGGCACGCGGACGTTCGACGAGGCGGGCGGGGTCAAGGGAATCGACGTTCGCGTCGAGGCCCTGGATGCTTACGGTGACGCGACCAAGGCGTTCGGCAAGTTCCATTTCGCGCTTTATCAGCACAAGGCCGACTCGCCCAGCCCGCGCGGCCCGCAGGTTGCCACCTGGGAAGAAGACCTGCTGACTCCTGAGAAGAACCTCGTTCACTGGGACAGCATCACTCGGGCTTACGCCTTCAAGCTTCAGTGGTACCAGGCGATACCCGTAGGGCAGAAGTTCGTCCTCTCCATCGACTTCGCCAGTCCGTTCACTCCTCGCAGATTCGCCGAGCGGGTATTCATCAGCGGGCAATAGCTCGCGGGTGGGAGCGCCGGATAGCTTTCGGGAATTACTTTTGCTTGGGTGCCTGCTTCTGCTGCGCAGGCTTCTTGTCGGCTCGTTCGCTTTGAGACGTGGTGACTTGGCTGGTGGGGCCGGCGATAATCTCAGTGGCAGCCGCCGGATCGGCGGTCTTGTTCGCCTGGTCAACGTGGCGGTAGTTCAGCGTGATTAAAAGTCGCTGCACCCGGGCCGTTGAATGCTGGATGGCGAGGCCGTTGCCCAAGACGCCGCGTTGGGAGATTCCGGGTCGTACGGACTGCTGGGCAATCTCCAGGCGCTTTCCGATCTGGTCGGTGGGGGACTGCTCTGCCTTGGCGAGCCCCTTGGCTTTAGCGAATCCCAGCGTTTCGGATGGGCGCGTTTGGGACCATTCGGAGTTCTTGGCCTGGCCCTGCCGGTCGAGATGGATGGTGATCTTTTTCCCGTTATGCATCGTCTTGCCGTCAACGAGGGTAACTTGCACGATCGGTCTGGTATCCTTGTCCGCATCTGCGACAGGTTTCGGTGTGGCTGGCTGGTTGGCCGGGGGCGTAACCCGCACGTTCGGCGTTCCTGCTGCTATCTGCCCGCCGACCGGCCCGGCGACCTGCCCGACAGGGCGAGTCGAAGGGGCATCTGTTCCTGCCCCAAAGCGAGTCGCCAACGTCGATCGTCGGCCGAGGAGGTCCGCCCCCAACCCATTCACGGCTGCGATGGCTGGAGAGTCTTTTTCATCGGTCTGAACCGCGGCTGACGTCTCAGCGGTTTTGCGTTGGGTCATCGCGTCGCCAGCTCTTTCCTTGGCGACCCCGCCGACAGAATCATATTTCGCCTGGTTTGAATCGCCGAGTTTGGACTTTATGGTCAGGGCATCATCAGCTATCTGCGCCTTGGGCGCTATTGACGGCGCGGGGGCCGACGGCTTGGTGGGCATTGCGGGCTTGGCTGCCGGGGCAGGGGTTTCTTCTGTCCGGGCCGGTGCCGGCGATTCGGCAGGGCACGGGGCCAGGGCGATCCTGGGATCGCCTTCAGCAGCCTCTGTTTCCCGTGTCGGCGATCTCTCTTCCTGCTTGGTCGCGGTTTCGGTGGTTTCGGTTGAGAACTTCTTTGCCGCTTTTGCAGTCTCGGCCGAAACGGTCTGGGCGAGGACCTTTCGGTAGTGCCTTCCCTCGTTATCGACCTTGTTACCGGAGGCGGAGGCGAGATCCTTGTGGCGGGACCGGCGCTTGTCGTACGAACGCTCATTGAAGTTCCAGCCGCCGTCCTTCGCCATCTCGTCCGCTTTGGCCAGGGTCAGGACCGTGGTATGCTGGGAGACATTCTGCTTTGCCCGCAGCCTGCCCAGTTCCTCCTGGACCTTTTCCATCTGCTTCGGCGTCACGTAGGCTTCGTACTGAACCTGGGCTGACGACAGGCGGTTGGCGACGTAGAAGTTGCCTCGTGCCAGCGGCAACTCGGGTGCCCGCTTGGCAAGGGCGGCGGTCGACTCGAGTTTCTCCGTTACCACCGGCGCTATGCCGTTGGCGTTCAGTATGCCCTCTACCTGCTTCTGAGCGTCGTCGAAACGGTCGCTGTAGATGATCTCGTTGTTTGTCAGGTTGCCGGCCAGGACCGCGGTGATACGTTCCACGTTATTGTCAATGCCCGAGCTACCAGCCCCGCCGCCTCCTTTGCCTGAAACGACGGGCAGATCATTGTTGACGCTCGCGCTGTCGGTGTAGTCGAAGGACGACTTTTCAGATCGCTCGGCACGCACGCCGCTGCCGCGGGATCGGTCGATAGCTCCCGACGAATCCCCGGAATCACTGATATACGCGTCCCGGCTCCAGTCGCCATTGACGATTGCGATGTTGTCATTGCCGTCCGGATTGCCCCTGGCCGGGGTTGGGTTGTGGACCAAGCCGCTCTGGTATGTGCCAGGCGAGCACAGCGTTACGGCTATGATCATTCCAAACGTCGCAGCCATCAGCAGTACCGCGGCGCTTGCGACGTATCGGACCCAGCGCAGCGGATTCGAGCCGCCCTCGGCATGCTGGCCAGACACAAGCTGGTTTCGTTCAGCCTCGGCCAGTATCCGTGAAACCAAGTCCACGGGGGGCTTCTCGACTGGCAGGTCGCGAAGCAGATTTCTGGTGGCTGCGAACTGGGCCAGTTCCACGCGCAGAGCCCCATCGTTCTCCAAGGCCTCCTCAACCTGCCGCAACTGGGGCTCGTCGAGTTCGCCGTCGAGGTACGCTGAAAGCTGCGCCTGAATTTTACCTTTCGCGTTCATGTTGTCTTACAGATTCTTTCGCAAAATCAGGGCCTGACCATGTCGGCCAGCTTGTCCCTTAGCTCACATCTCGCCCGGTGGAGCCGACTCTTTACGGTTCCGATCGGCAGGTTCAGCACCTGGGCGATCTGGGCATAATCCATTCCTTCCATGTCGCAAAGCACCACGACGAGGCGGAACTCGTCATCCAACTCTTCCAGGGCCTCCATGACCCTGCGGTTCGCCTCGGCGGCCATTGCGGCGGCCTCCGGGGCCGGGTTGCGCTTGCGTGCCATTGCCGCAGTCAGGTTGTCGGCCTGGTTCTGTTCAAACTCATCCGGGCCGCTTAGCGATTGGAACCGGACTCGTCCGCCTCGACGCCGATGCGAAATGGTCAGATTGGCGGCGATCCTGAACAACCACGTGTAAAACTTACTCTGCCCGCGAAACTGGTTGATTCGTTCCAAGGCCTTAAGGAACGTCTCCTGCGCCAGTTCCTCAGCGTCGGCCCGCCGGCCGCACATCCGAAACACCATGTTGAAAATACGCTCCTGGTACTTTGCGACCAGCGAGCCAAAGGCCAGCATGTCGCCCTGGCGACACTGCTCGACTAGCGCGGCGTCCTCAAACGAGATCGTCGCGGCTTTGGGCTGAGGCCCGCCGATGCCGGTCGATTCTCCGCCAGCCATACTGTTGGACGTCTGTTCCGTCACAGTGTTCCCGAAAAAAGTTAATATTAGAAAACTGGAAAATGCCCGTCTACCCGACCGCGGCCAGTGCGAGCGATACGACAGTTGAATATACCATGAAGGAGCTTGGCTGCCACGGTCGGAGTCGGTTCTTGTACGAATTATCCCCGATAGTCGTTCGATGATTCCCGCTATTTCAGACTTTTGTTGCGGTGCGAGACTCGGCCTGGCCAGGTTCGGCCGGTTTGCTGAGGCGGGCGAATATGGCCGAGACAATCGCCTCCGAGCCGAATCCAGCCAGCAGCACCCCCGCGGCCGTGATGCGGTTGAGCACGCCGGCCTCGAAGAACGCCCAGCTCGACACGCAGATAGTCAGCACGCGAATGATTCCACCGATGGCCATACCGTGGGTCTTGCGGCGTGTCAACAGCACGCCGTGGAAGTAGTTGCGGATGGTTATTATCAGCGGCGTGCCGCAGAGCACCATCATCGCGCCGCTTGCCACCTCCAACGTCTGGCCGCGAATCTGAAGCAGGTTTCTGAGCACAAAGGTCGAAAGTGGCGTAAAGGCGATGATCGCCATAATGCCCGTCAGGACCAGCATGATGCGTCCCATGAACCTGCGCGACCCGGCCGGGTCGGATTCGCCGAATGTCACGAGGAAGTGTCGGAACTGGTTGATCGGCGCGTGGAAGAGCAGCGAGAAGTCGAACGCAACGCGAATGCCCGCCAGTAGAACCACGGCCTGCGCGGTGCGGTTGACGAACGCGTACAGCACGGGCCTGCTGAGGGCGAACATCAGGCTGGTCGTCGCCACTGGCCAGAAGAAGCTCAGTATCTCTCGCCACGTGAGTTTGTCGGTCTTTCCGTCGTCGGGCGAGTTATATCGCAGGACGTACATCACGAACGTCGCGACCAGGTGTACCAGGGCGGACAATACTATTGCCATCGCCACGGTTATCACCGCCGGCCAGCCCAGCATAAGCCCGCCGGCCAGGCTGACTATATTTATCCCGAGGTTGACCGCGTATAGGGCCGTCACCGTGCCGGTCAGATGCGCCTGGATCAGCAGACCCGTGTAGTGGTTCCGCAGGCCGTTGATTACTATCAGCGGCAGGAGCAGGCGGAGATAGCTTGTCACCTCCGCTAGTTTGGCGTCCTGGATATCGAATATCCGCGACAGCGCCGTCTGGCCCGCGCCTGTGAAGGCAAGTACCGCCGCCGGTATGGTAAGCGCGAGGCTGGCCAGGATGGTGAATCGCAGACAGGCCCCGCGTGCCGGCGCCGATCGCCCAAGGACATTTACCATGTGGGGCACGAATACCAGGGCCGCGCAGAAGAAAAAGAACACGCTGGATGCCAGCGCGAAGACCGCCAGTTCCCGCCCGATCTCGTCATAGCTTGCCAGCACACCGTTCTGCGCTTGTGTTCCAGCCAACTGCACGAGGCTGGTAAGCGCCAGCGGCCAGTAGAATTTCCAGTATTTTCTCTGCAAGTCGTAACGCTCCGTTAACAGTCCGTTCAGAAATGGGTCCGCCAGCGAGAGCGAGCAAGAATGTCGAGCATCAAGGAAG